>CANRFB010000044.1 GCA_947629785.1 uncultured Clostridia bacterium | reverse complement strand
AATATATTCGCTCGTTATTTATAATCAATTTTTAAAGGAGAGTTTATTATGAATTACGGGTACATCAGAGTAAGTTCTGACAAGCAGACGGTTGAAAATCAAAGGTTTGAAATTGAAAATTTTGCTAAAAGCAACAACTTCACCATTGACGGCTGGATAGAAGAAACTATCAGCGGCACAAAAAATTTTGACAAAAGAGAGTTGGGAAAACTGCTTAACAAGGTTAAAAAAGACGATTTGATAATATGCGCAGAACTTTCCAGATTGGGCAGAAATCTGTTTATGATAATGGAAATACTGAATATCTGCATGACTAAGGAATGTAAAGTCTGGACTATCAAAGATAATTACAGACTTGGTGAGGACATTCAAAGCAAAGTTCTCGCATTTGCCTTCGGCTTGTCAGCTGAAATCGAACGTAATCTTATAAGTCAGCGCACAAAAGAAGCATTAGCCCGCAAGCGCGCAGAAGGTGTAATACTGGGACGTCCAAAAGGAAAAAAGTCCTCTCATGTGAAATTATCCGGAAAGGAAGAGACTATTCGTGTACTCAGACAGCAAAAAGTATCTAAATGTGAAATAGCACGCATATTCGGGGTCCATAGAATGACAGTTGACACGTTTATAAAGGAAAATAACCTTGAGTAAATGTGAAAATGGTTCGTTATAAAATATTTCTCAGTTATTATAAATATGTATTTATTTTAAATAATGTCTTACTGCTTTGTAAAAGCCCGTTTCGTATTGAGACGGGTCACACAAAGCTTTAAAAATATTCATAAAAACTTTTACTAATATTCACAAAAGCTGTTGACAAACATAGCATTAATGTGATATAATGATTATTGTTCGGGGGTATAGCTCAGTTGGGAGAGCGGTTGCTTCGCATGTAACAGGTCAGGGGTTCGAATCCCCTTATCTCCACCAATTCGACCCGCGTAAACAACCCGTTTGCACGGGTTGAATTACTATTAAGGTACACACAAAAGTACACACTTTTTATTTTTGGTAGAAAAATTTTATTCTACATTGCTAATATTTGTTTGAAAATATCTTGAACAAGAGTTGCTGTAGCATTCATGTCCCCGTCCATCTCATGAGAATATACACCATATGTATCCATGTCTTTAGAATGTCCAACAAGGTTCTTCAAGTAACCTTCCGGAAGTGTCTTGACAGCTGATACAAAAGTATGCCGTAACTCATAAGGAGTAATCGGCGGAATATTATTATATTCGCAGTAACTTTTCCAGTGCTTGTGGTAAAGTTCATTACTGAGCGGTTCTCCCCATTTGTCACAGAATACATACTCCGATTCAATACCCAGATCGGCAAGAAGTTTCTTCTGTTCTTCAAGAATTGCAGAAGTATAAATATTCAAAGAAAAATTCCGACGCGCGTTCTGGTTCTTTCCTGTTGTGGTCTCCCCTAACACGTTTATAGAACGGCGGAGATGCACCGTCCCGTCCTTGATGTCCTCCCATTTAAGACCGGCAAGTTCTCCCGGACGGAGACCTGTCAGAACGTGGAAACGATAAGCATATATGAATATGTCAAACTTCTCTTTTCCTCGGTATAATGTAGTATCAGATGAAAAGAGAGTTTTCAGATCGCTTGGCTGTAAAATATGTTTCTCACAAACTTTCGCATCACGCGGAATTGTCAAGCTTTCCGGTAAAAGTGTTGTATACTTATTTTTACGGCAAAATTTAACAAAAGCAACCATACACGCTCTTAAATTGGAAAGTGTCTTTTTTGCAAGTCCCTTTCCGTATGCACGGTCAATAACGCTTTGAAGGTGCTGCTCCGTAAGGTTCTCTACCCTGACGCTTCCGATGTATGGATTGATATGGGTACGGAATACGCTTTCATACTTACTCCAATGACTCTGAGAAGTGGATATTTTCAGTGCCTCAATATATTTCTCAGAAGCCTGACGTACTTTTATTTTTCCGTTTTCGATTCCGTCATCAAGCCACCTGTCGGCTTTTTGGTTTGCTTCCATTTGCCCTGTCCTGCCCGGCTTGGACGAAGTAAAAGTTTTCCGAATACCGTCTTTCTGGACGTTTATCTGCCACCGTCCGCGGGACTCGATCCATTTTGCGGTATTTGTACGTTTCACAAAAATTCCTCCTTGACATTATGTCCGAGGAATAGTATAATTAGCTTATGGTGCTGTGGGAATACGATTTCATACTATTCCTCGGCTCTCATATATCCCGTCTGTGTTTGCGGCACAGGCGGGATTGTCTTTTACAAAATAATTTATGTTGTAAAATGGGCATAGCTATCCCCAAATGGCAGAGATAGCTATTTATTTTTCTCCATATCGGCTTCAATAAGTTCCACAATAAGCGCGGTCAGGCTCTTACCCTTGCTTTCGGCATAACTGCGGTAACGTTCCTTTGCTCCGAGAGGAAAATTCAAAGTAAGCTTATCGCGTTTTTCTTTCATATACTTCATTGTACGTTCTTTGGCTTTTTCATCGTACATATTATCACGTCCTTTCAACGATAAGTATACCACAATTTTTAATACACGTCTATATACATATTGTACAAATAAGCGGCTATATGTTTGTGCAACTTTTTTCTCAAAAAGTATTGACATATACAAGGCTATATGGTATAATATAATTACAGTAAAGGAAAGGTGGTGAGACAATGAGTAGGAAAAAGAAAAACTCCCGAAAGCGAAAGCCAACGGGAGCGGCAAGCAAAGCTGCAACCTTTGCTGCTGTTGCACAAGCTCTTTACTGGTTAGTAAAGATCATTAAAGAACTAAGGGATTAGATCCCAAAGGGAAAGGGCGGGAGCAACCGCCCCTCTCCCTACTTAATATACCACAAAAAAAGCGAGGTGTCAAGTATGAAAAAACAGAAATTTTTAACAGTGCTTTTGTATGTCATAGGCGTTGGGTTCATTCTGGCAACGATATATGAATTAATAGATATGTTTCGCAGTTGACTGCATAAGTCTTTCCCCGCTTCGGATCGCACCGGAGCGGGTTATTTTTATCGTAAATATTGAAAATCAGCCGCAAATATGCTATAATATAATTATAAATTTCAACTTGAAAGGTGGTTGTAAAAATGTTTGCAAGTTGGTTTGCGGATATAAATTGGTTAGTCGTTGCCGCCACTTTTGTCGTTTGTGAGATCCTTCACCGCCTCTTTCAGGCACTCAAACGCACACCAGTTAAAAAAGACACTGACGAAAAAGACAACAACAAAAGCAATATGTAGTATATAACTATGAGGTGTTGAAACAATGGAAAACCCTGAAAAAACCGTATTTTATCTTTGCGACCCCAAACTTAATGTTGAATGTAATGCCTCAATAAACGGAGAATGTAAAAGCCCTTTCGGCTGCAAAGCCACATTAAAAATTGAATGTGCAATGCTTGACGGGCAGGGAGATCCTATACCGTTTAAACCCGATCCGACACCCGCAAAGCCCGAAACAGAATATTTTTATCTAAAGAAAATAGAAGAAGCTATTGACTTAAAAATGGAAGAACAATACAATAGAATTTTAGAAGAACATAAAGAACAGCATCACCGCAGGATAATGACTATATTATATGCCATATGGTTTATAACATGGCTGCTTATGTTTCTGCGGGTAATACATATGATATAAGCCAAGTAACAAAAGATACGGCAATACCGAGTACCGATATAATTACCCCTACAGTCCTTTTCCTCTTTTTTCTGACAAGATAATCATGATATGCTTTTCCGTTTTCATTTATTTTCATTACAAATATATCGCCGTTTTCGCCTTTCCTTCTGCTGCAATTTACCAGATTATCGGCTGTAAAAGCCCTGCCCTCTTCAGGCGAAACATAAACCGTATATCCTTTTGCCATTTCTTTCAAGCGCTTTTCATTCTTAAAAGACAAATGTATTTTTGAGAAATCCAATATATCACTTTGCTTGTCAATGCCATATACAGTTCTTTCAATTTCACTATGTTTGTACATAATCTATCCTCTTCCCCCGTCTGCCTTGCAGGCGGGATTTTTTGCAAAGCTTGAAAATCAGCCGCAAATATGCTATAATATAATTATAAAATCCAACTTGAATGGTGGTGTAAAAATGAAGTTTGTAGTCAAAATACCGAATCAGGATTTATTCAGAAAACACAAGGAAAAACTTGAACAGCTTTTTGATGAGATCCATCGTGAGTTAGACATAATAGATAAAATGATCGATTATAGCAATATCATGCACGATGATATAGATCAGCATGAAGAATTTACCCAAGAATAACACATTCAAAGAGGTGTTGAAACAATGGAAGTCCCTGAAAAAACTGTATTTTATCTTTGCGATCCGCAGCGGAACACTTCCTGCTCCGCTTCCGTAAACGGAAAATGTACCAATGAATTTGGGTGCAAAGCTACTATAAAGCCGGAATGTGCAGCGGTCAACAAGCGCGGCAAGCCGAGAAAGCTGACAAAAAGAGAAATCAGAAAATTTTCCTCAAATTAGCAATAAAATTTAGCAGTTCCTCAATATTATTCTTAAAGCGATTTTCCATATAGATTATTGCTTTATCGGTCAATGATACCGAATATGCAATATTATCCGCGTTTAATATACTCAACATTTCTGCGTGCTTTAGTTCATAGCAAGTCGTGTTCACATCTTCAAAAAGCCATTCTGATAAGTAATTTGTAAAAATATCTTCCGAACTGCCAAAGCAACGCGCTTGCGCTTTTGAAATGCCGGATTTTAATTTCTCTGAATAAACCTTATACAATGTACATAGCAAATATTCAGCATCTTTAGTTAATTCAACATTCATAAAATCATATCCTTTCTTGTTTCCCCGTCTGCCTTGCAGGCGGGATTTTTTGCAAAGCTTGAAAATCAGCCACAAATATGCTATAATATAATTATAAGATCCAACTGGAAAGGTGGTGTAAAAATGTATAACATCAATCTTACTCAGGAAGAAACCGATACCCTTGCGGCTATCAATGAAATAATACGGGAAAATGAGATAAACAACAGGGTAAACTTATTATTTAATGCTGCGCTTGCAGGTTTTTCAATTCTTTCTGTATTGCTATGTATTAAGATCATCAATCTAAAGAATTGAATTGATTTTGTTTGATATTATACTTATAGCTACTTTAGAGATAATGTCAATAGTAAAAACGCCGATCTTGTTTAACATATTTTTAATATCTTTCCATGTAGATTCGTTTTTTATCTGTTCCAAAAATTCATGCCCTTTATATGTCAATGATGTTACCGTTCCACCTATTTGCATACGGACTTTTCCACTTGGTGACGTCATTGATGTGTTTGGGTTGAAATCTATCAGCCCTGCATCGCCAAGAATATAAAGACTATAAGCAATATCTTTTTGAGAAAACTTATCTGACAGTTCGGGTATTTTAACTATTTCAAAAGTTCTCATTGATATAGGCTGAAAATGTTCGTTCAGGTCGAGACGTTTTTCTAATACCATAAGGGTTTCTCTCATGCACTCATAATTTAATTCCATAATCCCGATCCTCCTAATATTTTTCTCTTCCCCCGTCTGCCTTGCAGGCGGGATTTTTATTTCATTAATATTTTAAACTTTTAGAGATACTTTTACAGACAAGCTGCCGGAATTAGTTTCTTTTATTTCATTAACTTCGGCATAATATGAATCAGTATCATAAATTGTTTCTTCAAATTTTGCAGGTGCATAACCTATTTCAAATCCGTCGGCTGTAAAATATAATTTGTCATTTTCACCTTTTTCAATTTCAAGTTCTTGTCCTTGTGAAACGTTTAATAAATTATCTTGCATATCTTGTGAACGCGAAGATATAGTAAATATAATCTCGTCATTAAATTCATCTTTGAGTGAATTGTCCTTATATGGAAGCTTGATTTTTAGATTTTTTAATACACCATATAACTGTTGTATATCATTTGAATTATTTTCTTGCGGCTTTAACCGTTCCATTTCATTCTTTGTAAGAGGTTTATATTTAAGTCCACCAGCATTATTTTTTTCACGCTTTCTGATTAATGCTTCTTGCTCTATTTCCTTTATTTTTTTATTGTTAATCTTATCATAAATTAAAAACGCAGCCCAAGCTATACAGCCTATAATAATTAATACTATAATAAATACAAGCATTTTACTTTCCTCCATAAATAATTTTTTATTTCATTAAGATACGTTTTCTTTCTGTTCGGGAGTGTAAGCGCTATACATCATATCCATACGCTCCAGTATACGCCCTCTATCGATCGGCGACAGATTTTTAAATTTTTGTAAACATTCTTGTTCTTCTTCCGACAAGTCGGGGAAAGAACTTTTTTCTTTGCCCGTGAGCAGGTAATCTGTAGTACAATTTAATTCATCTGCAAGGCGCATTAATATTTCAACACTGGGGTTCCCACCTTTCTTCCAACTCGTTGAATTACCTTTAGTTAGTCCAAGTTTCAAAGTAATAGCCGTGGGTGTAGTATTATTTTTTTCACATAACTTTTCAAAAACATCATAATTCACAAATTTTCACTTCCTAATTTGTTATAATCTCACAAAGTTTAGTTAAATTCAACTATTTTTAAATTTTCACCTTGACAGTTGAATTAAATTAAACTATAATATAATTACAACATAAATTTTGTTTTAAAAATGATATAGTGATCCGCCTATATTATACCACATAGCGGGTATTATGTCAAGGAAACGAGGTGAGAATAGTGGATAATAACAAACAAAGAATTGCTGTCTGCCCGGGAAGTTTTGATCCTGTTACTTTTGGACATATGGATATTTTTCAGAGAGCTTCTGCGCTTTTCGACAAGGTAATAATCCTTGTTTCGGTAAATGCCCTTAAAAATCCCAGTTTCACGGCGGTGGAGCGGTTAAAGCTCATAGAAAAAGTTACGGCTGACCTTGACAATGTCGTCATAGACATCTGGGACGGGCTTTTAGCGGATTATATTAAACAGGCGGGAGCCTGCGCCATCATAAAAGGCTTACGGGCGGTCACCGACTTTGAATACGAATTCCAGCAGGCACTGGCAAACAAGATACTTTATGACGGTGCGGAAACAGTGTTCCTTACCACAAGTTCGGAAAATATGTATCTTTCCTCAAGTGCTGTAAGGCAGATAGCATCTTTCGGCGGAGATATAAGTCACTTTGTGCCGGAATGTATTCTTGACTACATAAAATCAAAACTTTGTAAGAGGAGATGAAAGAAATTGGATAAAAAAATTATAATTCTTATATGTATGTTATTTTGTCACATTGTTGATGATTATTATCTGCAAGGGCGGTTGGCTTCATTAAAGCAAAAATCATTCTGGACAATCAATGCACCTGATAAGATGTACAAATACGATTACATAATGGCATTGTTAATGCACTCAATAAGTTGGAGTTTTATGGTAATGTTTCCAATACTTATATTTTTTAAATTTGCACCGTCATATGAATATGGAATTTTATTTGTTCTGAATGCGATCATTCATATGGTTGTTGATGATTTAAAAGCAAACAGAAGAAAAATCAATCTTATTCAAGATCAATGTATTCATTTCCTGCAACTTATTGTGACATTAAATCTATTAATATGAAATGATTAAAAGTCAAGAAACGAGGTGAGAAGATGAACATAATCGACGCTACAAGACAGGCTCTTGCTGAAAAGAGGGTCATGCGGCGCACATCGGACGGCGGTTACGTCTCCATTATACCGACAAACACCTGTTATGAAATTGTTACGGTCACGGCAGACGGGGAAAAGACGGAACGTCACCCGTACTGGGATCCCCGTACCGATGACGTTCTTGCAGATGATTGGATAGTAGAAGATTAGAATATCAGACTTTTAAGTTTCGATATTGTGTCAATTACTTCCGATATGCCTCTCTTATACCGATTTTCCATGTAGATGATCGCATTATCATTCAACACGGAAAAATAAACGATATTGTCGCCGTACTGACAATTAAGCAAACCGGCGCGATCCAGTTCCCGACACGTTTCGTCAACATCTTCAAACTTCCACTCTGAAAGTAATGTATTGAAAATGTGTTCTGAACTGTTCATCATTTTGGCTTTGCTTTTGTCTTCGCCGTTCTTCCTGCGGTCAATATAGTTTTTGTAGAGGACACAAAGCAGGTATTCAGCATCATGCGACAGATCATATTCCATACAGCACCCCTCCTTTCTGCAATAATTATACAGCGGGGCGGGTAGTATGTCAAGAAACGAGGTGAAAGAATGATACACAAGCCGAAAGATATATATCGTGACTATTTATATACAGGACAGGGATATCCTATTCGCAAACGTATAGTTTTTTATTTCAACAAAAAGACAATTACTGTTTCAAGGAAACGCGATAGAGTTAAGGAGAGGTGAAAATGTATGTCATACGCTGTTTATGGGCTTGTTTTGGCAATCATTTATTTGCTTTGTTCCGAACGAACAAAATAACATTATTGTAATGAAACGAGGTGAGAATATGTCAATATTCAATTTAAAAGGCAGGCTCGGAACGCTCGGCAGGAAGAGCAATGAGCTTATTCCGGAACTTGCGAAAATGGGTTACAAGGTCAACCCAACGGAGGTGTCTCAGGCGATCAACGGCACAAACCAACAGCCCAAAATTGAAAAGGTAGCGTCGTTGTGCAACGTGATCGTGTCACGCTGGGAGCGGGAATCGAAATAAGAAAGGACGGTGATAATATGAAACCTTTTTCCAAATTAAGAGGGCGTATGGCAGAAATGGACATACATAATTACGCTCTGGCAGAATTCCTCGGTGTAAGTACGGCGTATCTTTCAACGCGAATGACACACCGCTACAGCTGGACTATTGACGAGGTATATAAGATAATGGATTTCCTGCAAATACCGTTGGAAGAAATCTTTATCTATTTTCCAAAAGGCGGCGGCATTAAACCGCAAAAAGAAAATCCGCGGATAAGCAAAATAGCATGAAAGGACGTGAAAATCTATGTGGATAATAATTTCCCCGTGGCTGCTGGGAGCGGCGGTGGCTGCTCTTACGTTCCAGATAGTCGAAAATATTACCCTGTGCATGACGGGTATTTCCGAGGAGGATGCAGAAGATGAACGTATTGATAGACGCTCCTGAAAAGCGTTCGCTTTCACACAACGAGCAAAGAGTGTACAAGCTCCTTTGCTTAGGTCTTACGGACGTTGAAGTCGCTATGAAATTACATATGCCGCTGCTGAATGATCCGTACCTGATCTACAGCGATGTTCCGCCCGATTCCGTGAGGGGACTTATGGCTTCCATACGGGAAAAAGGTTGGGAGATCCCAGAAAATAACGAGGAGGAAAATTTTATGGCAAGAGGAAACAAGACTTCGGACGAGAAGATCGCCGAAGTACAAGTCCTGCGTAACGATGGCAAGTCAACTGCTGCAATTTCAAAAGAAACAGGCGTGCCGCTGTCAACGGTCCAGCGCATTTGCCGCAGAATGATTACAGAAGAAAAAGAGCCTGCACCGGCGGCAACCGACACAAGCTCAACAAATCCCACGTCAAAGGATTCTACCGATAGTATATCAGAAAATGCGGAAAATGTCAAGAACAAAATTCCGCAGGCGGTCATGGACGCACTTAACGAGGAGATTTTTACGCTGCAGGAATATATTGATGAGGACAAAATGAACATTCAATATTTGCAGAAAAAGATCGACGACATTGAAAATTTTATAGAACAGTTCGGAGGTGCTGAAAATGAAATGCTCTGAAATGCCTTTATGGAAAAGAGCCCTTATCGAAGACCTGAACCTTTCCGAAATAATGTCATGGTTGTGGGAAGTCGGCGAAAACGGCGATATGTATGGCTATGACACAGAGGGCGAATCGGAATATTACTACGAATACAAAGACTTGTTTGATGATCTTTCCTGCGGGGCATACGACCTTGCGGAAGCGATTGAAAGTCAGGATCAATATGTTGATGAGGATATTTTTAATGACATAATAGTCAGTGCTCTTGGAGAACTGTATAAAACCCAAGGATATGATTCCGAAGAATATGATTACTTTCAGATCCTTAATGAATTTGAAAGCAGTCTTGCGCAGGAAGAAGCACGTGAGCGACTTATGAAAATGACAAAGAAAAATTTGATTGATGTATTCTGTAAATCCATCAAACTGCTTGCACTTTTCTGGGACATAAAAACGGCGCATGACTGTCTGGCGGCGATCGTTGACGAACTCGACTACAAAGGTGCGATACTTGATAAAAAACGATCGGCGATCGATAAGCTGTATGAGGAATACACAGGTCAGGATCCGGAAGATTTTGAAAGACGTTTTGAAAAGATCGTTGAGGATCTCCCACAAAGAATGTGGGTTGAATGAATGTCGGAGGTGCAAACAGAAATGAATGATATATCAAAAAATCACGACCTGCTTGTCGGTATTCTCCGCGAAACAATTACCAATCAGGAAAAAAAGCAGGAACTTATAAACCTCTGCGAGGAATACCGCGAGAAAGATGTATTTGAGTGGGTATGCGATGAAGATAATATTTACGATACGGGAAATATTGAGGTCAATGGAAGAAATTACACCATTGTATTCTATGCCAATATATACATAGACATTTTTTATGCAGAGGACGAAGAGCAGGAAACGCCGGTAGTCGAATTTTTATATGTAGAACTTGCCGATTTCATTTTTAAAAATTACAAAGAGATTTTCGGGTTTACGGATCAGACCGAACCGCCCGCCGCTGCCGAGAATCCAAACAAAACCATTACATACATTCCCATAGGACATCTTGAACCGCACCCAAAAAATCCCCGCAAGGACGTTGGGGATATTTCAGAGCTTGCGGACTCTATCCGCAAAAACGGTATTATGCAGAATCTGACTGTTGTTCCGTGGTTTCCTGCGAACCCAAGCGAACCAAAACAGTTTGACGGATATTACCGTATTCTGATAGGACACAGGCGTTACGAAGCGGCACGGGCGGCAGGGCTTGAATTTCTCCCATGCGTTATTGCGGAGGGACTTTCAATGAAAGAGCAGGTCGGCATTATGCTTGCGGAAAATATGCAGCGCGCCGATCTGACAGAGCCGGAACAGGCGGAAGGCTTTCAGCTTATGCTTGACCTCGGCGACACGGTAAGCAGTATTTCCGAAACAACGGGATTTTCCGAAAGCACTATCCGCCGCCGTCTGAAGATGTCACAATACGATATGGAGCAGGTGAAAAAGTCCTACAATGAGGGTATGCGGCTTGAAGATTTTGAAGCGCTTGAACAAATAAACGATCCTGCCGTTCGGGAAAAGCTCGTTGAAAATTACAAGCCGAATAATTTCAGAATGGAGCTTGAAAGCGCGCTCCGCAAGCAGAAAAAAGAGATCTGGTTTGAAAGTGTGGAAAAGGTGTTGTCGGAATTTGCAGAAAAACTTCCGCAAGCAGATTATACCGCATATCAATTTGTAAGGGTGCTTTCCGTAAATTCAAAGGTTGAAACAATAAAGGAACTTATTGATTTTGACGAAAATAAAAAATACTATTATGTCAATACCGGTTACGGAATTGATATTTATACAGACAGAGAAAATCAGCAGGGAAACCGTCCGCAAGTCTTTCGGAAACCGCATGAAAATTCTGACAAATTGTTTGAATTATGCGCGACAATGGAGAAAATGCGTAAAGATTTTATAAAGAATTTCAAAGCGTTCCCCTGCAAAAAGGCTACTGAAATTCTTGAAAAGATTTATGCGATATTTAATCTGCTGATAAAGCATTGCGATGATACGGAAGCGGTGGATATATACGACATTGTCAACATGGCAGATATTAAAATTCCGGAAGATGATGATATACCGGCAGAGGATATTGTTAATGAAAACGGTATAAAAGACCTGCGGGCACTTATTCTTATGACATACGGTATGCTTCCGCGAGTGCTTCTGCCTTATGACAATTTTACGGCGGAATATCGGGAAAGAACAGTCGGCGAACTCAGACTGCATTATGAATTTCTTGAAATCTGCGGGTATATAATTTCCGATGAGGAGCGGGCTGTTCTGGACGGTACGCACAGGCTGTATGTTAAAGGTGAAAGTCAATGACTTATTCCGAACGCGTACATCACCGGCGTGAGCTTTTCACAAACCCATACGGGAAATACAATTATTATCAGCTGAACGCGGACAATGCCGTTATCGGCGGAATGCTTTCGGAATACGCGAAAATTATAGATATGTATTCTCCTGTCGGTGATGTTCAGCGGGTGGAATTTGAGAAATACGCATGGAATTTCCTTTGCCGCCTTTATATGCGGGACGGTTCTTCGATAAAATTTGACATACCCGCGCTGACTGTTCCGGAAATATCGGGAAATACCTTTCTTCCGCTTCCGCCGGACAAGCATATTTCAAAAAAGCTGTTCGGCTGGCGGCGGGAACAATCGGAGATATTTATAAATGATATTCTCGGCACGGAAAAGGCGGTCGGGTTATTCCGGAAGGATATGAAAAATGGAAGGTATCAGAATAGGCGGATATGAATTCTGCAAAAACATGGACAAGTTTGTGGTAACCGATCCGGAACGCGGAATAAAAATTTTCGGAAATCCCCGTGAGGCGGCGGTGTATTTTGCAGGAGCAGTAGAAAGCGCGGCTCTGCAAAAGAGCCTCGCATATGTGGACAGCTGGGGCTACAACATATTTACCGGGGAAAAGAATTAACAACAAAAATGCCGGTCGTTTCAAACGATCGGCAAAAGTATTATGATTTTTAAATACTGAGCTTCTGTATAAGTGCATCTTGCAGTGTCCGCGAAAAATTTATGCCTTTTTCTATGGCGGCATCGTTGAGCCATTCGGGAATGGTCAGCGTTTTTTTCACGGCTTTGCTCTTATTGAGGTATGGTGACAGATCCGCATCAACAAACGAGACAAAAGAGTCCTTGTCTGTTTTTATCGAGGATATTTCCGAAGGTTCCGGCAGCTTTTCGCCGTTTTCGAGAAGTGAGAGTGCATACCCTTCAAGAGCTTCCTTGGCGTTATACAGTGTTTCTGTTTGAGTATCCCCGAACGACTGGCATCCTGCCAAATCGGGGAAATCCACCCAATAAGAATTGTTTTCTCGGTGAAAGATAGCAGGAAAAACAATTTTCATAGCTGGTCTCCTTAATTAAACTTTAATTTTTAAACTTTAATTTTTTAACTTTAATTTTTAAACTTTAATTTTTTGAATAAGTTCATTTTAAACCTGTACTTTTAAGGATCTTGTTAAGCAATCCTGTAGGTACATCCTTCCCGTGAACGGGAACGACTTCTGTCTGACCATCTTTTTTTAAAATACGGTGGCTGCCTTGAATGCGGTCAATTTTCCAACCGTTTTTTAATAAAAGGTCAAGAAGGTCTTTGTCACGCATTTATATAGTATCACCTCCTGAACATTTTATTATGATACTATTATAACACGTGCATACGTATTTGTCAAGTGCTTTTTTGAATATGCGGATATTTATACTATTATAATGTAAATTTTCAAGGACGTAAGTTCCTTTTATATAGTCTTGTTAAGAGGGTTATCTTTTCGGAGGTGAGGACGTTGAAAAGCAAAAAGCCAGAATCAGGTAAAACAGGTTATTGGAAAAAGATAGCAAAGTGCGGAGATAAAATTATCCAGATAACTAAGTGCATGATGCCTACGCTTGGCAGACATGAAAAAAGAGAAAAGAAACAGATACCCACTTCCGAGAAAAAGAAAAGACAGAATTTGAGACGCTGCGCTGAAAACCTGTTTTACCTGCTTCTGGCAAATTTCTTCCCCGGCGATTTTTTTATTGCGTTTACATATCCTGCCGGAACGGTGCAGTCATCGGAACAGGGCAAAGAGATATTCAAGAAATTCATTCGGCTTTATACCGCCTATTGCAGGAAGAACGGATACAAGCCCGATTATATATACAACACCGAAGTGGGTAAACGCGGAGCGGTACATCATCACGCGGTACTGCATCGGCACGTGCTTATGAAAATTGACGGAAACGAGATTGACGATCTGCAAGTTATAGAGCAGCTCTGGCGTTCGGTAAGCGGCGGTTCCGTTCAGTACGGTCACAGGCTTTGGAAAAATTACGACTGGTACGGGCTGGCGGTGTATATGACAGACCGGACAAAGGGCGGAGAACAGCCCGACACTCACGTCAAGGGCGAACGCCGTTACAATGCGGCTCACGGAATGAACCGACCGGAGATCACATACGAGCGCGTTGACGCTGATCGCTGGTATTCGCCGCGTGCTCCGAAAGGCTGGTTCGTGGATAAAGACAGCATACGCAGCGGCGCGGACGAACTTACCGGCGGGAATTTTATCAAATACATTATCCGCAGAGAGTAGGAGGTAACTGATATGAAAGGCTATCTCAGCGATGAGGAAATAAAGTCTGCATACAAGCGTTGGTGCAGCGGCGAGGAACCGTCAAGTATAGCGGAAAGCTTTTTCGTAAGTGAGCGAACGTTATGGAGGGGGTTCAAAAAGCTTGGTTTTAAGAAAAGTCGCCGAAAATCGTCCGAAAATGTGTCAGTGACAAACGGAAAAATTTGTGATAAAATAAAAGGCAAGAAAAAGCAGAAAAGCGTTCAATGATTGAATTTGAGGGTTTAAAATGTCGGATAAGTACAAAACGGCGGTCAGTCCGAATCTGGACAGAATAGCCGAAATGGTTTCCAAGGGTTGGAGTTACGCAAAGATCGCGAAGGCAATAGGGCTCGCGCCGTCCACATTCAAAGATTACATAAAAAAATATCCGGAACTTTCGGCTATTATAAAAAAGAACGCGCACGCGCGGGACGTTATAGTCGAGGACGCTCTATACCGCAGAGCAAAGGGCGAATACGCCACCGTGAAAAAGCCTGTCAAAGTAAAGCGAATCGAATACGAAAACGGCAAGAAAGTCCGCGAATATGAAGAAGTTATCGAATCGGAGGAAACGGTGTATGTTCCTCCGGATACGGGCGCGAATATATTCTGGTGCGTAAATCATATGCCGGACAAGTACAAGAATAATCCTCACAAGCTGGAACTTGACAAGGAACGCCTTGAAATGGCAAAGAAAAAAGCGGAACAGGAAGATTTCTGATGTCGGAAGGAAAGCTTAAAAAGTTCTATAACTCGCAGGCTTGGGAACTTTGCAGACTCGGCATGATCGAATCATGTATTAAAGCGGACTCTGAACAAAAACTTCGGTGTTCCCGCTGCGGGAAAGTTCTTGTAGATAAGGGCGACATTATTGTCCATCATACGCCCATTGAACTTACCGAAGAAAACGTTGCCAATGTAAATATTTCGCTAAATCCTGAAAATTTGAAAATTGTGTGTTTCAAATGCCATAATGATATTCACGGAAGGACTTGGAACGGCAAGCATTTCAAGCGGCGTGAAAGAGCTGTTTACATAGTTTACGGTCCGCCTTGCAGCGGTAAAACGACCTTTGTCCGTAACAACATGAAACAGGGAGACATAGTAATTGACCTTGACAGGATATATCAAGCTATTTCATTTTGTCAGTTATATTCAAATCCTGACAGTTTATTAAATAACACACTGGCAGTGCGTGACAAGATAATTGAAAATATAAAATACAAATACGGCGGTTGGAAATCGGCATGGATCATAGGCGGTTATCCTCAGAAAGCACAGCGCGAAAAACTTGCGGCTGACTTAGGCGCCGAGCTTGTGTATATAGAAACAACTTACGAGCAGTGTATTGAACGTTTGAAATCTTGCACAGACTATCGCGGAGAACATTTTGACGAGTGGAAAGAATACATACGCCGCTGGTTTGATCGTTTTACGTCTTGACACTCCCCCCACGGGTCAATATGTGATCAACGAGGGAGACCCATGAAAGGGTGAATCTCTTTATCACGCACAAGGCAAAATTGACTTTTTTGAAAAAGTTTTGGAGGGAAATTTTTTGAGTGTGGAAAGCGAATACGAACGGCTGAAAAATATTTTTTCAGGGGCAGCGCCCGATCAGCTCGCGCTGCTCGACCACGTTTTCCTCGAGGCGGCGCGGATCAAGTCAGAACTCGACCGAATGAACGAGATCGTTTCCGTTTCAGGCAGAGTAAGGATCAATCCCAAAAATCCCGCGATCCAGAAAGTGCTTCCCGTTTCAAAAGAACTGGAAAAAGCCCGCGCTTCCTATGCGCATTATATTTCCGTACTGTCAAAGGCACTGGGTTCCGTCAATTCTTCCGAGGATAATGATGAACTCGATGATTACCGGTAAGGGGCGTTTCGTTTGGAACATCACAGTTACATTCTCGAATATATTTCCCGGATAGACAGCGGCGGCATCATTGTCAGCGAGGAACTGAAACTTATGCTTTCCAAGCTTCAAAAGGAAATTTCCGATGAAAACTACAAGGCGGAGCGGAACATTCTCGTCGATCTTAACGCTTCAGAAAAGCGGATCAGGTTCATTGAATCTCAGTGCAGGCATTATGAAGCTCCTTTCGCGGGACAGCCGTTCAGGCTGGAACTCTTCCAGAAGGCTTTCATTGAAGCTATCTTCGCGATAAAGATATTTGATACCGAAAAGCAGAAGTATTTGCGCAAATATCAGGAGATATTATTCCTTGTAGGACGAAAGAACGGCAAGACTCCTCTTATCGCTGCTATTTGTCTGGCGGAATGGTTCTGCGGTCCTATGGGATTAAAAGTCCTTTGCGCTTCCAACAGTTACGATCAGGCGGCTCTTATGCACGATGCCATAAATAATATGCGGGAACAATCCCCTACTCTTGAACGGGTCACTCGTAAAAATGTTCGGGGCATATATTTCGGGAACCCGCGGCAGAAGTCCAAGCGCGGCAAATTTTCCATGCAGAACAAAGGCGAAATAAAAAAGCTTTCTGCAAGGACAGGGGCTAAAGAAGGCAAAAACCTCGGCGTCGGCGCGGTGGACGAGGTTTTCGAGATGAAAGACAATTCCCTCGTTATGCCGATACGTCAGGCACTTTCCACGCAGGAAGAACCCTTATATTTTGAACTTACCACCGAGGGTTTCACTAATGACGGCTATCTGGATCAGCGGCTCACCGACGCACGGAAAGTTCTTAACGGTGACGTTTGTGATGATAATTCCGAGCGCTGGCTTATATGGCTTTACACACAAGACAGTGAACGCGAAGTCTGGGACGATGAAAATTCATGGGTAAAGTCAAACCCCGGACTTGATATTATAAAATCCCGCAGCTTCCTGCGGAACATGGTAAGTGAAGCACGGGTCAACAAGGAAACGCGGGCATACGTTCTTGCAAAAGATTTTAACATAAAACAAAGCAGCGCTCAGGCGTGGCTTGGTGTGGACGAACTTGACAAACTCAAAGGCAAGTTCTTTGACATTGACGTTATACGCGGTTCCGTCGGCATCGGCGGAGCGGATCTTTCCGAAAGCGGCGACCTTACAAGCGCGCGTATGCTATTCGTAAACCCTGTTACCCGGGATAAGTATTTTGTACAGAAATACTTCCTGCCTGCTTCCAAAAAGGACGAAAACCCAAAATACGAAGAGTGGATCAAGCAGGGACACCTCATTCTGTGCGAGGGGAACGAAGTCGATCACGGTGATGTGGCGGCGTGGTTCTTTGATTTCTGTCGGGCAAACCGCTGCCGGCTCTATCGTGTGGGTTATGACAAATGGCAGGCAAAGGGTTTTGTTTCACAAATGGAGAAGGAATACAGTTTCGACCTTGAAAAGATCATACAGGGCGATCAGCTTTCAAATGCTATGACGCTCTTTGAAAATGATCTCACCGAGGGGAAAATTTACATAAATGAAAATCCTATAGACATTTTCTGTCTGAAAAACGTGGCGGCGGTCTGGAACACCAAAGGCACCCGCCGTCAGCCTGTCAAAGTCGGCAACGACTATATGAAAAAAATCGACGGCGCGGTCACCTGTCTTATTTGCTACGAGACCCTCGACCGTTACCGCAGTGAATACATGGAGATCCAAAAACAAAGATTTTTAAAGAGTTGAGAGTTTTTATAAGAGTTGAGAGTTAAGAGTTGAGAGTTGAGATAAATTTTCAACTTTGTACTCTTGATTTAAAGAAAACAGCAAAATTTTAATAATTTATTTTTGCAGCGCATTAAGAGGAGAAAAGGGAATTAACAGTTTATGTCAATATCTCAACTCTTAACTCTCTACTCTCAACTCTATTGAAGCTCTCAACTCTCAACTCTTAACTCTATAATTAGATCGGAGTGAAAATATATAAAATGGGTTTTGTTTCAGATCTGAAAAATTTCTTTGCGAGCCGGGACAAAAAAACTAAATATGCGCGTATGTTAAGCGGCGAAACGGCTGTTTTTTCCTCTTGGGGCAGGGATATTTTCGCGTATGACATTATCCGCAATGCCGTTCTTATAAACTGCGAACAGATGTCCAAGCTTACCCCTAAACACATAAAACAAGGCAAAGACCGTTCAAGTCTTGAGACCATCTACGACAACATCACAAACCTGCTGGACAATGCTCCCAATCCGTATATGACTGCTTCCGATTTCCTGTCCCGATGCAATTACCTTTACGAGACCACGAACAACTGTTTTATATACCCCGCTTTCAACAGGCAGTACATTGACAAAGACCGCTACAGAAGGCAATACACGGCGTTCTTTCCGCTGGATCCGCAGCTTGTGGAGTTCCTCGAGGACGAAAGCTCCGGAGAATTGTTCGTGCGGTTCACCTTCTCGGGCGGTGACAGCATAAAACTTCCGTATCGGGACGTTATCCACTGGAAAAAAGATGTTACAGACTATGATATAAAAGGCGGGTTCGTTTCATCGGCGGACGGCAGTCTGGAAAAGCTTTTACAAGCTGACAGCACTGCGGTACAGGGTATTGACAAAGGTGTCAGGCAGAAGTTAAATATTACCGGTATTCTCAAATTTAACTCATGGCAGGATTCAGAGACCCAGCAGAAGCTTGTGGAAGAATTTGAAGATAAGCTTTTTAAGTCAAAATCGGGCATTCTGCCTACTGACATCAAAGCGGATTATGTTCCGCTGAACCTTGACCCCGAAATAATTGACAGTGAGACCATGACATTTGTGGAGCGGCGCATTCTTGCAAGCGTTGGCGTTCCCCTTGAAATTTACAACCGCAAATTTACCGAAGAGGAATACATGGGTTACTACGAGACCACTCTTGAAAGCCGCATAAAATCATTCGGTGAGGCGTTCACAAAAACGCTGTTCACGCCCCGTGAGATCGCTGCAGGACACAAGGTCATTGCTTATCAGCAGGGACTTATATATTCATCTTTGCAAAACAAAATACGCGTTATTGACTCAATAGGTCCTTATGGGGTTCTATCAATAAACGAGATCCGTCAGCTCCTCGGTTATACTCCCACCAAGGACGGCGATGTTAAGCGTGTTTCACTTAACAATATTGACTCTGCCTATGCTACAATATATCAGCTGGGCAAGCTGAAAGAGATAGGGCGGACTGTTTCCGATGGCAGCGGAACGGATATTGACGAAATTATAAAAATACTTACAGACAGCGGCGTTCCCGATGATGTTATTCACAAGATAAAAAGCATCGGGGAATAAAAAAAGAATGTCATAGGAATATCATCAGAATGAAATGGCAATTTTGTAAAGGAGTTTGATAACAATGACTGAAAGCAGATGGGAAATAAGCAGTGACGGGTATTATCCGTATTGTGTGAATTGCCATACAGAACCGCCCGGCAAAGTGCTTTCACCGTACTGTCCGAATTGCGGCGCAAAAATGAAAAATGAGAAATATGCAATTAAGGAAATAATATACACAAATTGCAAGGATTCTCACAAGGAAATGATAGACTACATCGAGCCGGAGCATTTGACAAGAACAAAGCCGCCGATCCGGAACGCGTTCTGATAAGGCTGAGGTTAAAGCATTTAAGGAGGAATCAATATCAAAGACATAGAGCTATGGCAGGGCGACTGTCTGGAATTAATGAAGAATATACCGGATAGATCAATTGATATGATACTTTGCGA
>CANRFB010000043.1 GCA_947629785.1 uncultured Clostridia bacterium | reverse complement strand
TCACCTGCTTTTTCTTTTGTTTTTCCTGCTCTCTTCAATTTTTCTGCCTTTGAGTTCGGTGTTTTGCTCTACTCTAATAGTTGTTACTTATATTATAATGGATTTACGCCTCGCTGTCAAGGCAAAAACAACATTTATTTTCGTACCCTCTCCGGCTTCCGGAGGGGGCAAGTCTGCTATAATTCGTAATTTGTAATGCGTAATTCGCAATTGTAAATTTCTGCAAGATTACGCATTTTGAATATAAATTAAAGGTAGTGTTCAGAATGAAAGAAAATATAATTGTTGATAAAAGTAAAAAATTTGCGGTACGGATCGTAAAATTATATCAGTATATGTGCAGTACAAAGAAAGAATATATTTTATCAAAGCAGCTTCTGCGAAGCGGAACAAGTATCGGCGCAAATGTTAAAGAAGCCGTAAGGGGTCAGAGCAGATCGGATTTTTATGCAAAAATGAATATTGCTTTGAAGGAAGCAAGTGAAACAGAATATTGGATCGAATTGTTATATGAAACTAATTATCTTTCCGAACAGGAATTTGAAAGTATATATTATGATTGTCAGGAATTACTAAAAATACTTATGTCAATAACAAAATCACAGAAGGGGGAAACATCATAATTTGCAGTGTGTAATTACGCATTACGCATTACGAATTACGCATTATTATGAGTATATTTGATATTTTTAACCAGATAAGCAAAGAAAAAGCCGAGCCCGCAGGTTCGCCGGAATATATCATCGCCGGTCTGGGAAACCCCGGCGAAAAGTACGAAAATACCCGCCACAACGCGGGGTTCATGACCCTTGACAAACTCGCCGCAAAATGCGGCGTTCAGCTGAAAAAACTGCGGTTCAAGTCATTGACTGCGGTTGCGGACGTAAACGGCGTTACCTGCCTGCTTATGAAGCCCACCACGTTCATGAACAACAGCGGCGAAGCGATCGTCGAAGCCATGAATTTCTACAAAATTCCCGCCGAGAACGTCATTATATGCTTTGACGACATCAGCCTTGAACCGTCAAATATCCGAATCCGCCGCAAAGGTTCGGACGGCGGTCACAACGGCATGAAATCCATTATATATCTCACCGGCTTTGACACTTTCCCTCGGATAAAAATAGGCGTGGGGAAGAAGCCCCACAAGGACTACGACCTTGCGGCATGGGTCCTCTCGCATTTCTCCGAAGAGGAACTGAAACTCATGGAACAGGGCACGGACAAGGCGGCGGCTTCCCTTGAACTTATGGTCAAGGGCAAGACCGATGAAGCTATGAACAAATATAATAGTTAAGGTTTAAAATTATGTCAGATATTTTTACTTCCGCAATTGAAAATTTTACCCCGTACCGCGACGTTCTGGAGGCTCTGAAAAACGGTCAGACTCCCGCCGCGGTCTCGGGCGTTTCCGCGATACACAAGGCGCAGTTCGCGCTGGGAATGTGCAAAAATACCCCCGCACTTATAATAACCGACGATGAAGCCGCCGCAAGACGGCTTACCGATGATATAAATGCCCTTTCAGGCGAAAATCCCGCGTATGTTTTCCCCGCAAAGGATTTCACTTTCACCGCCGTCGAGACCGTTTCCCGCGAATATGAACACACCCGTCTGGGAGTGCTTTCGCGGCTTGCCGAGGGCGAAAACATCATTGTCTGCGCTTCCGCAGAAGCGGTCATGCAGGTTACTATCCCGAAAAATATCCTGCTTTCCCGAACGATAACCCTTTCCGCAGGCGGGGAAGTGGACACGGGGGAACTTATAAAGAAACTTGTTTCCGCGGGGTATTCCCGCTGCGACAAGGTGGAGGGCGTTTCGCAGTTTTCCGTCCGCGGGTCTATAATCGATATTTTCCCCGTTCAGGAAAATTCCCCACTGCGTATCGAACTCTGGGGGGACGAGATAGACACCATATCTTTTTTCGATGTGGAATCCCAACGCCGCACCGACGCCGTACAAAATATAAAAATTTCCCCTGCCGCCGAAACGCTTTTCGACAGTCCCGAAGCGCTTGTTTCCGCACTGCAAAAGCTTTCCGCTTCCGTAAGAGGAAAGCGCACGGAAAGCGTCCGAGCCGCGCTTTCCCGCGATATTGACAGGGTCAGCACCGGTCTTGAACTTGGAGACATAGACAAATATCTTCCTCTTGCCTACGAAAATCCCGAAACGGTCTTTGACTATCTTCCCGAAAAATCGCCCGTTATTTTCAGCGAATACTACAACGCTTCCGAAAAGGCGCGGGCGGCGCTTTCGCAGCACAACGAAGATATAAAGCTTCTGCTTGAAACGGGAGAACTCTGCAAAGGTCTGGAGGGCTATATGCTGAATTTCTCCGAAGTTTATTCAAAAGCGGCGGCGTTCCCGCTGTTCCATTTCGATGCGTTCGTCAGGGGCGCGGACCTGCGTTTCAAAAAGCTGATAGCCGTTTCCGCGAACCAGACCGCGCCGTGGGGCGGCGAAATACGTCAGCTTATCGAGGACCTGCAAAATTTCTGCGAACGCGGTTACAGCGTAATTGTAATGGCGGGTTCTGACAAAACTCTGCCCATTATTGAAAAAGACCTGCGGGACGAGGGCATAAAGTGCAGTATTGCAAACGAGAATTCCGCGCTTACGGCAGGAAACGTCCTGCTTATGTCGGGCTGCACCAGCGCGGGTTACGAATATCCCGATATAAAAACCGCGCTCATAACCCAAGCCCGCGCGGCGGTTTCAAAAAAGAAACTCCGCAAGGTGAAAAAGGGGGAGGAAATACGTTCCCTGTCGGATATTGCCCCCGGCGACCTTGTTGTACACGCGCTTCACGGCATAGGCAAGTTCGCGGGCATACGCAAGCTCGAATTAGAGGGAATTACAAAGGACTATATAACCATTCAGTATGCGGGTACGGACGTTTTATATGTTCCGGTAAATCAGCTTGATATGGTTTCAAAATACATGGGGCCCCGCGACAACGGCGCGGTAAAACTCAACAAGCTTTCTTCCATGGAATGGCAAAAGACCCGCGCCCGCGTTAAAAAAGCCGTCAAGGACATGGCGGACGAACTTATAAAACTTTATGCGAAACGCAGTCAGACGCCGGGCTTTGCTTTTTCCGAGGACGACGACTGGCAGAGGGATTTTGAACTGCGTTTCCCCTACACCGAAACAGACGACCAGCTGCGTTCCGCGCAGGAGATAAAAGAGGATATGCAGAAACCTACACCCATGGACAGACTTCTCTGCGGCGACGTGGGTTTCGGGAAAACGGAAGTTGCGTTCCGAGCGGCATTCAAGTGCATGGAGGACGGCAAACAATGCGCTATACTTGCGCCTACAACAGTTCTTGCATGGCAGCATTATCAGACGGCTTTAAAGCGTTTTGAACACTTCCCCATGAAGATAGAACTGCTTTCCCGCTTCCGCTCCAAAAAGGAACAGGAAGAGATCCTGAAACAGCTTTACAAAGGCGAAATTGACATGATAATCGGCACGCACCGTCTGGTTCAGAAAGATGTTAAATTCCGCGACCTCGGGCTTGTTATCATAGACGAGGAACAGCGTTTCGGAGTCGCCCACAAGGAGAAATTCAAGGAAGCCTTTGCCGGAGTGGACGTTCTCACTTTATCCGCAACGCCTATTCCCCGAACGCTTAACATGGCAATGAGCGGTATCCGCGACATGAGCGTTATCGAAGAACCGCCCGTTGACCGCCATCCCGTTCAGACATATGTCATAGAACACGACATGGGAGTTATCGTTCAGGCGATAAACAAGGAACTCCGCCGCGGCGGGCAGGTATACTATATTCACAACCGCATAGACAGCATTGACCTTTGCGCCTCAAAATTGCAGGAACTTCTTCCGGAGGCTCGGATAGGCATAGCCCACGGACAGATCTCCGAGGAACAGCTTTCGGAGATATGGCAAAGCCTTCTTGAACATGAAATAGACATTCTGGTCTGCACCACGCTTATAGAAACGGGTGTGGACGTTCCCAACGTGAACACGCTTATTATCGAAGACGCGGATAATCTGGGGCTTTCCCAGCTTTATCAGCTTCGGGGACGTGTGGGACGTTCCAGCAGGAGAGCGTTTGCCTATTTCACATTCCGCCGCGGAAAAGCGCTTACGGAAATAGCCGCCCGCCGTCTTGACGCCATACGGGAATTTACCCAGTTCGGAAGCGGATTCAGGATAGCCATGCGCGACCTTGAAATACGCGGGGCGGGGTCTATTCTGGGCGGAAAGCAGCACGGGCACATTGAAGCGGTAGGTTATGATATGTATATCCAGCTTCTGAACGAAGCCATAGCCGAGGAAAAGGGTGAAGTTCTCCCTGCCAAGCCGGAGGATTGTCTTATTGACGTGCGGATAGATGCGCATATTCCCGACAATTATATTGAAAGCCTTTCGGGGCGCATTGATATGTACAAGAAAATTGCCGCCCTGCGCACCAACGAGGACAGCATGGAACTTATTGACGAACTTATCGACCGTTACGGCGACCCGCCAAAAGCTATACAAGGCTTAATAAGCGTTTCGCTTATACGGAATCAGGCGAGTATGCTCACCATAACGGAGATTTCCCAGAAAAACGACATAATGTTTTTCTATCTGAAAACGGCGGACATTACGCAGATACAGGCGCTGACCTCGGCGTTCAAAGGACGGGTCACCGTCAACGGCGGGGAAAAGTCCTATATTGCCGTAAAAATGCGCGGGGAACAGCCTATTGACCTTATACAAACCGTTCTGAATACCCTTAGTAATAGCAGGCTATAGGCAGGCTGAGCCTGCACCCTTTCAGGCGTTATTTTGTTATCTTCCGCGTGTACCTGCCGTGAGGTAAAGTAAAGTTAAATCTATAAAACATTGAGAGTTGGGATATAAGCATTTCTGCAATATCTCAACTCTCAACTCTTAACTCTTAACTCTTAGCCTTGCAACGCTTCCAGTGCTTTTTCAAGAGTTTTTATATTTTCAACATTGAAAGCATTTACGCCCTTTAAAGTCTTTTTCACCAGCCCGGTAAGGACTTTGTTGGGTCCGAGTTCTATGAAATTTTCATAGCCCGCCGCCTGCATTTCCGCAAGCTCGGAGGTGAATTTCACCGGCGAAACTATGTGCTTTGCAAGCTTTTCCGGCATATTGTCAAAATCTGTCTGCTCGCCGCCTATGAGATTTGAGTAGAATGTTACGTTCGGCTTATTGAATGTTATATCCATGCCTTTGAGTGCGGCTTCAAACTCGTCCGCCGCGGACTGCATAAGCTTTGAGTGGAACGCCGCACTTACGCCTAATTTCACGGCTTTTGCTCCCAGTTCGGAAAACTTCGCCGCCGCCTTTTCCGCCGCGGAAGTTTCTCCCGCGATTACCGTCTGTGCGGAGGAATTGTAGTTCACAGGAACGACATACCCGTCAATTCCCGCGCAGACTTCTTCTATTTCCTCGGCTGTCCTGCCTAAAATCGCATACATTGCCCCGGGATTGCTTTCCGCGGCTTTCTGCATGGCTTCCGCACGGGCTTTTATTACCCTGAACCCGTCCTCAAAGGAAAGTATTCCCGAAGCCACCATGGCGGCATATTCACCCAGCGAATGTCCCGCAGCGGCGGAGAACTCCACGCCGTTTATCTTCATGGTCTCAAGCGCCACAAGGGAAGTCGCCATTATAGCGGGCTGGGAATATATGGTCTTTGCTAATTCCTCTTCGGAGGAATTGTTTATTTTTGACTCAATGTCAAATCCGAGAATTTCGCTTGCCCGCTTGTAAACGTCTATCTGCGGATATTTTTCGCAAAGCTCCTTTCCCATGCCTATGTACTGGGAACCCTGTCCCGCGAATAAAAATACAGTTTTTGACATATTTTCTTTTCCTTTCAGAATAATTTTTTGCCGTAAAAAAATTTTATTGCCCGAAAAGCGTTGACAACCGACGAGAAAAATATTACAATAGAAGTATATGATTGTTTTTTACGGCACTATATTAATAATATACCATATATACTGCAAAATTACAAGTGAAATTTTCATAAAAAGGATATAGGAGGTCAGGGATTTGTTCGGAATAGAGATACTGGGCACGGGCGCATACACGCCGCCGCTGAGAATAACCAACGACGACCTTGCGAAAGTCGTGGACACCAATGACGAGTGGATATCTTCGCGCACGGGAATAAAAGCCAGACGTTACACCGACGGTGAGACAACATGGCGAATGGGCGCGGAAGCTTCGGAAGAAGCGCTGAAAAACGCAGGCATAAAAGGCTCGGAACTGGGACTTATAATTACAGCAACCATTACAAGCGATTTCTCCACGCCGTCAACAGCTTGTGTGATACAACAGGCATTAGGCGCGGAAAACGCCGCCGCTTACGACCTGAACGCCGCCTGCTCGGGGTTCGTTTACGGGATAGACGCGGCAAAACGTTACTTACAGACAGACCCCGACCTGAAATACGTTCTTGTAGTTTCCAGCGAAAGACTTACCAAGATAACCGACTATTCCGACCGTTCTTCCTGCATACTTTTCGGGGACGGTGCCGCCGCCGCGGTCATAACGCGTTCGGAAAAACTTTTTACAAGCTACATCGGCGCGGACGGCAAAGGGGCAAAATTCCTGTATTCAAAGGCGCACAAAGTTCTCCACCCGTTCAGGACTTCCGACAAGGACGAGATTGAAACGGGAGATTTTGCGGGCGGAGGATACTTCCTGTTCCAAGACGGCAAGGAAGTGTACAAGTTCGCCACCAAAGCCCTGCCCATAGCCGCACGGAAAGCCGCCGAAAAGATAGATTTCGACCTGAACGGCATAGACTGGTACGTTCCCCATCAGGCAAATATCCGCATAATAGAAACAGCCGCCAAGAATCTCGGGGTTTCAATGGATAAATTCATTGTGAACATAGCGGAACACGGCAACACTTCCAGCGCGTCAATTCCGACAGCGCTTCACGAAGCCATAACCGAGGGGAAGATAAAGCGGGGGCAGAAACTCTGCCTTGTAGGATTCGGCGCGGGGCTTACCATGGGCGCGGTAATTTTAGAATACTAAACGAAAGGAATTATTTTATATGGCAAAAACGGCTGTAATAACAGGTTCTTCAAGAGGCATAGGCGCGGCTATCGCTCTCCGTCTTGCCAAGGACGGCTGTAATATCGCCCTGAACGACCTTAACGAGGGTATGTTTGAAAACAACACCATTCTGGACGAAATCCGCGGTCTCGGCGTTGAAGCAGAGATATTCTGCGCGGACGTTTCAAAATACGATCAGTGCGAAACCATGGTGAAAGCCGTAAAGGAGCGTTTCGGAACTATCGACATTCTTATAAACAATGCGGGAATAACCCGTGACGGACTTATGGCAAGAATGCCCGAAGAACAGTACGACATGGTAATTGCCGTAAATCAGAAAAGCGTTTTCAACATGATGAAGCTTGCAGGAAACGTAATGATCCGCCAGAAACACGGACGTATAGTAAATCTTGCTTCCGTTGCGGGTCTGTACGGAAACCCGGGGCAGATAAACTATTCCGCCTCCAAAGCGGCAATTATCGGCATGACAAAGACCGCCGCCAAGGAACTGGGTTCACGGAACATCAACGTAAACGCCGTTGCTCCGGGATTTATCCAGACGCCCATGACAGACAAGCTCACCGACGAGCAGAAATCTAAAATGCTTGAAGCCATCGCCATGAAGCGTTACGGCACGGTGGACGAAATAGCGGGAGTCGTTTCTTTCCTCTGCTCGGAGGATTCTTCCTACGTTACGGGACAGACTATCGAGATCTCCGGCGGACTTTCAATGTAAAAGAAAGGATCATTCTATATGAAAAGAGTAGTTATTACGGGCATGGGAGTGGTTTCACCCATAGGAAACACTCTTGACGCCCTCTGGGACAGCCTGAAAGCAGGCAGACACGGTTTCGATTATGTAAACGATATTACCGGGGACGATTTTGACGTTAAGATCGCCGCCCGTTCAAAGGATTTTTCCTGCGATAAATATATCGACAAGAAAGAAGCACGCAGAATGGACAGATTCACGCAGTTTTCCGTAACTGCGGCTATGGACGCTCTTGAGGACTGCGGCACGGATTTCAAAGACCTTGACCCGTTCCGCGCGGGAGTGATCTTCGGCGTGGGAATAGGCGGACTGAACCTCACTTTGCAGGAGCATGAAAAGTTCCTTGAAAAAGGCGCGGACCGCATTTCGGTATTCTATGTTCCCATGATGATAGGAAACATGGCGGCGGGAACTATCGCCATGCGCACGGGCTTCAAGGGCGATAACTTCTGCACCACAACGGCTTGTTCCTCAGCGGCGCACGCCATCGGCGAAGCGTTCCGCAAGATAAAGGACGGCTATCTTGACGTTTGTATTGCGGGCGGCGCGGAATCCTGTGTGGGAAAATTCGCCCTTGCGGGATTCAACAACATGAAAGCCCTTACCCGTTCGGACGATCTTGAAAGATGTTCCATACCCTTTGACGCAGAAAGAAACGGTTTCGTTCTGGGCGAGGGCTGCGGCGCGCTCGTTCTCGAAGAACTGGAACACGCAAAAGCCCGCGGCGCAAAAATTTACGCAGAAATTGCAGGTTACGGCGCAACAGGCGACGCTTACCACATGACAAGCCCCTCTCCCGAGGGCGACGCGGCGGCGAAGGGCATGATAAACGCTTATACCGAAGCGGGTCTGAAAGCCGAGGACATCGACTACATCAACGCCCACGGAACTTCCACGGGACTGAACGACAAATACGAGACGAAAGCCATTAAAAAGGCTCTGGGCGAGGAAAAAGCGCACAAAGTTGCCATAAATTCCACAAAGTCCATGACGGGACATCTTCTTGGCGCGGCGGGGGCTGTGGAAGCAATAGTTACCGCGCTTTCCGTCAAGAACGACTATGTTCACGTTACAAGAGGATATAAAGTTCCCGATCCTGAATGTGATCTTGATTACTGCACCGAGGGCGGACGGGAAATGACCGTAAACGCCGCGCTTTCCAACAGCCTCGGTTTCGGCGGACACAATGCCACGCTTTGCATTGTAAAATACAAAGACTGATCTTCGGAGGGAATTATTATGAGCAGTAAAATTTTCGGCATAGAGTTTGACACCATTTCCAAGCTTGCGGATATGGTAAAAGAAAAGGATCTGGGGGAAATAACCCTTGCCTGCGGCGATGACATGATCACCATCAAGGGCAAAAAATTCCCGCCAATGCCGCCTGTGGGAATGCCCATGCCGCCTGCGGAAGCCGTTCCGACAGCTGCGGAAGTTCCCGCCAAACCCGCGGCGAAAGCAGTTCCCTCGGGGAATGTTGTAAAAGCGCCCATAGTGGGAACGTTCTACGCGGCTTCCGCTCCCGACAAGCCGCCGTTCGTAACGGTAGGACAGCAGGTCAAGAAAGGCGACGTTCTGATGATAATCGAGTCCATGAAGCTTATGAACGAGATACAGAGCGATTTTGACGGAACTGTAGCGGAAATTTTCGTACAGAACGGCGACGCGGTAGAATACGATCAGCCGATAATGATAATCCGATAAGGGGGAATTTTCATGGCTTTAATGGACAAAGAACAGATAAAGGAGATAATTCCCCACCGCGATCCGTTCCTGCTGATAGACACCATTGAGGAAATGGAAGCAGGCAAGCGTGTCGTTGCCACAAAATATATGTCTCCCGACGAATTCTGGTTCAAGGGGCATTTCCCCGACTATCCTGTAGTTCCGGGGGTGCTTATGCTGGAAATGTGCGCACAGGCAGGAGCGGTAGCAATGCTTTCCCTGCCTGAAAACAAGGGGAAGATCGGCTTTTTCGGCGGAGTAAAAGAGGCGAAATTCCGCCGTCAGGTAGTTCCGGGCGACACTCTCCGCATAGAAGTTGAGATAATCAAAGTGAAAGGTCCCGTAGGCGTCGGAAAGGCGCTTGCCACGGTAAACGGAGAAAAAGCAGTTGCCGCAGAAATATCTTTTGCAATCAAGGCTGAGCCTTGACCCCTTCAGGCTTTACTTTGTTATTTTCAACTTAATACCCGGCGTGCATTAAGCAAGGCTTAATTTACAAAAGGTTTCTGCTTATATAGACGAGAATTCTATTTTCGGATCCAGCTTCGGTTCATGCACGGTATACTTAGGCGGAAGATAACTAAACTTTGCCTGAAAGGGTGCAGGCTCAGCCTGCTCTCAACTCTCAACTCTCGAATAAAAGGTGAATTATAATGTTTAAAAAGGTTCTTATTGCCAATCGCGGCGAGATCGCCGTAAGAGTTATCAGAGCGTGCCGTGAACTGGGACTGAAAACCGTGGCGGTGTTTTCCACTGCCGACAGAACGGCACTTCACGCGCAGATCGCCGACGAATCCGTCTGCATAGGCGGTCCTGCCACAAAGGACAGCTATCTTAACGAACAGGCTATTATCGCGGCTTGCGAAATTACAGGCGCGGACGCCGTTCACCCCGGTTTCGGATTTCTTTCGGAAAACGCGTCATTTGCCCGAAACTGTGGGAAGTGCGGCATCACGTTCATAGGTCCGTCTCCCGAATCCATCGAAATGTTGGGCGACAAAGCCGCCGCAAAAGCCGCCATGAAAAAAGCGGGCGTGCCTGTCATTCCCGGAAGCGACGGCGAGATCAAATCCATAGACGAAGCCCACGCTGTTGCCGAGGAAATAGGCTATCCCGTTATGGTAAAGGCTTCCGCAGGCGGCGGCGGACGTGGGATCCGTCTTGTAGAATCCCCCGACGATCTTGAATCGCAGATCACCGCCGCAAAACAGGAAGCACTGAATTTTTTCGGCGACGACAGCATATACATTGAGAAATTTATTGTCAACCCAAAACACATAGAGTTCCAGATACTTGCGGACACTCACGGGAATGTAATACATCTGGGCGAACGCGACTGTTCCATGCAGCGGCGGAATCAGAAAGTTCTTGAGGAAAGCCCCTCAACCATAATGACCCCCGTTCTCCGCGAAAAAATGGGCAAGGCGGCTGTGGCTGCCGCCAAAGTCTGCGGCTATTACAACGCGGGAACTATCGAATTCCTTGTGGACGACAAGCAGAATTTCTACTTCATGGAAATGAACACGCGTATTCAGGTTGAACACCCCATTACCGAATTTGTGACGGGAGTCGATCTTGTAAAGGCGCAGCTGAAGATCGCTGCGGGCAAGGAACTTCCCTATTCGCAGGAGGACATCAAGCTGCGGGGACATTCCATTGAATGCCGCATAAACGCGGAAAATCCCGACCTGAATTTCCGTCCCAGTCCCGGCAGGATAAACGCCCTGCACATTCCGGGCGGTCCGGGAATACGCATTGACAGTTCCGCATATCAAGGATATACAATTACGCCATATTATGACAGCATGATCGCGAAACTTATAGTTTACGCGCCTACCCGTGAAGAAGCTATCGCGAAAATGAAATGGGCGCTTGCGGAATTCATTGTTGAGGGCGTGGACACCAACATTGACTTCCAGTTATCACTTATCCGCGACCCCGTTTTCGAGTCGGGAAAGTATGATATAGGATACCTTGGACGTAAGAGTTGAGAGTTAAGAGTGGAGAGTTGAGTTGTTGACATTAAATATTAGTTTTCTATCCTCAGCTTTATACGCTCGTTAATAAATGCAAATTATGACTTTCCTGCTTGCAGATTTAGCCTGCCTTAATGCAAGCAAGGCTGAGCGGACACTTTCAGACATTATTTTGTTTAAAGCCGAATGCTCATTGTTAATAGAATAGAATTGAGAAAAGAACACTAACAGTTTATGTCAATATCTCAACTCTTAACTCTCAACTCTCAACTCTATTAAAGGGGGAGGGTAAATAGTGGCAGAACGCTGTCCTTTGTGTCAGGGTAAATTACAGAACGGTGAATGTCTTTCCTGCGGGTACAGAATACCCGACGAGGACGAAATAAGCGCGCTTTATAACTACGATCCCTCCGATTATCCCCAGCCCGAACAGGAGCAGGAACATATCCGCGAAATTATCCCCGACGTGCAGATGGAGGAAATTTACCCGAACCGCCCCGAACCCGTGAACTTAAAAGTCCGCAACAGTCAGGGCAAAACCGTTCGGAAAAATTACGGGCAGACGGCACAGAATGATCAGCCGTATTATCGGCAGCAGAATAATCAATACCCGCAGACAGGTCAGTACGGACAGAACGCCGGACAGCTTCCGCCCTATTATCAGCAGCTGAATAACCCTTACAGCCCTTATAATAATCAGGGATATTACGGAAATAACCGACAGAACGGAAATGTTAACAACCTTTCGGACACTGTAAACGAATTTTTTACAAAATACTGGTGGCTTGTGCTGCTTTGCCTGTTTGCGCCGGTTTTTGGAATTTTTGCTTTCGTGCTTCTGAAAAATCAAGGCAAAGCAGATAAGAAATATAATACGATATTTACTATCCTGATGATATTAAGTATATTAAGATTTTTTATCTTCTGATAAAAGGAGTGAAGACAATGGGGCTTGAAGACCTTTTCAATGTGGTAAAAACACGTTTCAACGCTACAACGGAGGACGGCAAAGACGACAAGGACAGCGGCGATACCGCGGTGAAAGTTCCCGACAATATGCTTTTCAAATGTCCGCGGTGCCTGAATGTCATTATGACGGACGAACTGGAAAAAAATCTCAAAGTCTGCCCGAAGTGCAATTACCATTCCAGACTTACGGCGCAGGAACGTATCCAGCTTATTGCGGACAAGAACAGCTTTTCAGAATTTGACGCGGATATGCTTAGCAAGAACCCCATTGATTTCCCCGATTACGAGGCGAAACAACAGGCTTTGCGAAGCAGCACGGGGCTGAAAGACGCGGTAGTTACGGGTGAATGTACTATCCGCGGTGAACGATGCGTTCTGGGGGTTATGGACGCGCGGTATATGATGGCTTCCATGGGCAGCGTTGTGGGCGAAAAGATAACCCGCGCTTTTGAATTTGCCACAGAAAACAGACTTCCCGTGATAATGTTCACCGCTTCGGGCGGCGCAAGAATGCAGGAGGGGATAGTTTCCCTTATGCAGATGGCGAAAACCAGCGGCGCAGTGGCTCGTCACAGCGATGCGGGGCTTCTGTACATAACCGTGCTTACAGACCCCACCACAGGCGGAGTAACGGCTTCCTTTGCGTCTCTTGGGGATATTATAATCGCCGAACCGAAAGTTCTTGTAGGCTTCGCGGGCAGGCGCGTTATCGAGGGTACTATAAAACAGCGGCTCCCCGACGATTTCCAGTCGGCGGAATTTGCGCTGGAACACGGTTTCGCGGACATGATTGTGGAAAGAAAATCCATGCGGCGGACTATCGCTCATATTTTAAAGCTTCATAAGGGGGTTCATGCGTAATGGAAAAGCTCAACAAGTTCACTCCCTATGAACGGCTTGAAATCGTTCGGCAGAAAGGCAGACCAACGGTCAGGGATTACATTCCGCTGATATTTGACGAATTTATCGAAATGCACGGCGACAGGCTTTTCGGAGACGACGGTGCAATTATGGGCGGTATCGGTTCCATAAGCGGAATTCCCGTGACCATAATCGCCGAAGTCAAAGGCAGGAACATCAACGAAAACAAGGAATGTAATTTCGCCATGCCCAATCCCGAGGGTTACAGAAAGGCTCTGCGGCTTGCAAAACAGGCAGAAAAGTTCCACCGCCCCGTAATATGCTTTATCGACACGCCGGGGGCGTTCGCGGGCGTTGATGCGGAAAAGCGCGGTCAGGGCGAAGCCATTGCCCGCAATCTTATGGAATTCATGCGGCTGCGGACGCCTATAATAAGTATCGTTCTTGGCGAGGGCGGCAGCGGCGGCGCGCTTGCTTTAGGAGTCTGCGATGAATTGGCGGTTCTGGAAAATTCCATCTACTCGGTAATTTCCCCCCGCGGCTTCGCTTCTATCCTCTGGAAAGACGCAGGCAAGGAGAAAGAAGCCTGTTCCATAATGAAAGTTACTGCGGAAGATATGCTTGAATTAGGCGTTGCGGAAAAGATAATTGAAGAGCCTATAGGCGGTGCTCACAACGATGTTAGTCAGACTGCCGAAAATATCGCAGAATTTTTGTATAAAACGCTGACTAAAAAAATGAAAATAGATATTGACGTTTTGCTAAATGAACGGTATACTAAATTTAGAAAAATCGGTGAGTTTGAGGAATGACAAAAATTCCCTGCAAAATTCCGATAAGGTCAGGCATAAAGACAAAAACCTCCGCAATTCGGGTGTGTTTTTGCTTTTTGAATACTAAAATCCTAAAAAATGAACGGAGGCAATTCAAATGGTATTTGATAAGGTAAAGGAAATTATTGTGGAGCAGCTTGGAATTGACGAGGCTGAAAAGGATAAGCTCGTAGTTGCAGGCGCTAACATTCAGGAGGATCTTGGTGCTGATTCTCTGGACGTTGTGGATCTGGTAATGAGCCTTGAAGAAGAATTTGACGTTGAGATCCCCGACGAAGCCGTTGAGCAGATCAAGACCGTGGGCGACATCGTTAAGTACATCGAAGAAGCTGCTAAGTAAGAAAGTATCTATTTCAAACGAAAAGTGCGCCGCGGAGGTTTTTCTGCGGTGCGTTTTTGTACGGAAACAAAGATTGGAGAAATTTTTATGGAGAAATACGGACTTTTAGGTTATCCTTTGAAACACACAATGTCGCCGCCCATACACAAGCGGCTTTTTGAGCTGGACGGAAACACTTCCGCGGAATATGAAGTCTGCGAACTTCCGCCCGAAGAACTTGACAAAAAAGCCGCCTATCTCAATTCCCTGAACGGCTACAACATAACCATTCCCTACAAAGTTGACATAATAAAATATCTGGACGGACTGGACGATTCCGCAAAGCGTTACAATTCGGTAAACTGCGTTGTCCGCCGCGGCGGGAAGAACATCGGCTACAACACCGATTGCTTCGGTTTCCTGCGTTCTCTGGAAGCTTCCGGAGCAAACCTTGGCGGAAAGGTTCTGCAGATAGGCTGCGGCGGTGTCGGCAGAATGATGGCAATAGAAGCCGCTCTGCACGGTGCGGAACTCACCATAGTCTCGCTGCCCGAATTTATCGGGGGCGCGGAAGCGGCTAAAAAGGAAGCCCTTGCCCTTGCGCCCTCCGCAAAGATAAAAGTTATCACTCACAAGGAAATTTCGGGGAATTTCGACCTGCTTATAAATGCAAGCCCCGTGGGAATGTTTCCTAAAACAGACGAATGTCCCGTAACGGAGGAAGTTATAAAGAGCTGCAAATTTGTTTTTGAAGTGATTTACAATCCCGATGTTACGAAGCTGATGGAAATTGCTGAAAAGAACGGCATAAAAGCGGTAGGCGGCATGGCAATGCTTGTATGGCAGGCGGCTGTTGCCCACGAGATATGGAGCGGTGCAAAATACCGCGACGAGGACATTGAAGTAATTATCGAGGATATGAAAAAGCTGCTGAAGAAGTAGCGCCGCGGCATTTCAACGAGTAAATAAGTTTTATAAGAATTTGATGATATGGTAAAAACTTTATTATTTATTCGACGTGCGAGGGGCAAAACCAAAAAGGAAAGGGGGCAACCAGCGAAACGGTAGGAACGCGGTGTGATTTCAAAACAAACCGCTTCGCGGTTGTTTCTTCCCTTTATGGTCTTTCCCAGCCAACGCTTTGCGTTGGCTTTCGCGCATCCCCTTTTCCTTTATTCTAACCCCCTTCGCCCAAGCTCGTAAGGGTTTAAAAATAACCAAAGTATCATAAATTTTATGACTTGCTTTACAAGCTTTGCGATATTTCCTTGAATTTTCTTTTATAGAACGGACAATTTAAGTTTTGTACGCAACGCACGTAAAACTTTGTAAAGTCCGCTAAACGCCTAAATTTTGACAGACTTAAAGAAGTCATAAATTGAACGCAAAGCGTAAGCGCACTTTACAAACCCAGTTACGATTACCCGACTTTACATTTCAGAACGAACTATTTAAGTATTGCTTAGATAAACTCGCAAAGTCCTGTAAAGTTCAACAAAATTTATATGCTGGTTTCTTTAAGTTAAGCCCATGCCAGCTTGGGCGAAAGGGGATAGGATTAAGGAGAGAGGGAGCCACGAGGGGGAGAACCTAAAAGGGAAGGGGGAAAGCCGCCGCGTCCCTATCAAGTTTCCGGTTTCCCCCTTCCCTTTTTGGTGCTTCCCCTCGTTCATCGAATAACTAAGAAGTTATTTCTATTATAGCAAATTTTGTATTTTTGTCATTTTAAAGCAATAAAATTATTACATAAATTTTAACTCATTGAATTAACGTGAAATATTTGCCAACTGCCCTTGATTTATTGAGACAGGTGTGATATAATATAGGTAACTTTTTACACAAAAGAAGGAAAGAGCCATGACTACAAACTATGATGTCATAATCGCAGGAACAGGCGCAGGCGGACTTTATACCGCCATAAATCTCCCGCAGAACCTGAAAGTCCTGCTTATAACCAAGCATGAACTTATACTCTGCAACTCCGCCCTCGCGCAGGGAGGCATTGCCGCCGTCTATAAACCCATAGACGACAGCGTAAGTCTGCATACGCAGGACACCCTTATCGCGGGCGGGTTCAAGAATAACCCCGACAGCCTGAAAATTCTCGTGAACGAAGCCGCCCACGAGATAGAAACTATCCTTTCCCTCGGCGTGGATTTCGACAGGGACGAACACGGCGAACTCCACAGAACACTGGAGGGCGGACATTCCCGCCGCAGGATATTCCACCACAGGGATTCTACGGGCTTCGAGATAACCACTAAATTGCAGGAGACCGTCAAGAACCGCCCGAATATAGACATTCTGGAAAACGCCCTGCTTTGCAGACTGAAAAAGACTTCTACGGGATTTTCCGCGGATATACTTCTTAACGAGGAACACAATACCTTTAACAGCAGATATTTCGTGCTTGCAACAGGCGGAATAGGCAGAGTATATGATTTCACCACCAACTCCGCTATTGCAACGGGAGACGGCATTACATTCGCATACGAAATGGGCGCGAATATCAAGAACCTGTCCCTTATCCAGTTCCACCCCACGGCTTTCAACAACAGGCACACCCGCGAGTGTTTCCTTATCTCCGAAGCCGTCCGCGGCGAGGGCGCATATCTGAAAAACTGCAACAAGGAACGCTTCATGCAGAATTATGACGAACGTCTGGAACTTGCGCCGCGGGATGTGGTTTCCCACGCCATCGTCACCGAGGGCAGACGTCTGAATTCGGACGAGTTCTATCTGGATATTACCCACAAAGACCCCGAATTCCTGAAAGACAGATTCCCCATGATATACAAATACCTGCTCAGTCAGGGCATTGACATGACCAAGGACATGATACCTATTTATCCCTGTCAGCACTATCTTATGGGCGGGATAAATGTTTCCACCTCAGCGATGTCCTCAATTGACGGGCTTTACGCCGTGGGAGAATGTTCCCACACGGGCGTTCACGGAAACAACCGCCTTGCTTCCAATTCCCTGCTTGAAGCGTTGGTTTTCGGCAGACAGGCGGCGGAGGACATCGGACGGCGGATAGAAAATTCCAAGGACTACGACATTGAAACTTTAGAAAGCGGGGATTTCCCCGTTCATGCGGACGCCGTACCCGTTCCGCAGGGAATCCGCACCGAAGTCCGCCACATCATGCAGAAGTCCTATTTCGTAATTCCCAATATGCAGGAAGCCTTAGCGGGCTTTGAACGCGTTTCCGAAATAAAGCGTATGCTTGAGGAGGGAAATTACATCATTGACTACAATTATGTTGAAGCCAAATCCCTTACAACGGTCGCTTACCTTATTCTCAAAGAAGTAATATGATTTTTATATCACAAAAATATCCCCTGTCTTTGCGGCAGGGGATTTTTCATGAAAAAACAAAGGACTGCGCGGTCGTCACCGTGCAGTCCTTTTCTCGTATGGGCAAAGGGTATTTGCTGTTAAAAGCTTACGGCTTTATCAGTCCGTACCGTAAAGCTTGGAAAGTCTTGTAAGGTAATCGTAACGGTCCTTAGCGTTTTCGACAGCCTTGTTAAAGAGCTTCTCGGCTCTTTCGGGATTCTGACGGGCAAGAGCATTGTAACGAACTTCGCCCATGAGGAATTCCTTATACTTATCGTCGATAGCAGGTACCTTGCTGTCGAGAGTGAAAGGATTCTTGCCCTCTGCTTTAAGAGCAGGATTGAATCTGTAGAGGTGCCAGTAACCTGCTTCTACAGCTTTCTTTTCTTCCTCCATAGCCTTGCTCATGCCTGCCTTGATACCATGGTTGATACAAGGAGCATATGCGATTACAAGTGACGGTCCGTTGTAAGCTTCAGCTTCGGAAATCGCCTTTATGCACTGGTTCATATCAGCGCCCATTGCAACGTGTGCAACGTAAACATAACCGTAGCTCATTGCAATACCTGCAAGGTCTTTCTTCTTGGTCTCCTTACCGGCAGCCGCGAACTGCGCGATAGCACCTGTAGGTGTGGACTTGGAGGACTGTCCGCCAGTGTTGGAGTAAACTTCGGTATCAAATACGAGAATGTTTACATCTTCGCCGGAAGCGATAACATGGTCAAGTCCTGAGAAACCGATATCATAAGCCCAGCCGTCGCCGCCGAATACCCACATGGATTTCTTTCCGAGGTAATCTTTAAGAGCGAGAACGTCAGCAGCAGCTTCTGCCTTGCTGCCTTCAAGAGCCTTGATAAGTTCTGCTGTTGCAGGCTTGTTGGCGTTGCCGTCGTTAAGCGTTGCAAGATAATTTTCAATAGCGGTCTTCATTCCGCCCTTTGCATTCTTCTGCATATCGAGAAGCTTAGCTACTGCTCTCTGACGCAGAGTGTTCTGGGCAAGGAACATACCGTAACCGTATTCGGCGTTATCCTCAAACAGTGAGTTAGCCCAAGCAGGACCCTTGCCCTCCTTGTTTACGGTGTAAGGAGTGGAAGGTGCAGAACCGCCCCAGATAGAGGAGCAGCCTGTTGCGTTGGCGATGAACATTCTGTCGCCGAACAGCTGAGTTACAAGCTTAGCATAAGGAGTTTCACCGCAGCCTGCGCAAGCTCCGGAGAATTCAAGCAGCGGCTGCTTGAACTGTGAACCCTTAACTGTGGTTTCCTTGAATTTCTCAAGAATTTCGGGCTTTTCGGGAAGCGTCTGACCGTAAGCGAATGTGTTCTGTTCAGCCATCTGGGAATCAAGAGGCTTCATGGTAAGAGCCTTTTCGCCCTTCTTGCCGGGACAAACGTTAGCGCAGGAACCGCAGCCTGTGCAGTCCAGTGCGGAAACGGTCATAACGAAGTTCATCTTGTCAAGACCTGCGATCTTCAGACCCTTTGTTCCCTCGGGAGCCTTTGCAAGTTCGTCATCTGTCATAACGATAGGACGGATAACAGCGTGAGGACAAACATAAGAGCAGAAATTACACTGGATACAGTTATCACTGTTCCAAGCGGGAACGTCTACGGCTATGCCTCTCTTTTCGTAAGCGGCAGAACCCTGCGGGAATGTGCCGTCCGGCATATGCTTGAATGCGGAAACGGGGAGAGAATCACCCATCTGAGCATTAACGGGGATCTGGATCTTGTTAACGTAATCAACAAGGTCTTTCCTGTCGCCGGTAGCCTTGGGCATACCCATCTTGGTGTCCTTGCACTTCTTCCATGACTCGGGAACTTCTATCTCAACGACGTTATTTGCGCCCATGTCGATAGCCTTGTAGTTCATGTTGACTACATCGTCGCCCTTCTTGCCGAATGAAGCAAGTGCCTTTTCTTTCATATACTTGATAGCATCAGCTTCGGGAATGATCTTTGCAAGCTTGAAGAATGCGGACTGGAGGACTGTGGAAGTCTTATTTCCCAGACCGATCTCTCTTGCAATATCAACGCCGTTGATGATGTAGAACTTAATGTTGTTCTCGGCGATAAATCTCTTTACCTGACCGGGGAGGTGCTTTTCAACCTCGTCCTTGCTCCACTGGCAGTTGAGGAGGAATGTTCCGCCGGGCTTGATGTCCTGAACCATATCGTATTTGTCGATATAGGACTGATTGTGGCAGGCAACAAAGTCAGCCATATTAACAAGATATGTGGACTTGATGGGAGTTTTGCCGAAACGCAGGTGGGAAATAGTTACGCCGCCTGATTTCTTGGAATCGTAAGCGAAATATGCCTGCGCATACATATCGGTGTGATCGCCGATGATCTTGATGGAGTTCTTGTTTGCGCCGACAGTACCGTCAGAGCCGAGACCCCAGAACTTGCAGGCAACAGTTCCCTCGGGAGCTGTGTCCAACTTGCCCTCTGTAGGAAGCGAGAGGTTTGTAACATCATCGGTAATGCCGATAGTGAATCTGGGCTTGTAGTTTTCGCCCTTGAAGTATTTATCATTCTGATAAACAGCCTTGATCTGATCGGGAGTTGTATCTTTAGAACCGAGACCGTAACGTCCGCCGGCGATAACAACGTCCTTGAACTTAGAATCCTTGAGAGCTGCAACAACGTCCAGATAGAGAGGTTCGCCGAGAGCGCCGGGTTCCTTTGTTCTGTCAAGAACGGAGATCTGCTTAACAGTGTCGGGGATAGCTTCGATAAGCTTGTCAGCGCAGAAAGGTCTGTAGAGACGGACTTTAACGAGACCGATCTTCCAGCC
>CANRFB010000042.1 GCA_947629785.1 uncultured Clostridia bacterium | reverse complement strand
TGTAGGCTGTAGCAGTTATGAACTTCAGAAAACCGATAAGGTGGAAGATATTTATTTGCAGGCAAAAATTCCCCTTGGCGGCGGGAATATCATTTACGCATACACTAACCGCATTTATGATAGGTGGGATAAAAAACGCACCGACGGATTTGTACTTATTGATGAGAACGGCAGTATTTTCACAGATGATGACAGACAGAATTCCGAAAGCTTCTGGGGATATTGGAACTTTTACTATTCGGAATACCAATGCCCCGAAGAACACGTTGACATAACGGCAGACGGAATTGTTAAAAGATACGATTAAATTGTAAATGGAAGAAAGTTTGAAAAATAAATTTTTCAAACTGCGAGTTTTGTGCTTTGTTGACTGCCGTCAACAATTTTGCTGCGCAAAACCGCACAAAACGTCGAAAGGAGGAGTGCTTGCTTCGCAAGCATGATATTAAATATGACAAGCAAACAAAGATCAATTTTAAAAGGCATCGCCCAGACCGAGGACACCATTTTGCAGGTGGGAAAAAACGGCATTATCGACACACTTGTAACGCAGGTCTCGGACGCTCTGAAAGCAAGGGAACTTATCAAAATGAAAGTTCAGGACGGCTGTACCCTTTCTCCCGCGGAAGCCGCTAACGAACTTGCGGAGAAAACCAAGTCGGAAGTGGTTCAGGTCATAGGCAATAAATTTGTGCTTTTCAAGCGCAATCCGCAGAAGCCGAAAATTGACCTGAAAGCAAAGTGAGACTGGGAGTTTTCGGCGGAAGTTTCGACCCCGTTCATCTGGGACACGTCAGTCTTGTAAAGCAGGTCCGCGAAATTTGCCGCCTTGATAAAGTTATCGTTATGCCCGCCGCAGTCTCGCCTTTCAAAACGGATATCGCCCGCAAAGCCGCTTCGGGGGAGGACAGGCTGGAAATGTGCCGCCTTGCCTTTGAGGAGTTTCCCTTTGCGGAAGTCAGCGGCTACGAAATTTCCCAAAAGGAAGTAAGTTATACCGTGAATACCCTGCGGCATATCCGCAAGCTTCACCCGCACGATGAAAGCTTCTTCATAATGGGCGGGGATATGCTTCTTTCCTTTGAAAAATGGCGGAATTATGAAGAAATTCTTTCTATTTGTACTTTGTTGGCGGTGTCAAGGGAAAACGATGCAGAAGATGTGAAAACTCTTGAAAAAACGGCTTCAAAGCTCGGAAAATACGGCACTGCAAGGGTTGTTCAAATTGAAACTTTTCCTGTTTCTTCTACGGAAATTCGTGAAAAAATTAAAAATAATTCGGATATATCTTGCTATGTTCCCAAAAATGTAGTAAAATATATATCGGAGCATGGTTTGTATAACGGTTAATGTATATCCGAGGGGGAGTTTTATGTATTCCGCAGAGGAAATTATTGATATTCTGGACATAAGGCTTTCAAAGAAACGCTATCAGCACAGTCTGAACGTTGCGGAGGAAGCACGCAAGCTGGCGGGACATTTCGATTATCCCGACCCTGAAAAAGCCTATATAACAGGACTTCTCCACGACATCTGCAAGGAAATACCCAAAGATGAACAGCTTGCCATGGTAAAAGCTTCCGATCTGGACGTCACCGACGTGGAACTTGAGACCCCGCCGCTTTATCATGCAATTGCGGGTGCGTGGTATTCCGAACAGGTACTTCATATACGGGATAATGATATGCTGAATGCCATTCGTTACCATACGGTCGGACGAGCAGGAATGAGCCGTCTGGAAGAAATTATCTACCTTGCGGATCTTATTTCAGCGGACAGGGATTACAAGGACGTTAATAAAATGCGCAAAATTTCCTATCAGAGCATTGAAAAAGCCATGCTTGAAGCGCTGAAATTTTCTATAACGGACGTTGTGGGGAAAGGTTCTATGCTCCCGAAACATACCATTGAAGCGTATAATCACTACATTTCCATAAAAAAGAAAGACAAGGAAAGGACGGAGGTCAAATGACACAGGACGAAATTCTGGCGGAAGCCGTTAAAATTCTCGACAACAAAAAGGCGGAAGATATCCGCGTCATTAAAATAGGCGATCTGACAATAATTGCCGACTATTTCATAATCGCAAACGGCATTTCCACCACACATACAAAAGCCCTTGCGGACGAGCTGGAATTTCAGCTTAAAGAAAAGGGAACCGAACCCCGTCAGATCCAAGGAAACAATGGCGGCGGCTGGATAGTTATGGACTATTCCGACATAGTTGTACACATATTCAACAAGGAAACAAGGGATTTTTACAATCTGGAACGACTCTGGAGCGACGGAAAGGACATTGACGTTTCACAATTTCTGAAATAGTATCCGCTCTGACTTCTGAAAGGAGTACAGTTATGGCTCTTTCTGAAAGCGCCGCAAGAGGTGAAAAGTCTGCCGCGACCGCGGCGGTGTTGTGTTATATCGCGTCCGCGCTGTCTGTTCTTACGCTGAATATTCTGTTGGCGGTGATAGGTTTCTACGCCGCGGGACAGATGAAAAAAGGCAGTACCGGCGGGAAAAATCTTTGCATTTTCCTGCGGATAGCCGATATATTTGTCCTTGGCGCAATGCTGTTTGTGGTGTACCGCTTCGTAAGCGCGGATATTTTTTCGATAGCGGTCGTTCCCGCTATAATGATCGCCGCTCTTGACATGATAATATTTGTAATTCTTTCAAGCGGAGACGCCAAAGCGTTTTTTAAGGAAAAATTCCGCGAACAGAATATAAATAACGACAATAATTTTGAAAAGGAATGATATAAATGGAAAGATATGATTTTGCCAAAACGGAAAAAAAGTGGCAGGATTATTGGGAAAAACATGAAAGCTTCAAAGCCGTTACAGGCAGCCCCAAGAAGAAATTCTACGCTCTGGTCGAATTTCCTTATCCGTCGGGACATGGTATGCACGTGGGACATATCAAGGCATATTCGGGTCTGGAAGTTGTCAGCAGGAAACGCCGCCTTGAGGGCTATAACGTTCTGTTTCCCATAGGCTTTGACGCCTACGGACTTCCCACCGAAAATACCGCCATCAAGGACGGCATTCACCCGCGTATAGTTACCGACAGGAACATTGAAAAATTTACGGGTCAGCTTAAAAAAGTCGGCTTCTCCTTTGACTGGTCAAGAGTTATCGACACCACGCAGGAAAGCTATTATAAATGGACTCAGTGGATATTCCTCAAACTTTTTGAAAACGGACTTGTTTTCCGCGACAAGACCCTTGTAAACTATTGCCCCAGCTGTAAAGTCGTGCTTTCAAACGAGGATTCTCAGGGCGGAAAGTGCGATGTCTGCCACAGCGAAATTATCCAGAAATCCAAGGAAGTATGGTATCTTCGCATTACCGAATACGCCGACAAACTGCTTCAGGGACTGGACGAGGTGAATTATCTCCCCAATATCCGACTCCAGCAGGAGAACTGGATTGGCAAGTCCACAGGCGCATTTGTGAATTTCTCCATTAAGGAAAACGGCGAGAAACTCCGCATTTACACAACACGCCCCGACACGCTTTACGGCGTAACGTTCATGGTAATTGCTCCCGAACACCCTATTATTGAGAAATACCGCGATTCTATAGGCAATATTGATTCTCTGGACGCTTACAAGGCAGAATGTGCAAAGAAAAGCGAATTTGAAAGAACTCAGCTTGTTAAGGACAAGACGGGTGTAAAGATAGACGGCTTGACAGCCATAAATCCCATTAACGGCAAGGAAATTCCCGTTTACATTTCCGACTATGTAATGATGGGCTACGGAACGGGCGCAATTATGGCTGTTCCCGCGCATGATAGCCGCGACTACGAATTTGCAAAGAAATTCGGAATTGATATTATTGAGGTCATCAAGGGCGGGGATATTTCCAAAGAAGCCTATACAGGCGACGGAGAAATGGTAAATTCGGGCGTCCTTAACGGAATTACCAACAAGAAAGACGCTATTGAAAAAATGCTTGAAATTCTTGCGGAAAAAGGCTGCGGCGAAAAGGGCGTTCAGTACAAAATGAAAGACTGGGCGTTCAACCGTCAGAGATACTGGGGCGAACCCATTCCTATAGTTCATTGTCCCAAATGCGGAATGGTCGCCGTTCCCTATGACGAACTTCCGCTGAAACTTCCGCCGGTGGATAATTTTGAACCCGGACAGGACGGCGAAAGCCCGCTTGCAAAGATAGATTCTTTCGTAAACTGCAAGTGCCCGAAATGCGGGGGAGACGCAAAGCGCGAAACCGATACCATGCCTCAGTGGGCAGGTTCTTCGTGGTATTTCCTGCGTTACTGCGACCCGAATAACGATGAAGCGCTGGCTTCAAAGGAAGCTCTTGAATACTGGATGCCTGTAGACTGGTACAACGGCGGAATGGAACACGTTACAAGGCATATGATATATTCCCGCTTCTGGCATCATTTCCTGTACGATATAGGCGCGGTAAACACCCCCGAACCTTACGCAAAGAGAACGGCGCAGGGACTTATTCTCGGTCCCGACGGCGAAAAGATGAGCAAGTCAAAGGGAAATGTTGTTGACCCCAATGACGTTGTGGAAACCTACGGCGCGGACGTTCTGAGAGTTTACGTTCTGTTTATGGGCGACTATGAACAGGCAGCACCTTGGAGCGAAAGCAGCGTTAAGGGCTGTAAGCGTTTCCTTGACAGAGTCTGGGCTTTGCAGGACAAACTTATTGACGGAGAAGAATATAGTCCCGAAATGACCGTGGCTATGCACAAGACCATTAAAAAGGTTTCCGAGGACATCGAGTCAATGAAGTTCAATACCGCAATTGCCGCCATGATGACGCTTCTTAACACCATTGACGGCATCGGAAGCATAAACAAAGCGGAATACAAGTCCCTGCTTATGCTGCTGAACCCCTTTGCTCCCCATATCACCGAGGAAATTTACAGTAACAATTTCGGAAAGATACTCAGCGAACAGCCATGGGTAACTTATGACGAATCGCTTTGCGTGGAAAGCACCGTCGAAATCGCAGTTCAGGTAAACGGCAGGATAAAGGCAAAGATAAACGTTCCGTCCGACGCGGAACAGCCGGAAGTTCTGGAGATAGCCAAAAAAGATCCGAACATCTCAGGACTGGTAGACGGAAAGACCATAGTAAAGGAAATTTATGTAAAAGGCAGATTGGTAAATATTGTTGTAAAATAATATTTTCTGATACCTTGCATAAAATTTCGAGCGATATTTTGTATAGTTTTTTTTGGATAGCGCTTGACAAATTGAGTATACATGAGGTATAATAGAATAGTTATATCATGTATATAAACCTCTGCCGTTAGGCAAAGGGAGGGAATTAAATTGGCAGAAATCCGTGTTGGTAAAAACGAATCACTTGACACCGCCCTTAAGCGTTTTAAGAGAAGCTGTGCCAAGGACGGCGTAATAGCTGAGGTTCGTAAGAGAGAACACTATGAGAAGCCTTCGGTAAAACGTAAGAAAAAGTCCGAAGCTGCTCGTAAGCGTAAGTATTAATTGCTTATTATCCGCTGCGGTCTGACCGCGTTCGGAACTGTTCCGGAGCAAACATTCCTGCGGAGCAGTATATTAACGCTTAATTGCAAAAAAGCGGACAGATGCAGTTCTGTCCGCTTTTTAAAAATTTCTGAGGGAAATTTTGTGAAAACACTTGCAAAATCAGAGGAAATATGGTAAAATAACTATAGACTGATTTTGTGCTTTATTTTGAAAGTCAGCAGAAAAACCGAGGCTGCTGCTTCGGAAAGGATGGTTTAATTTATGATAACAGCAGGCGATTTCAGAAACGGCGTTACTTTCGAGGAGGACGGAAACGTTTTGCAGGTAGTTGAATTCCAGCACGTTAAGCCCGGAAAAGGCGCCGCATTTGTAAGAACCAAAGTCAAGAACGTTATTACAGGCTCCGTTGTTGAAAAGAGCTACAACCCTTCGGCAAAATTCCCTACTGCTTTTGTTGAAAGAAAGGATATGCAGTATTCCTATTCGGACGGCGACCTTTACTATTTCATGGACCCCGAAACATACGAGCAGGTGCCTATCAGCTCTGCGGAACTTTCCGATAACTTCAAGTTTGTCAAGGAAGAAATGATCTGCAAAGTCTGCTCTTATAAGGGCAAGGTTTTCGCTGTAGAACCCCCCAACTTTGTTGAACTTGTTGTTACAAAGACAGACCCGGGCTTCAAGGGCGATACCGCTACAAATGCTACTAAACCCGCCACTCTTGAAACAGGTGCTGAGATCAAAGTTCCTCTGTTTATAGACGAGGGCGAAACTATCAGGATCGACACAAGAACAGGCGAGTACATGGAACGCGCATAAGCGCATATAAACAATAGCCTGCGGAATTTTCCGCGGCACGTCAAAAAGGAGGAGCTATCATGAATCTTAGTGAAAAAGTATCTTATCTTAAAGGACTTATGGAAGGTCTTAGTATTGATGAGTCTACAAAGGAAGGCAAAATTCTCACTGTAATGGCTGACATCCTTTCTGATGTGGCTGTATCAGTCGAGGATATGCAGGATCAGGTTGACGAAGTTGTGGACGTTGTTGAAATGCTCGATGACGACCTTGGCGAACTTGAAAAGGACTATTACGAGTTTGATGACTGCTGCGATGACGAATGTGACTGCTATGATGATGAGGACGATGACGATATTTACGAAGTCGTTTGTCCTACCTGCGGCGATACTATCTGCCTGAATGAAGGTATGCTGGAGGAAGGTTCTATGACCTGCCCCGGCTGCGGCGAACTTCTGGAATTTGACCTTGACGATGAGGACGAGGACTGATAATAAGAAAATTTAATAAAGGCAATACCGCATAAAACCGTAAGACGGTCTTTGCGCGGTGGAGTTAAAAATGTTTCAGGGCGAGGTGAAATTCCTCACCGGCGGTAATGGGGCGTTCTGCCTTTAGTCCGCGAGCGGATAGAAATATCCGCCGATTCGGTGCGATTCCGAAACCGACGGTACAGTCCGGATGAAAGAAACGATACACATTTCAGTGCATTTGCGCCCGTGAAAAATTTTTCGCGGGCGTTTTTTATTTTAGGAGGTAATTTTTATGCAAAATGCAGAAACGCTTCACCATGAGCAAAAATCACACATGGACACGAAAAAACTGACCGTTCTTGCGGTCATGACTGCTATGGCATACATAGCGATGATGCTTTTCAAATTTCCCGTTGTGCTGTTCCTGAAATACGAGCCGAAAGACGTAATAATCACAATAGGCGGGTTCATGTTCGGACCGGTTGCTTCGCTTGTTATGTCCGCGGTGGTTTCGCTTGTGGAAATGGTAACAGTCAGCGATACGGGACCTATCGGCGCGCTTATGAACTTCATTTCCACCTGTTCTTATGCCTGCGTGGCGGCAGTAGTCTATAAGAAAATACATTCCCTGAAAGGCGCGGTAATAGGTCTTGCTTCCGGAACGGCTGCCATGGCTGCGCTTATGATGGCTTGGAACTACCTTATTACGCCGCTTTATATGGGGATCGACAGGGCGACCGTGGCGGGAATGCTTCTTCCTGCGTTTCTGCCTTTCAACCTGCTGAAAGCCGTTCTCAACAGTGGAATAACAATGCTTGTTTACAAACCGCTGTCAAACATTATGAGAAAAGCCCATGTCCTCCCCGAAAGTACGTCCTCGGGCGGCGGGGAAAGCGGTTTCAGGAAATATGCCTTTGTTTATATTATTGCAGCGTTTGTAATAATTACCTGTATCGCGGTAATTGTGATCTGGAATATGAAGTAAAATATCCCCGTGTTCGCTATGAACGCGGGGATAGAATTTTTATCTGACTGCCGCTTTAAGCGCTTCTGTCTTGTCGGTGCGTTCCCATGCAACGCCTAAATCTTCGCGTCCCATGTGACCGTAAGCTGCAAGCTGACGGTACTGAGGTTTCCTCAGATCAAGTTCCTTGATGATGGCTGCGGGACGGAAATCAAATACCTTTTCAAGCGCGGAAGCTATCTTTTCGTCGCTGACCTTACCTGTTCCGAAAGTATCGACCATTATGGAAACAGGGTGGGCAACGCCGATCGCATATGCAAGCTGGACCTCGCATTTGTCCGCAAGACCTGCCGCTACAACATTCTTGGCAGCGTATCTTGCAGCATAGGCTGCGCTGCGGTCTACCTTTGTGGGGTCTTTTCCGCTGAATGCTCCGCCGCCGTGACGGGCATATCCGCCGTATGTATCAACTATTATCTTTCGTCCCGTAAGTCCGCTGTCGCCCTGAGGACCGCCGATAACGAACCGCCCCGTGGGATTTACAAAATATTTTGTATCTATAAGCAGTTCCGCAGGAACTATGGGTTTTATTACCTTCTCGATAATGTCCGCTCTTATCTTTTCAAGGGGAACTTCCGCGGCGTGCTGCGATGAAACGACTATAGTGTCAACTCTGACCGGCTTGCCGTTCTCGTATTCAACAGTGACCTGAGTTTTTCCGTCGGGACGGAGATAGGGGAGAACGCCGGTTTTTCTGACCTCGGTAAGCCTTTTTGCAAGTTTATGCGCAAGTGAAATGGGCATAGGCATAAGTTCGGGAGTCTCATTGCAGGCAAACCCGAACATCATTCCCTGATCGCCTGCGCCTGTGGAACTGTCGTCCTCGCCGTTCTTATGTTCAAGAGCGTCGTCAACGCCCATGGCAATATCGGAGGACTGTTCGTCAATGGACTGGAGAACCGAGCAGGTGTGTCCGTCAAATCCGTATTTAGCGCGGTCATAACCGATGTCTATAACCACCTGTCTGACTATCTTAGGAATATCTACATAGCATTTTGTTGAAATTTCACCCATACACATTACAACGCCTGTGGTAGTAACGGTTTCACAGGCAACTCGTCCTTCGGGGTCTTTGGCGAGAATTGCGTCAAGTATCGCGTCGGAAACCTGATCGCATATTTTATCGGGGTGACCCTCAGTGACCGATTCGGAGGTAAACAACATTTTAGACATAAAAATCACCTTTCTTTTTAAAATTCCGATTATTAAAAACAGCGCCGGAAAGTTCCAAGCGCTGCGAAATATCATCTATTCCTCATCTCTCGGATAAATTCCGCAGGATTTAGCACCTTTTCTGATAAGAAGTTATCATCAGGTTGCCGGGCTTCACAGGACCAGTTCCTCCGCCGCTCTTGATAAGGTATTCTGTTTTATTACGAGTAAAGTATAACATACTTTGCGTATCTTGTCAATAGCTGAAAAACAAAATTTTTGTTTTTGCGGACAGACTGAATAATTTTCTAAACGAATTGTTGACATTTATGGGAAATCGGGGTATAATAAAGGCTTAGGAGTGATGTGTATGTGGCTTGTATTTGCAGTGCTTTCGTCGGTTTTTGCTGCTCTTACTTCAATTCTTGCAAAAATTGGCATTGACGGTGTTAATTCAAACCTTGCGACGGCTGTAAGAACTGCCGTGGTAGTTCTGATGGCGTGGATAATTGTGTTTCTGACAGGCGCTCAGGGCGGAATTGCCGACATTGGCAGGAAAAGCTGGATATTCCTGATACTTTCGGGACTGGCTACAGGCGCTTCGTGGATATGCTATTATAAAGCGCTGCAAATGGGAGAGGTTTCCAAAGTCGTTCCTATTGACAAAATGAGTACCGTTCTTACGCTGATACTTGCCTTTGTGTTCCTGCATGAAAAATTCACCGTAAAGTCACTTATCGGCTGTATTCTTATAACGGCGGGAACGGTGTTCATGATATTATGATTTGGGAGGAATTTTTATGACCGAAAGAGAAAAAGCCGCTGCGGGCTATCTCTATAATGCAAATTTTGACAGGGAAATCATTGAAACTATAACAGCCTGCGGCGACCTTTGTTTTGAATATAATCAGATAAAGCCGTCGGACAGCACTGCCCGAACGGCTCTTCTGAAGAAAATTTTAGGAAAAATGGGAGAAAATGTTATTGTGAACTCTCCGTTTCAGTGCGACTACGGCTGTAATATCTCCGTTGGCGACTTTTTCTTTATGAATCACAATTGCCAGATACTGGACGGCGGAAAGGTAACATTCGGAAACCACGTTTTTATTGCCCCGAACTGCGTTTTTACAACAGCGGAACACGCACTTGACGCGGAACAGCGCAACGAGGGTCTGGAAGCCGCGCTTCCCATAACAGTGGGGAACAACGTCTGGATAGGCGCGGGAGTTATTGTTCTCGGCGGAGTTACCATAGGAGATAACACCGTTATCGGCGCGGGAAGCGTTGTTACAAAGGACATTCCGTCAGGGGTGATCGCCGTCGGAACGCCTTGCAGGGTAATGCGTGAAATTACCGAGGCGGACAAGCATAAATATCCCATTTATCAAGGCGACCAATGATCATTTCACCTTTATGAACAGCGGCTGCTTGGCGTCGGTCACTGCGTTTGTGACAGCGTTTATCTCGGCTTCGGTGCTGTCGGGAGACTTTATACGTTCCCGCTCGTTCATAGACTTCTTTAAGGCAGTTTCTTCCAGAAAACGTACATAATCTTCATGCTTTTTTATGAGAAGTTTAAGCTTCCTGCGGCGGGCAAGGCGGTATTCGTACGCCTGCTGCTGTTCACGCTTTATTTCTTCACGGCGCTGACGGCGCATTTGCTGTATATCCTTGCAGCTGCGTTCGGAAAGGAAATCGTCTACCGATTTTTGGAACGAATCTTTATTTTTTTGGTTGGAAATATCCGCTTTTTCGGCATATTTTGCGGCTTTTGACTTAGCTTTTACAATGCTTTCGGAAGAAACGGGAAAATTTACCTCCATAATGTTTACCCCCTGTAATGAAAAACCGCGCCGACTTATAAAAGCGCGGCGCGGTTTTAAGTATCGCAGATTATTCAGCCTTGGGAGCTGATACGGGACAAGTGTCTGCACAAGCACCGCAGTCGATGCAAGCTCCCGCGTCGATAACGTACTTGCCGTCGCCCTCGGAAATTGCATTTACGGGACATCCGTCTGCGCAAGCACCACAGCTGATGCAGTCATCGGAAATTTTGTATGCCATCTGAAGCACCTCCATTAAGTATTCGGGAAAATTCCCTATATACTATTGTAACATATTTTTTGAAAAAAGCAAGATGTATTTAAGATAATTTTTAATTTTTTTGTGAAACACTTGAAATTGGTCGGAGAATTTGGTATAATTAATAGGTAAGGTTTCTGATTTGTTTCCGATTTTCTGAGGAGGGCTTGTCAATGCGTGGTTTTTCCTGCAATCTGACCGTTTTTTCCTACCTTTCCTCGCCGCTTATGGAAAGTTATTCCTGCCGCGGCGGCTTTGCCATATCGGAATATAAGTGTATCTGTAAGCTGTGATGTACTTTCACAGCTTTTTTGTTTTAAAAAAATTCACGCCGGAGGTATTTTATGTTAAAAAAAGTTGCCGTTATCATGGGAAGTGACAGCGATATTCCCGTTGTCAAGGCTGCGGTTTCCGAACTGAAAAGCTACGGAGTTCCCTATGAAGTACATATTATGTCCGCACACAGAACGCCAGAAATGGCGTCCGAATTTGCCGCAAACGCCGCAAAGAACGGTTTCGGCGTAATAATCTGCGCCGCGGGAATGGCTGCGCATCTTGCGGGAGTCATAGCGGGGCATACCATTCTGCCCGTTATCGGAATTCCCATAAAATCAACGTTTGACGGACTGGACGCACTGCTTGCAACAGTCCAGATGCCATCGGGAATACCCGTTGCCACTGTTGCGGTAAACGGCGCGAAAAATGCCGCTATACTTGCAATTCAGATGCTTGCGCTGAATGACGAGGGCTTGACCGAGAAACTTCTGAAAGCCAAGCAGGATATGATAAACGGCGTTATCGAAAAGGATAAGAAGCTTCAGGCTTCAATTGATGAAATTCTTAACGCAAAGTAAGGTTTTGACAATGAAAAAGAACTATTCTGCGATACTTTTTGACCTTGACGGAACGCTTACCGATTCGTCTCCGGGGATTCTGGGCTGCGTAAGATATGCCCTTGACAAAATGGGACGAAAAGTTCCCGAAGAGACGCTGCTGAACGGTTTCCTCGGACCGCCGCTGGTGTATTCCTTTACCGAATACTGCGGAATGACTCCGGAAGAAGCACATCAGGCTGCTGCCATTTACAGGGAAGTTTACGAGGAACAGTGCGTTATAGGAAATTCCCTTTACGACGGCATTTACGAGCTTCTGGAACGGCTGAACGGCGCGGGAAAACTTCTTGCGGTGGCAACTACCAAGCCGCAGGTCACGGCGGACAAGATAGTGGAATATTTTGACATCAAGAAATTTTTTAAAGCGGTCTGCGGCGCTGCTCCCGACGGTTCAAGCGGAGAAAAGGCGGGAATTATCCGCGAAGCCGTTGAAAAGCTCGGCGTTTCGGATATGGGACAAGTCCTGATGATAGGCGACAGGTTCTATGACATCGAGGGCGCAAAAGCCGTGGGAACGGATTCCGCGGGGGTGCTTTTCGGCTACGGCAGACCCGGCGAACTTGAAAAAGCAGGCGCGGACTATATTTTCAAAAATCCGCGGGAAATTGCGGAGTTTATACTTAGTTAAAATTAACCTGATATAAAACCATAGGAGGAAATTATTATGGAAAATATTGTTAAAAGCGAACAGCTTTACGAGGGCAAGGCAAAAAAAGTTTTTGCAACAAATGACCCCGATCTTGTTATCGTTGACTACAAGGACGATGCAACGGCTTTCAACGGCGAAAAGAAAGGCACTATCCGCGGCAAGGGCGTTGTAAACAACAAAATGACCAACTATATGCTGGGACTTCTTGAAAAGGAGGGCATTCCCACACATCTTGTAAAGGAGATCAGCGACAGGGAGACCATTGTCAAGAAAGTGGAGATAGTTCCTCTTGAAGTCATTGTCAGAAACGTTGCGGCAGGCTCTTTCTCCAAAAAATTGGGAATTGCCGAGGGAACTCCTCTCAGACAGCCTACTCTGGAATTCAGCTACAAGAATGACGAACTGGGGGATCCGTTCATAAACAGCTATTATGCTCTCGGTCTCGGTCTTGCAACTCAGGAAGAGATCGACACTATTTCAAAATATGCCTTTGCGGTAAACAGCTTTATGCTGAAATTCTTCAAGGAACATAATATCGACCTTATCGACTTCAAGATAGAATTCGGAAGATTCCACGGAAAAATTCTCCTTGCGGACGAAATTTCTCCCGATACCTGCCGCTTCTGGGACAGCACCACACACGAAAAGCTTGACAAGGACAGATTCCGCAGGGATATGGGCGGCGTTGAAGAAGCCTATCAGGAAATGATGAAGAGAATTTTCGGCGAATAATTACTTTGGAGAGTGAGTTATGGGCGGATTTTTTGGAGCAGCGTCTTTACGCGACTGCATAAGTGACGTTTTTTTCGGAACAGACTATCATTCGCATCTGGGAACACGGCGCGGCGGTATGACTTCCTATTCACCCGAACTGGGATTTCAGAGGAATATCCACAGTATCGAGAATTCGCCGTTCCGCACAAAGTTTGAAAAGGATATTGAGGCAATGCGGGGAAATCTTTGTATCGGCTGTATAAGCGATACCGACCCCCAGCCTATCCTGCTCCGCTCAAAGCTTGGAATTTACGCTGTCTGTACGGTGGGGATAATCAACAACGCCGCCGATATACGGACGGAGTTCCTTGACAACTGCTTTGCAAGTTTTGAGACCATGAGCAGCGGAAAGGTAAATTCCAGTTCCCTTGTGGGCGCGCTTATTTCCCAGAAAAGTTCCTTTGTGGAGGGAATACGCTACGCGCAGGAAAAGGTTGACGGAACGATCTCCCTTATGATACTTACCGAGGACGGGATAATCGCCGCAAGGGACAAGAACGGACGTCTCCCCATAATCGTGGGAAAGCGTGAGGACGGGTATTGTTTCTCCTTTGAGTCTTTCGCGTTCCAGAAACTTGGTTACGAAACTTACAAGGAACTTGCCCCCGGAGAGATAGTGAAGATAACGCCTACAAGCTGCGAAGTCCTCAGCAAAGGCTATGAGGATATGAAGATATGTACATTTTTATGGACATATTACGGCTATCCGAACTCGATTTATGAGGGCGTTACCGTCGAGACAATGAGAACGCGCAACGGCGAGATAATGGCGGAATCTGACATCAAGAACGGCACGCTTCCCGATGTGGATTACGTCTGCGGCGTTCCCGATTCGGGAATACCCCACGCAATAGGCTATTCCAACAGAAGCGGGATTCCGTTTGCAAGACCGTTCATAAAGTATACTCCCACTTGGCCGCGGAGCTTCATGCCCCAGAACCAGACCATGCGCAACCAAGTTGCAAAAATGAAGCTTATCCCCGTTCATGAACTTATTGAGGGCAAAAAGCTGCTTTTTGTGGACGACAGTATCGTCCGCGGTACCCAGATGCGCGAAACGGTGGAATTCCTTTATTCCAACGGAGCAAAGGAAGTACATATGCGCTCGGCTTGCCCGCCTATAATGTACGGCTGCAAATACCTGAATTTTTCAAGAAGCACATCGGAGCTTGACCTTATTGCAAGACGTATAATTGACGAACTTGAAGGCTCGGAAGGCGTAAAATATATAGAGGAATACAGCAGTTCTTCCACCGAAAGAGGAAAACGGCTCCGCGACGAGATATGCAGGCGGCTGAAACTCACTTCGCTGGAATTCCAGTCTCTTGAGGGAACCGTCAAGGCGGTAGGACTGCCCGAATGTAAGCTTTGCAGCTATTGCTGGAATGGAAAGGAATGATCGGTGATGTTTGACAGCTTACATGAAGAATGCGGCGTCTTTGCGGTCTATTCTGACAAGACCACGGACGTTGCAATGACTGCATACATAGGCTTGTATGCTTTGCAGCACCGCGGGCAGGAATCCTGCGGCATTGTGGTAAACGACAGAGGAGTTTTTTCACATCATAAGGATCTGGGACTTGTCCATGAAGTTTTTGACAAGGACACCCTTGCGAGTCTCGGTCAGGGAAACATCGCCATTGGACACGTCCGCTATTCCACAACGGGAAATTCCAACCGCTCAAATGCGCAGCCGTTGGTTGTCCGTCATATGAAAGGACCTCTTGCCATCGCCCATAACGGAAATCTTGTGAACGCTCGGGAACTCCGTGAGGAATACGAACTGAAAGGCGCGATATTCCACAGCACAAACGATACGGAAGTTATTTCCTACGCCATCACCGAACAGCGGTTAAAGCAGCCTTCCATTGAAGAAGCGGTGGAAAAAGCCGTGGGACGGCTTAGGGGAGCGTTTTCGATAGTGGTAATGTCCCCGAAAAAGCTTATTGCTGCAAGAGACCCGTTTGGTTTCCGCCCACTTTCGCTTGGAAAGCTGGGAGACGGGGCGTATGTGGTTTCTTCGGAAACCTGCGCATTTGACAGCGTGGGAGCGGAATTTATCCGCGACCTGCTTCCGGGAGAGATAATAGTTATCGACGGCGACGGCGTTCGCTCAATAAAAACCTACTGCGGAACGGAGAAAAGCAGGTTCTGCGTGTTTGAATATGTTTACTTTGCCCGTCCCGATTCTGTAATTGAGGGCGCAAGCGTTCACAGGGCAAGGCTTAGGGCGGGGGAATTCCTCTGGAAAGAACACCCTGTTGACGCGGACGTGGTAATAGGTGTTCCCGACAGCGGACTTGACGCTGCGTTGGGACTTTCCCGCGCTTCGGGAATACCCTACGGCGTGGGATTCATAAAGAACCGTTACGTTGGCAGAACGTTCATTCAGCCCACGCAGGCGGAACGGACAAATTCCGTCAAGATAAAACTTAATGTTGTGAATGACACGGTAAAGGGCAAGCGGGTAATTCTTGTGGACGACAGCATCGTCCGCGGAACGACTTCAAAGCGGATAGTAAACCTTATCCGTGAAGCGGGAGCAAAGGAGATCCATGTGAGAATTTCCTGTCCGCCCTTTACAAATCCCTGCTTTTTCGGCACGGACATCGACAGCAAGGAAAATCTTATTGCCTGCAAGATGTCGGTGGACGAGATTTGTCGGGAAATTGGCGCGGATTCCCTCGGCTATCTCAGCGTTGAGGGCGTGAATAAAATTGCGGGAAACGAAGCAAAATGCGGATTCTGCGATGCTTGCTTCACGGGAAATTACCCCTGCGACGTTCCAAAGGAAATGCCCAAGGATAAGTTTGAATTCAAGATAGAAAATTAAAGATTGGAGAATGACAATGAAAAGTTTTTCTGATAGCTACAAACAGGCGGGCGTTGACGTTACCGCAGGTTACAAGGCTGTTGAACTGATGAAATCCCACGTTGCGCGGACCATGACCAAGGGCGCGCTTTCGGGAATAGGCGGTTTCGGCGGACTGTTCGAGCTTGACATGACAGGCATTAACAAGCCTGTGCTTGTTTCGGGAACGGACGGTGTTGGGACTAAGATAAAGCTCGCGTTCATTATGGACAGGCACAACACCGTGGGAATAGACTGCGTTGCCATGTGCGTTAACGACATTATATGCTGCGGTGCAAAACCCCAGTTCTTCCTTGACTATATCGCCTGCGGAAAGAACGTTCCCGAAAAGATAGCGGAGATAGTTTCGGGCGTTGCGGAGGGCTGCGTTCAGGCAGGCTGCGCACTTATCGGCGGCGAAACTGCGGAGCACCCCGGTCTTATGCCTGATGATGAATACGATCTGGCAGGATTTTCCGTGGGAGTTGTCGATAAGGACAAGATAATCGACACTTCCTCTCAGAAAGCGGGAGACATTATGATCGCCATAAAGTCAAGCGGAGTTCATTCAAACGGCTTTTCGCTTGTAAGAAAGGTTTTCACCGTAAACGAGCAGAATCTTGCCCGCCATCAGTCGGATATAGGCATGACTTTAGGCGACTGTCTTATGACTCCCACAAAGATATATGTCAAGGCGATAACTGCGCTTCTTGACGCGGTCAAGGTAAAATCCATAAGCCACATTACCGGCGGCGGATTTTATGAAAATATCCCCCGTTCGCTGCCGCATGGAATTTCCGCAAAGATCGCGCGTTCCGATGTTCAGGTGCTGCCGATATTTGACCTTATTGCCAAAACGGGAAAAATTCCCGAAAGAGATATGTTCAATACATTCAACATGGGTGTGGGAATGTGCGTTGTAGTTGACAAGAACGACGCAGACAAGGCGATAGAAGTTATCAGGACAGCAGGTGAACAAGCGTATGTTCTCGGCGAATTAGTTGAAAGCGAAGAGGGAGTTATTATCTGCTGAGGTGATAATTTTATGAGAATGTTGGTGCGTGCGGTATTTACAGAACCGTTCTTTGGAATTGCAATAGGATTTGCAATGATTTCCATCGGTCTGGCACTGTATTTCTATTACAAAAAGATACTCAGCAATACTATCTATATGAGCGGAACTGTCACCGCTATTGAAGACCGTAACATGGGAGCTGTGGTTTGCCCGATAGTCGAAGCTAAAACCGAAACAGGTACGATACGTCTTGAATATTACCGTTACGAATATAGGGAACGGCTCAGGTGCAGCGTTGGCGATAATGCCGACGTATGTGCAAACATCAAATACGGGAAATTTTATTTTGCCGATGAAAAACCTAATCAAATGCAGCAGTCTGTTGTGGTGGCGGTGATCGGTGCGGTATTTTTGCTTATCGGAATATCCGCGCTTATCAGAAAGTAATTGGTCGGGAGATGAAACAATGAAAAATATAGTTGTCCTCGTTTCGGGCGGCGGAACGAATTTGCAGGCGCTTATTGACGCGGAAAAGCGGGGAGACATCAAAGGCGGGAAGATAACCTGCGTTATTTCTTCAAAAGCGGACGCGTATGCCCTTGAACGTGCAAGGCAGAACGGCATAAAAACGGTAACGCTTGTGCGGAAAGATTTTCCCGATGTTCACGAATACAGCAAAGCCATGCTGGAAACACTTGATAACGAACACGCCGATCTGGTGGTTTACGCGGGATTTATGACAATTCTGGACGACACTGTCTGTCGGGCATATCCGAATAAGATGATGAACGTTCACCCTGCGCTGATACCGTCTTTCTGCGGAAAGGGCTTTTACGGGCTGCACGTCCATGAAGCCGTTCTTGAAAAGGGCGTAAAGGTCACGGGCGCAACAGTGCATTTTGTAACGGAAGTCTGTGACGGCGGTCCTATAATTCTGCAGGACACCGTTCCCGTTCTGAACGGCGATACTCCCGAAATTCTGCAAAAGCGGGTCATGGAAAACGTGGAGTGGAAAATTCTCCCGAAAGCCGTGGCATTATTCTGCGAAGATAAGATACGGGTGGAAAACGGCAGGGCATATGTTGATGAATGAAAAATTATTTTCCGGAAAAGCGGAAATTTACAACAGGACAAGACCGTCCTATCCGCAGGAAGTCATTGATTTCCTTTACGACAGGACTAATGCGGAAAATGCCGCGGACATAGGCGCGGGAACGGGCATTTTTACAAAATGTCTGTTCACAAGATTCAAAAAAATAACAGCCGTTGAACCAAATGCGGATATGCTTTCCGTTCTGCGGGAGAATGTTCCTTTTGCGGAAATTGTAAACGCTGCCGCCGAAAACACGGGACTTCCGGGTAACAGCTTCGGGCTTGTGACGGCGGCGCAGGCTTTCCACTGGTTCGACAGCGGCAAATTCAATGAAGAATGTAAAAGAATTTTAACGCCGGACGGACGGCTTGCAATTATCTGGAACACCCACGGAAAAAGCGATCTCCGAACGGAGCGTGACAGGATATTTGAAAAATACTGCGGAATGAGCGACAGCATTAAAATTTCAAAGTGCGGCAGATATGACAGAAGTTCCTTTCTGGAAAGTAAGTATTTTTCGGAAGTGGAAACATTCTGCGCGGATAATCCTATGATCTTTGATGAGGAGCATTTCATCGGATATTCGCTGTCACATTCTTATTCGATAAAAAGCGACCACCCGAATTACGAAAATTTCATTTCCGAACTTCGGGAAGCGTTTTACAAATTCAGTCATAACGGCATTGTTCAGATGCCGCAGGATACAGCTTGCTATTTAGGAAAATTTTAGGAGGAATCAGCATGATAACAAAAACTATCGCGGAAGAACTTAACAGCATGGACTATCACGGACGCGGAATTATGATCGGCAAGTCCGCAGACGGAAAACACGCTGTAACAGCGTATTTCATCATGGGCAGAAGCGAAAACAGCCGCAACCGCGTTTTCGTTGAGGACGGCGAGGGGATAAGGACTCAGGCTTTCGATCCCTCTAAAATGACCGATCCCCACCTTATAATTTACGCGCCCGTCCGCGTTATGGGCAGCAAAACAATTGTCACCAACGGCGACCAGACAGACACTATTTACGACCTTATGGACAAACAAATGACTTTCGAGCAGTCTCTCCGTACCCGTGAATTTGAGGACGACGCTCCCAACTTCACTCCGAGGATCTCGGGAATTATCCACCTTGACGAGGGAAAGATGAATTTTGCCATGTCCATTCTGAAAAGCGCGGACGGCGACAGCAGTTCCTGTCAGAGATACACCTACGCTTACAGCAATCCTATTGCGGGAAAGGCAAAGTTTATCCACACATATTCGGGCGCGGGAAATCCGCTTCCCAGCTTTGAGGGCGAACCCAAGAACATAGAACTTCCCGATATTTCCATTGATGAAATGACAAAGCTTATCTGGGATAATCTCAACGCCGACAATAAAGTTTCGCTTTTCGTAAGATATATCGACCTCGGCACGGGAAAATACGAATCAAGGATCATAAACAAGAATAACTAAGAGTTAAGAGTGGAGAGTTGAGAGTTAAGATGTATTAGTGCTTTGCATTTTTGATAATACATCAAAACTTTTAAAATTGTTCTGTTATTTCAAAATGAAATATAAAAAGTGAAAACATTATCTCAACTCTTAACTCTTAACTCTCAACTCTAAAATTTGGGAGGAATTTACAATGGCAAATGAAATGCTTTTAAAATACGGCTGCAACCCCAATCAGAAGCCGTCAAGAGTTTTTATGGCAAACGGCGGGGAACTTCCCATTGAAGTCCTCAACGGAAAGCCCGGATATATCAATCTTCTGGACGCTTTCAACGGCTGGCAGCTTGTGAACGAACTGAAAAAGGCAACAGGACTCTGCGCTGCAACATCTTTCAAGCACGTTTCGCCTGCGGGCGCGGCTGTGGGACTGCCCCTTTCCGACACGTTAAAGAAAATTTACTGGGTGGACGATCTGGGCGAACTTTCTCCCCTTGCCTGCGCGTATGCAAGAGCAAGAGGTGCGGACAGAATGTCCTCTTACGGCGATTTCATTTCACTTTCGGACGTTTGCGACGTTCCCACCGCTAAGATGATACAAAGGGAAGTTTCCGATGGAATAATCGCCCCGGGCTACGAACCCGAAGCTCTGGAAATTCTCAAGTCCAAGAGAAAAGGCACATACAACATCATAAAAATTGATCCGTCTTACGTTCCCGAACCCGTTGAAACAAAACAGGTATTCGGAATTACATTCGAGCAGGGAAGAAACTCTCTTGACATCAACAACGCGCTCCTTGACAATGTTGTTACAAACAACAAGAATATTCCCGATGAAAAGAAGCGGGATCTGCTTATTTCCCTTATTACTCTGAAATATACCCAGTCAAACAGCGTCTGCTATGTCAAGGACGGTCAGGCCGTGGGAATCGGAGCGGGTCAGCAGTCAAGAATACACTGCACACGCCTTGCGGGAAATAAAGCGGACATCTGGTGGCTGAGACAGTCTCCCAAGGTAATGGGTCTGAAATTCAAGGACGATATTCGCCGCGCCGACAGGGATAATACAATTGACGTTTATATTTCCGACGAATATATGGACGTTATTGCCGAGGGCGAATGGCAGAAATGGTTTGCCGAAAAGCCCGAGCCTTTCACCCGCGAGGAGCAGAAAGCATGGCTTGCAAAGAATAAAGGCGTTTGCCTCGGTTCCGATGCGTTCTTCCCATTCGGCGACAATATCGAACGCGCGCGCAAGTCGGGCGTTGAATACATAGCACAGCCGGGCGGTTCTATCCGTGACGATAACGTTATCGAAACCTGCAACAAGTACAATATGGCAATGGCGTTTACCGGAATTCGCCTTTTCCACCATTGATCTTATGGATAATAGTATTCTCCCTACAATTGAAACCGAACGCCTGATACTTCGTCAGGTGACTGCCGACGATGCGGAAG
>CANRFB010000041.1 GCA_947629785.1 uncultured Clostridia bacterium | reverse complement strand
GTTCTATTAATTTTTCTATTTTCATATTCCTATTTTACCATATCTTTTCTAAAAAGTAAATGCTGTTGCCGTGAAAATTTACTTCTTTGCTATTGTCAAATTCGATTTCATATGATATAATCATTTTATAGTCACCTGCTTTATATTTTTTTGTGCAACTAATATTATAGCATATGGTGACTCTGAGGGCAAGGCTTTCTTGCCCTCTTTTTCTTTTCTGCCTCTGCCTACTTTTATTTTACACTAAGGTGTACGAAGATCCGCACACGGTTTTTACGATCGGATAGCTATATCATATTGGATAGTTTTGGCATTTATTTAAAATCAAAACTTGCTGTTCATACTTGATTTTTTGAAGAAAATGTGCTATTATGAATAAAATGGGGTACCATAATTTCCTTTGGAGGTAAAATTATGCCGGATAAAAATAACGCAAATATCGGTTTTGAAAAACAGATCTGGGACGCTGCCTGCGTTCTTTGGGGACATATTCCTGCCGCCGAATACAGAAAAGTTATCGTTGGACTTATCTTCCTGCGCTACATATCAAGCGCTTTTGAAAAGCGCTATAACGAGCTTGTTGCTGAGGGCGACGGTTTCGAGAACGAGCCTGACGCTTACCTTATGGACAACATTTTCTTCGTTCCTGAAAAGGCACGCTGGAAAGTTATCGCCGCCGCTGCCCACACTCCGGAGATCGGCACAGTTATTGACGATGCTATGAGAGCGCTTGAAGATGAAAACAAAACCCTGAAAAACGTTCTGCCGAAAAATTATGCAAGCCCGGATCTTGACAAACGCGTTCTCGGCGATGTTGTGGATCTGTTCACAAATATGGATATGTCCGACACAGAGGACAGCAAAGACCTGCTTGGGCGCACCTATGAATACTGCATAGCGCAGTTTGCCGCTTACGAGGGTGTTAAGGGCGGAGAGTTCTACACGCCGTCAAGCATTGTTAAAACCATAGTCGCGATCCTCGATCCTTTTGAGAATTGCCGCGTTTATGATCCTTGCTGCGGTTCTGGAGGAATGTTCGTCCAAAGCGCAAAATTCATTCAGGCGCACAGCGGCAACAGGGGTAATATCTCCGTTTACGGTCAGGAATCAAATGCCGATACTTGGAAAATGGCAAAAATGAATATGGCTATCCGCGGAATTGACGCTGATTTAGGACAATTCCATGCGGACACGTTCTTTAACGATCTTCACAAAACGCTGAAAGCAGATTTTATTATGGCCAATCCGCCGTTCAACCTTTCAAACTGGGGACAGGAAAAGCTCAAGGACGATGTTCGCTGGAAGTACGGCACACCTCCTGCGGGGAATGCCAACTTTGCTTGGATACAGCATATGATCCACCACCTTGCGCCAAACGGAAAGATCGGTCTTGTGCTTGCGAACGGCGCACTTTCCACCCAGTCAAGCGGCGAGGGCGAGATTAGAAAGAACATTATTGAAGATGATCTTATCGAGGGTATCGTTGCTTTGCCCACGCAGTTATTTTACAGCGTGACGATCCCCGTTACATTGTGGTTCATCACAAAGAACAAAAAGCAAAAGGGGAAAACCCTTTTCATAGACGCGCGGAAAATGGGGCATATGGTAGATCGCAAACACCGCGATCTCAGCGATGAGGAGATAACAAAGCTGGCGGAAACTTTCAAAGCGTTTCAGGACGGGAACCTTGAAGATGTCAAGGGATTCTGCGCTGCTGTGACAACTGCGGATATTGCAGGTCAGGACTATATTCTTACGTCGGGGCGTTATGTGGGCATAGAGGAGCAGGAGGAAGAGGACGAGCCTTTTGAGGAAAAAATGCAGCGGCTGACATCGGAACTTTCCGGAATGTTTGCAAAGTCCCACGAATTGGAGAACGAGATACGCGAAAAACTGGGGGCTATCGGTTATGAAATATGATCTTCCAGAAGAAGTGGAAAGATGAAATAAAAATGGACGGCGTGACGATATATGAAAAAACTCGATAATTTTTCAAATTGTCTTAATGTACTGAAAAAAGCCGATTTTGCGTTTGCAAACGACGATGAAATATACCGTACGGGAATAATATGTCAGTTCAGTATTACCTTTGGGCTTGCGTGGAAAGCATTGCAGGAAGTATTGAAACTCCACGGCGCGGCAGGTGCGGAAACCGGCTCGCCGCGGGAAATTTTACAGCTTGGTTATAAATTCGGTTTTATTGATGAGCAGTCTGTGTGGCTCACAATGCTGAAAAAGTGCAATATGTCCGTTCATATTTACGATGAGGACGAGATATACGAAATGCTGCTGCTTATCCGTGACAGCTTTATTCCTGCCTTTGACGTTTTAAAAGATACGCTACGGAAAAAATTTGATGAAGTAGGGGAAGATGGGGTATGAGGTCTAATTATAAAAATTTATTTGATAATTGTGGTATTCAAAAAGTAAATGTTATGCCGGATCGTTTTACACCAACATATGTTTTAGGAGAAGTTAATAATCAAAGTATAACTGTATCTGATATGTTGGAAAAAATCAAGTATACTGTCAGATTTATTAAAGCAAACTTAAATGTTGATCAAAAGAAATACAAAGAAACTCTTATGTTTTTAAATTTATGTCAATTGAGACTTCAAAATCAATCAACAAGGCAACCAACAAAGCAAATGGCACATTTTGTTGTTGAGGTATTTCATGAGATAAAAGATGCTCATGCCAAAAACGATGATATGAAAAGAGAAAATGAGAAAATATCAATTGCATTGGATATGCTGATTGATAAATTTATATATGAATAATCAATAAAAATACTAAGTCAAAAAAGTAAAATATATTTAATTGGGTGGTAATCATATGAATGTTACATACAAAGAACTTTCTTCACTTGTGAACAGAAAGATTGGTTATGGTATTGTTCAACCCGGTAAAAATGTTACAGGCGGTGTTCATATTATAAAAGTATTCAATATTATTCAAGGGCTTAAATCAATTAATGATCTTGATACAACGGCGTTCGAGATATCTGAAAAATATTCTCGTACTAAACTGAATGGAGGAGAACTAATTATAAGTGTTGTTGGAACAGTTGGGAAAACAGCCATTGTTTCAAAAAAATTTGCTGGGTGCAATTTGGTAAGAGCTACAGCTTTAATTGATATTCCTGATGAAAATATAACTTTATGGGTCAAATATTATCTTGACTCTCCCAAAGGACAATTATATATAAACAATAACTTAAATACAACTGTTCAGCCTACGCTTAATATAAAGTCGCTTGAAGAAATGCCGATACCGTTTTATGAAATGGATTATATAAAGAAGTCTATTTCGATATTGTCGATAATTGATAATAAAATCGCGCTTAATACATCAATAAATGAAAATTTAGAACAGCAGGCGCAGGCGATATATCAAACTTATTTTTCTCCAAAATCAGATACATACGGAGAAATTGTTACTCTTGATAAATTTTGTTCAATATTTACTGGTAAGAAAAATGCAAATGCTTCTGTTAAAGGCGGAAAATATAAATTCTTTACTTGCGCACCAGATGCACTTCAAATTAATAGTTATATTTACGATGGAAACGCAATTATTGTTTCAGGTAATGGTGCTTATACAGGGCGAACACGTTTTTACAGCGGTAAATTTGATTTGTATCAGCGAACATATGCTTGCTGTCTTCTTGAATCTACAAATCCAGATTATATTTTTCCATTATATTGGTTTGTAAAACTTGAACTGAGTAAGAAAATTATGGGTGGTACTCGAGGTTCGGCAATTCCTTATATTGTAATGAATGATTTGGCTAAGTTTGAGTTTATATATAACTCAGATATGTTTACGACATATTCACCTGTATTCAAAAAACTTACTGAAACAATTCAACATAATGAATTAGAAAATGAACGCCTTTCTGCTCTCCGTGATACTTTGCTTCCAAAATTGATGAACGGTGAAATAGATGTGTCGAATGTAAAAATATAAAAGGAGAAGATATTGTGAAGTACGCTCCATATTCTGAAATAATAAATTTATCAGAAGAATTAAAAGAATATAGAAAGCTTTGCAGAGGAAAAAGCAAAAAATTCACATATTATCTTGAATGGAAAGAGTATATTTTAAAGCAGCTTTCAAAATTAGATACTGTGCAAAAGAAAGAAAATTTAAAACATTTTTTAATTAGCAATAACCGAGTAAATAAAAATATGAAATCATATTTTACAACTTTAATGATTTTTTGTATTACTATTTTTATAGATAAAATTAATGAGAATTATAATTTCTTGGCTCTTGTAGTTATTATTTTAATGGTACTATTCCAAATTATGTATCAAAGTGATAAAAATGATAAAGAATATTGCTTTTATTGTGATTTGATCGAAATATTAGAAGAGATAACAAAGGAGGAAGCAGATATATGCCCTACACCGAAGCAGACTACGAAAACGCAATAATCCGGCTTTTTGAAGAAATGGGTTATACCCATGTGTACGGTCCGGATATTGACCGCGATTATAAATGTCCGCTGTATATGGACGAGCTGACGGCGGCTGTTTCGCGGCTCAATCCCACGCTTCCCGACGATGCGCTTGCAGACGCCATATATAAACTGACGAATTTTGAAAACGGCGAACTTGTGCAGAAAAACGCCGTTTTTACCGATTATCTGCAAAACGGGATCGAAGTGCGTTACAATAAAAACGGCGAGGAATATTCCGCAATATGCTATATTGCCGATTATAAAAATATCGAGAATAATTCTTTTATTATCGCTAATCAGTGGACGTTTGTCGAAAATGAGGAAAAACGCCCCGATGTTATACTGTTCATAAACGGTCTGCCGGTTGTGCTTATGGAGCTGAAATCTCCGTCCCGTGAGGAAACGGACGCTTCCGAAGCGTACAAGCAGATAAGAAATTATATGCAGATAATCCCGTCTATGTTTATTTATAACGCAATTTGCGTTATGAGCGATCTTTCGGTCAGCAAGGCGGGAACTATAACTTCCGGCGAAGATCGCTACATGGAATGGAAAACCAAGGACGGAAGTTACGAAAATACACAATTTGCACAGTTTGACACGTTTTTTGAGGGCATTTTTCAAAAAGAACGGCTGCTTGATATTCTGAAAAATTTTATTCTTTTTTCAAATGACGGAATTGATCGCTTTAAAATTTTTGCGGGGTATCATCAGTATTTTGCTGTTAAAAAAGCTGTTGAATCCACTAAAAAAGCCACAAAAACAGACGGAAAAGGCGGAGTTTTCCGGCATACTCAGGGCAGCGGAAAATCGCTGTCTATGGTGTTTTACGCACATCTTCTGCAAAGCGAACTCGAAAGTCCAACAATTGTTGTAATTACCGACAGGAACGATCTTGACGATCAGCTTTATCTGCAATTTGCAAAATGCAGGGAATTTTTGCGGCAGGATCCCGTTCACGCAGAAAGCCGCGAACATCTCAGATCACTTCTTGAGGGCAGAAAAGCAAACGGGATAATTTTTACCACTATGCAGAAATTTGCAGAGTCGGGGGAAGCATTATCCGAAAGACGGAATATAATCGTAATGGCTGACGAAGCCCACAGAGGGCAGTACGGACTTTCCGAAAAAATAAAAATGACCAAAAACGACAGCGGAGAATACACCGCAAAACGCGTTATAGGCACGGCGCGGGTAATTCGTGATTCACTTCCGAATGCTACATATATCGGATTTACCGGCACGCCTATTTCAAAAGAGGACAGAAATACCCGCGAGGTTTTCGGAGATTACATAGACGTTTACGATATGACGCAGGCTGTTGAGGACGGCGCAACGCGTCCTGTTTATTATGAAAGCCGCGTAATAAAATTAAAACTTGACGAAACGACTTTAAAGCTCATCGACAAGGAATATGATATTATGGCGCAGAACGCCGATCCGGACGTTATAGAGAAAAGCAAGCACGAACTCGGTCAGATGGAGGCAATTCTCGGACATGATGACACGATAAGATCGCTTGTGGACGATATTCTCGGTCATTATGAAAATTATCGTGAAGATCTTCTTACCGGAAAAGCAATGATAGTTGCATATTCAAGAGAAATTGCCATGAAAATCTACAAGCGGATACTTGAAATTCGTCCCGGCTGGGAAGAAAAAGTCGGGATCGTTATGACCGCTTCAAACAAAGATCCGGAGGAATGGCATAAAATAATCGGAAATAAACGTCACAAGGAAGAACTTGCTCGGACTTTCAAGGATAACAACAGCCCAATGAAAATTGCGATCGTTGTGGATATGTGGCTCACCGGATTTGACGTTCCGTCACTTGCGACAATGTATGTTTACAAACCAATGGCGGGGTATAATCTTATGCAGGCTATTGCAAGGGTAAACCGTGTATTCCGCGACAAAGAGGGCGGTCTTGTAGTTGATTATGTTGGAATTGCAGGCGCGCTCAAACAAGCGATGAACGATTACACCGTCCGCGACAGAAAAAATTACGGAAATACCGATATTTTAAGCGCAGCATATCCGAAATTCAAAGAAAAACTTTCCGTTTGCCGAGATATTCTGCACGGATATGATTATTCGGATTTCTTCGGCGGAAATGAACTTACCGCAGGACGTGCGATAATTGGCGCAGCAAATTTCCTGATGGATATAAATAAAAAAGAGGATAGAGAAAATTATACAAAAGAAGCACTGCTTTTAAAACAGGCGCTTTCGCTTTGTTCATCTGTTGCTGAACGTAAAGAACGTGAGGAAGCGGCATTTTTTGAAGCTGTCCGCGTTGTTATTATAAGAATAATGAATCAGGGCGGCAAAAAGAAATTATCGCTGCCGGAAATAAATTCAAAGATAAATGAACTGCTGAAACAAAGCATAAAAAGCGATGGAGTAATAAACCTTTTTTCGGATAAAGAGCAGGAATTCTCGCTGTTTGATCCGGAATTTCTTGAAGAAATTTCAAAAATGAAAGAGAAAAACCTTGCGGTGGAGCTTCTGAAAAGACTTATTGCCGAGCAGGTACATATTTATAAACGTACAAATCTTGTTAAATCTGAGAAATTCAGCGAAATCATGCAAGAGACAATGAACAGGTATCTGAACGGTTTGCTTACAAACGAGCAGGTAATAGAGGAAATGCTTAACCTTGCAAAACAGATACGCGATGCAAAAGAAGCAGGGGAGGAGCTTGGACTTACTGCCGATGAACTGGCATTTTACGATGCGCTGACAAAACCGCAGGCAATAAAGGATTTTTACGAAAATGAAGAATTGATAGCAATTACAAAGGAGCTTGCGGACAAACTGCGGAAAAACCGTACCATCGACTGGCAGAAACGTGACAGTGCAAGAGCAAAAATGCGTATGATGATACGAAAACTTCTGAAAGATCATCGTTATCCTCCGGAGGGAATGGACGATGCGGTAACTACTGTTATGATGCAATGTGAATTGTGGGCGGACAATGTTATGGAAGTATAAAAATTCCCCGATTAAGTCGGGGAGTTTTTCATATCCACACTGCCGCGTAAAGCGGTACAGAAGTAATATCTTCTGTTTTTCCAAAATTTTTTGAGGAAAGCCTTATTGAAACGTCCGGGGAATATTTTTGAGCAAACATAGTAAGGCTTCTTGATTTTACATGTTCGCCTTTTTTAACTTCAATTGCAAAAATTTTATTTTCTTTCTGAATTACAAAATCAAGCTCCGCCTGAGAATTTGCAGTCGCCCAATAATACAGCGGATAGCCTTTTGAGCCAGAATGTAATTAAGGCGAACCGGACGAGAGGTCATAGGGTAATGTTTGTTAAACTCATCTGCCTCGGTGCTTGATGGGGACAGAACCTTTTATTATTTAACAAATATTTGTTAATTGTTTATTAAACACTTTTCGTGGTTGCACTGCATTAACTCATATTACATACCCTGATAGTTATTTTGATGGTTCCGGTTATGATCTTCAAAAAAATGTTTTTGAGGGCTGCGATAATCTTACCGTTACATTCAAGGGTGCAGATTACAATAAAGATACTTGGTCCGAATTAGAGAAGGCTATTGAAAACAATAAGCAATAATGCAGCAGATCAAAAACAAGGTTCTTTGTCTTTAAGACAGAGAGCCTTGGTTTTTGTTTACGGCAAAAAAGAGAGCGGGCTGTCCCGCTCTCGTATTCCTGTTTACTTGCCCGAATACTCAATAAATATCTGCGTTACTACTCTGGAACTCGTACACTCAGCATTTGTAAAAGTAACGCCAATGCCCATATGCGTGAAATTCTTTCTCATGATGTTTGCACGGTGTCCGGGAGAAGCCATCCAGCCTCTTACAACGCTGTCGGCAGTACCGTAATTAAAGGATCCTGCTGAAAAGAAAAAGCCGTGTTCTTCCTCCAAGAAGCGGAGACATAAAAAATTAACAAAACGTAATACACGATGTAATACTTTTTGTATTATATTATGATATAATAAGAATAAACAAGGAGGGGTACAATGCGGTTTGAATGGGACGAAGAAAAGGAAAAAATCAATATCTTTAAACACGGAATTGATTTTACCACAGCAGCACGAGTATTCAAAGACGACAACCGCTTGATTTCAGCCAGAAAGGCAACGAAACAGGAAAGGAGAATGTATGATGATTATTCGCAAGGAAATTGACTTAGACCAACCGTTGACTGACGCTCAAAAGAAAATGCTTGAAGATCTAAAGACAAGACATGTTCAGCCCGATGAAGATTGTCCGGAACTGACTGCCGAGCAGCTCAGCCAGATGGTGAGAGTTTCCGAAATGCGCCGTGAGGAGCGCAAAAAGCAGCTTGTCACGCTGCGCTTATCGCCGCAAGCACTAAAAACAGCGAGATCTCTCGGAAAGGGATATACTTCAGTATTGAGCAGAATACTCGAAAGCGCGTTGACCGATACGGAACTTATCAAGCATTATCTGTAAGGTGCCGGTGAAGCAGATCTTAAATTTTTCAAAGGCTATGTCACAACAAAGAACTGATTTTTATAAAAACTTATCACAGAAACATTCCAAAAAGCTTAAAGCAACTTGTTTGACAAAGCAAGATAAAAAGTAAAAACTTTTTCTGCTGTTTTCGTTCCGTGCAGACTTGGTTTAAAGCGCCGTAAAAATAAGGCAAAAACGAGAGCAGGTCGCCCCGCTCTCGTTTTTCTGTTTACTTGCCTGAATACTCAATAAATATTTGCGTTACTACTCTGGAACTCGTACACTCAGCATTAGTAAAAGTAACGCCGATGCCCATATGTGTGAAATTCTTTCTCATGATGTTTGCACGGTGTCCGGGAGAAGCCATCCAGCCTCTTACAACGCTGTTGGCAGTATCGTAATTAAGTATAAGATTTTCGCCCTGCGCCCTGCTTGGAACATTGACATTCTGGAGAACCGTTTTCCATTTAGTGCCGTCGGGTCTTGTATGGGAGATGTCGCCGACTTCCGTCTGTTCATCGGCGCGTATCTGCGCTGCAAAGTTCAGATCGTCCATAAGTTCAAGGGGGTTGAGTCCCTCTTTTTTTCTCTCAATATTGCAGAGACGGAGAACTTCCTGAGCAAACTCAAGCCGCTTTTCATACATCTGCTGTTCGTTTAGGCGGATAACAACAAAACAAGAATCAGGCAGATACTACCATTAACCTTAAGACTGACGATACCAGAACCAGCAGCAGAAGCTGTAAGGTTTCCATTCTGGTCTATGGATAAGCAATTGTTATCGCTATCGCAGAACCAAGATACAGAAATACTATTTTTGTCTACATCAGGATCTGAAAGATCATAATCAAGCTTAATAGTAGCACCAAGATCAATGTAGATAGTTTTAGAACCGCCCGTACGAATAGTAGCTGTAAGATCAGATACATCAATATCCGCAGCCTTAACGGTCACCTGACAGGAAGCAGACTTGCCGTTTTCAAGCGTTGCAGTCACAGTCGCAGAACCCGCCTTTTTAAGTGTTATCTGTCCCGAGGACGAAACATACACCGTTGAAAGGTCGCTTGAAGTCCATGTCACGTCAAGGTCGGAAACCTTGACACTGCTCGGGGAAACCGACAGCGCAAGATTTTTTACAGCGCCCGCTTCCCCTGTTAATCCGCAGGATTTACGGAAAAACTTGTTATTTCGTCAAGTTTCTCATAGGAAGCGGGCTTTACGGTAACGGAACAGCTTGCCGTTTTGCCGTTGGAAGTCTTTGCCGTGATCGTCGTACTTCCCGCTTTCATTTCGCTTATTCTTACAGAATCGAGGCCGTATGTATCGAGCAGAGACTTGGCGATATTCTCGGTAATTTCGTTTACTTCGCTGCCAACAAAGGCGGAATATCCCTCCGTCATATCAAGTATACCTATGCGGTGTATCGAACCTCTCAGTTCTCCGTCCTCCGAGGGTTCTTCTTCGATATATTCCGGAACTATCCAGTCCGCGGCATAAGCAATACCGCCGTCTCCGTATCCGTACTTTGCAAGGACTTCGTTAATAATAACATCGGGGGGGTAACAAATCCGTTTTTATTCTCCGAATTTTCGCCGCCGCTGCCCCAGTATATCACATACGGGTCATGGGGTTCTTCGACGTCAAATCCCGGGTCGGTCTGTTCTGTTTCGGCAGGTTCAGTAACCGTTACCTCGGTTTCCGTTACGTCGGTTTCCGATGTAGCTTCCGTAATTTCGGAAACAGTCGTTTCCTACGTGATCGCTTCGCTGCCGTCATTATTACTGCACGCCGTAAGCAAAAGCAGAGCAGTCAGGACGGCAGGCAATATCTTTTTCATAATAATATTCCTCCTTTCGGGTGATTTTTGAAAATTACATTACCAATACAGATTAACATATTTTTTCCTTTTGTCAATATACAATTTGACTATAATAGCAATAACTCCTTAGTTATTTTACGAACGAGGGGAAAGACTTACTTTATAGAAACAATTTTATTATTTATTCTATGAACGAGGGGAAGCACCAAAAATATAAAAATAACTTTATTATTTATTCGATGTGCGAGGGGCAAGACCAAAAAAGGAAGGGGGAAACCAGTGAAACGGAAGGAACGCGGTGGTTTCCCCCTTCCTTTTATGGTCTTTCCCCTCGCGCTCCCCTTGTCCTTTATTCTTACCCCCTTCGCCCAAGCTCGTAAAGGTTTACATATAATCAAAGTATCATAAATTTAATACCCTACTTTGCAAACTTTGCATTTTTTCTTGAACTTTCATCTATAGAATGAACTATAATAAGTTTTGTACGCAACGCGCGTAAGACTTAGTAAAGTTTACTAAACGTATAAATTTTGAGTTATTTTACAGAGTGATGTATTTAACTAAAATCGTAAGCGTACTTTACGAACCCAGTTGCGATGGTTCAACTTTACTTTTCAGAATGGACTATTCAAGCGTTACTTGGATAAACTCGCAAAGTCCTGTAAAGTTCAGCAAAAATTATATGCCCGTTTCTTTAAGTTAACCCCTTTCCAGCTTGGGCGAAAGGGGATAGGTTTAAGGAGAGAGGGATGCCCGAAAACCAACGCAAAGCGTTGGTTGGGAGAACCTAAAAGGGAAGAAACAACCGCGAAGCGGTTTGTTTTGAAGGCACGCCGCGTCCCTATCAAGTTTTCGGTTTCCCCCTTCCCTTTTTGGTGCTTCCCCTCGTTCGTAAAATAACAAATAAAGTTATTTCTATATATAGCAAATTTCACGCTTTTGTTATTATAAAAGCAATAAATTGTTAAATAAAATTTAACTCATTGAAATACCGTGGGATTTTTCAAAAAAGCTATTGCAATTTGCTAAATAATATGGTAAAATTGTTTTAATAATTTTTAACGAAAGGACCGATACCAATGAAACTTTTTATTGATACCGCTAATGTAAACGACATAAGAGAAGCCAACGACTGGGGCGTTATCTGCGGCGTTACCACAAACCCGTCGCTTATCGCCAAAGAGGGCAGAGTTTTTGAAGAAGTAGTCAAGGAGATAACAAGCATTGTTGACGGACCTATCTCCGCGGAGGTAATTTCCCTCGAAGCCGACAAAATGGTGGAAGAAGCTATCCCGCTGTCTAAAATACACAAGAATATAGTTATCAAACTTCCCATGTGCGCGGAGGGTCTGAAAGCCTGCAAAAAGCTTACCGCTATGGGAATAAAGACCAACGTAACGCTTGTTTTCTCCGCCGCACAGGCACTTCTTGCCGCTAATGCGGGCGCAACTTATGTTTCGCCGTTCCTTGGCAGACTGGACGACATAGGCATGGAGGGAATGGCGCTTATTGCAGAGATAGTTGAGATTTTCAACGCGCAGGGTATCAGCACGGAAATAATTGCCGCTTCCATAAGAAATCCTATCCACGTTACCGCCGCCGCTCGCCTTGGCTGCGATATTGCAACCGTTCCCATGAACGTTCTCCGTCAGATGATAAATCACCCACTGACAGACGCGGGGATCGCGCGTTTCCTCAAGGACTGGGAGGGCGCAAAGAAAGCGTAAGCAATAAAAATTCGGCGGGCGGAAATAAATTCCGCCCGCGATTTTATTTTTCGGTCTTCATGCGCTCGGTCATAAGCGTTTCAAGCTCACGCGCGCCGTTTTCTTCAAGCCATGCGGTAACTTCCGCCCACTTGCCGTCAAATTCCTCCTCGGAACAGGTTATGGCGTTGCGGACTTCGGTTTTCATGTAGGTTTCAAGGGTCTCTAAAAGAATTCCCTCCTCGCTCATGGCGGGAATGTCATATTCGCTGATGAGTCTGCGGTTTATGGGCTGAACGTCCGTGGGGAACAGATCCGCGAAAAGCGTTATCCCGTAACCGTCAAGAGTTGCCCTTTCCTCGTCGGAATATTCCGAGATAATATCGTCAAGCAGCGGGGAAATGTAATTCCCGCTTTCGTCTTTTTGGGTAATTCCCATCATCGGGAACGGCTCGGCATATCGCCTGTAAAAGCTTTCCCCGTCATAGTCGGAAAGAATTATCTCCTGCGCATTATCGCTGCACCACCAGTCGAGGAATCGGAACGCCCTTTCGGGTTCGGAACAGTTTTGGGTAATTCCTATACCGTATGGAACATCATACCTGCGGTCGGCGGCGAACATGGTGTTCATGCCGCTTTCAAGAGTCACGGGCAGAGGACAGTAATTCTCGGAATATTCTTCGGGGCAGCCTGCAACGGCAGCGACTCCGCCGCGGGAAATTTTGTCCTTGTACGCGCCCTCTTTAAGATTGTAGGAATCGCTGTCCAGAAGCCCCGTATTGTACATATGGTTCAGCCATCTGATAAATTCCCCCGCCCGCGGGTCAAGCCACTTGTAGGAAGCCTTTTCTCCGTCAACAATGAATTCTCCGTCATTGGGGCAGCCCAGAACGTAATTTACCCGCTCGCTTATGGTGGTTTCATAAAGCTGTATAGGTCCTCCGCACAAAAGCAGCCCCGTGTTCCCCGAATGGCTTTCAAGGTATCCGGAAATGCAGGCTTCAAGGTCGGAAAGGGTTTTTATGTCGGGATAGCCCGTTTCCGCAAGAACGTCATGGCGGACGGAGAATGTTCCCTCGGCGGTGAGGAACGCGGGGGCGTTTCCGCCTGTTCCGAATGTGTAAATGTTTCCGTCCGCTTCTTTCAGCGTATCAAAGTATTCTCCGTAAAATTTCCGGAAATTTTCTCCGTAAAGCGGAATAAACTCGTTCAAGGGAATAATATCGCCGCTTTCGATAAGTCCGGAAGTGTTCCCGCCTGCGTAGATAAGGTCGGGAAGTTCTTCGCTTTCGGCGGGAATCGGGTCATCTTCGCCAAAAACGGTTATCTCAAGGGTAACGCCTGTTTCGGCGGTGATCTTTTCGGCGGCGGCATCGTCAAAGGGAATGTTGTCGTAATCGCCGTAAATGTATAACGACAGCGTTATTGGCGAAGTGTCCATAGGCGGAACTTCCGCTGCCGCAGTTGTGGTTTCCGAAGCGGACGTTGTTTCGGCTTGGGAAGCGGCGGTTTCGGCAGGGGAGGAAGTTTCGGGAACTTCCACGCCGTTCCCCGAACCGCAGGAACACATTATAAACGCCATTGACAGGGCAGTCAGGGCAGATGTTATCTTCTTGGACATAAAACAGCTTCTTTCTTTATGATTTATTGCTATACAAATACTTTACCTCAATTTACCACACATTAAAATACAATAATTGCATATGATTTATTGCAAAAATTAAACAGGCACCCCCGCGCAAAGACCGCCTTACGGCTTTGCCGCACATCTGCTTGCATATTTTTCGTCATATTGTCCGAAAATCCCTTGACATACGGCAGTATGCCTACGGGATTTTCAGCCAATCTGACAAAAAATCTGACGGCGCATCTGCACGACAATCTTTGTGCGGTGTTGCCTATATTTTATGGAATTTGTCGGAAATTTGATGGAAAATGCAAATAATACTTGAAATATCGGAAATATTGTTGTATAATAATATAGTTAATGATTTTGTTCAAGGTATTATTTAGGAGGGTCTTTATGGCTCGCGCAAACAGCAAATCTTCTCCTGCCGATACTGCGGCACTGATAGCTATATTCATTCTTATTGCCGCAATATTGGTTTTATTTGGAATATATTTTCTCCGTCAGAACGGCTTTTTGCAGTTTGAAAACACTTCCGCCGAGGAAACCCTGCCACACGTTATCGGTTCGGAAACCACGGCTGTTTCGGAAATTACCGAAACAACAACCACTACCGTTACGACTACCGCAATAGCGGCAGTTTCGGAAAGTTCCGAAACCACAACGGAAAGCGAAACGGAAATTCCCGAGGACGGTTCAAACCCCGCAAAGGAAGTTCCCACGGAGTATGACAAGGAATTCTATAACAGCGTGCTGATGATAGGGGATTCCTTATCGGTAGGGCTTGTAAATTACGGATTTTTGCAGCCTGAAAACGTATTTGCCAAGGTGGGGCTTACTCCCGCTTCGGTAATGACCACCGAAATAGACGAAAAGCTTGTTTACGACAAAGCTGCGGAACTTTCCCCGTCCTACATCTGCATTATGCTTGGAACTAACGGGCTTTCATATCTTTCAGAGGACTATATGGCGGAAAAGATGGGTGAGTTCATAGACGAACTGGAAATTTACTGCCCCGACGCGGAAATAGTTCTTGTGTCAATTCCGCCCGTCACAGAAGCCCACGAAAAGGAAAAACCCGAAAAACTCGAGAATATTACCGCTTATAACGAACATATTAAAAATGTTGCCGATGAAAAATCGGTGAAATATGTTGATACATTCAGTTTATTGCAGGGAGTTACGGGGTATCTTGCAGACGATTTTGCGGAAAATGACGGTCTGCATTTCAAAGCAGCCGCATATCCTGTTGTATTGAGTGCCGTTCAGACCGCAATAACAGGCGGAATTACCCCTGCCGAAGAGACAACAACTGCCGTTACTTCCGAAACTTCGGCGGCAAGTTCCGAAACAACAACTGTTCCCACGGTTTTACAATAAAATTTTGAAAGGAAATCATTTATGAAGAAAATTATCATCGCAGCAGCAATTTTATCGGTAATGGCATTTACCGCCTGCAAGGAAACGGACGATACCGCCGTTCAGGCAAACGGAACGCCTGCCGAAACGGTTTCCGAGACCGAGGCAAAAGCGGAAGTTTCCGCGGCGGATATTACTTCAGCAATAATGGCTGAAATTGAAATTCAGTCCGCAACCGAAAAGACTGCCGATGACATCGGCGCATTTTACGATGTGGACACGGCGGCAATAACCGATATGTCGGTATTTATCTGCGGAAGCGGCGCATATCCCGACGAACTGGCAGTTTTTAAATTTACCGATGCGGACAGCGCGGCAGCCGGCGCGGAAGCCGTTCAGAAGCGCCTTGACAGTCAGACGGAATTATACACCGACTACACCCCCGACGAAGTTTACAAATTGGAGGACGCGTTCATTCTCACCCGTGACAACTGGGTAATTCTTTCGGTATGTTCCGACAATTCCCGCGCAAAGGAAATAGCGGAGTCGCTTCTGTAATTCTTCAATATTAAACAAATAGGGCATACTCTTTTTGCGGAGTATGCCTTTTTTCAGTGGTAATAGCGTTCGGTCTGCATGGCGCTTGTATAAAGTATTCCGCCTTGGGGGGTTACGTTCTTTTCCTTGAAAAGCCCCGATACGGTGACAAAGCGGTAATTTTCCTCTTTCAGTTTGGGAATTATCATTTCCAGCGCGTCTACCGTGCGGAAATTTCCCTCCGCGTCGTGCAGGAGAATTATTATCCCGTCTTTCGATTGTGAAATTATCCGCTTATAGCGTTCCTCGGCGGAAACTTCGTCAAGGTAATCTTCCGCGCCAACGCCCTGAATAAATGGCAGGTCGATATTCTCAAACATCGTTTCGTTTACCGCTATGTAGGGCGGGCGGAAAAATTTCGGGCGGACGCCTATTGCCTTTTCCACCGCATCGGAAGTAAAATTTATCTCGTGGGAAATTTCTTCGACGGTCATTTTTGTCATATCCGAATGTGTCTTTGAGTGGTTGTGAATTTCACAGCCGAGGCTGAATGCCCGCTTCATTACTTTTTCCGAATCGGCATTGATGTTTTTCCCGCAGACGAAAAAGCTTGCGGGGATATTGTGTTTTTCCAGAATATCCAGTACCTGCGGGGTGGTAACGGTGTTGGGTCCGTCGTCAAATGTAAGGGCGATTATTTTATCCATAGAAACCTCCTATGCGCTTTGAAGTTCGGGCGTTTCGTTCTTTTTAATAAGGCGTTTTCTGCAAACGAAATATGCGGGGATAAGGAAAATATCCGCCAGTATCCAAGCTGCGGGCGAGGAAAAGCAGGCTGCCGCAAAACCGTAGATATTCACCAGATAAGCGATGCCGCCCCTTGCCGCCATTTCCATAATTCCCGCAAATGTTGCCGTGGGCGAGAAACCCATTCCCTGAATGAAGAAGCGGACTATATTCACCAGAGCGAGGGGGAAGTAGAACGCCGAAAGGGTGGTGAGATACTGTTTTACAAGGGGAAGCATATATCGGCTGTTATCGTCAAGGAATATCATTGCAAGATGTTCTCCCGCAAAGAACAGTACCACAAAGGCAAATGCGGAATAGATAAGCCCCAGAAGCGTGCATGAACCTATTCCCTTGTTGAGCCTGTCCCATTTCTTTGCGCCAACGTTCTGACCCGCGTAAGTCGCCATTGTAGAACCCATAGCGTCAAAGGGACAGCACATGAACATTGAAAGCTTGTTTGCGGCGGTGATAGCCGTTACATAAGTTTCGCCCAGACCGTTTACCGCCGTCTGAAGAACAACGCTTCCGATAGCTGTTATGGAATATTGCAGTCCCATGGGAAGCCCCATTGTGCAGAGCCGCCCCACGTGTTTCGGGCTGAATTTCCATTCGCCCTTTTCGGGCTTGAGAATTCCGTAACCGCGGCAGACTCTTTCCAGACAGCCGAATCCCGACACAAACTGGGCAATTACCGTTGCCAGAGCTGCGCCGAAAACGTCCATTTTGAAACATACTATAAATATAATATCCAGAACGATATTTACCACCGATGAAATGACAAGCCAGCTTACAGGAGTTTTGCTGTCGCCGAGGGAGCGGAGAATTCCCGCCGTCATGTTGTAGAGGAAGTACCCGGGAATTCCCGCAAAGATGGTAAAAATATATGTGTAAGCCCTGTCAAAGAAGTTGGGCTGGGTGTTCATTATTGTTAAAATATCGCTGCAAAAAATCAGAGTCAGCGCGGTAATTATCGCCGCGAAAGCAATACAGAGCCAGAGCGAATTTGTAACATATCTGCGAAGCTGGGAATGGTCGCCCGCGCCGTAAGCCTGCGCCACGGGAATGGCGAAGCCGTTGCAGATGCCCATAACGAAGCCGATTATAAGGAAATTTATAGAACCCGTGCAGCCCACCGAACCGAGGGCGTCGCCGCCGAGGAAACGTCCCACAATGGCGGTATCTGCGGCGTTATAAAACTGCTGGAACAGGAATCCGAAAAGCAGAGGAACGCCGAATCCGAGAATAAGTTTAACAGGTTTGCCGTTTGTCAGGTCCTTAGTTGCAGCCATAAAAACGCTCCATTCATTACGCAATATTTTTCTCAATGCAACTACCGCGCAAAAATTTCTGTTTAAATATGCGCCAAAGCCGCAAGTCGGTTTTTGTGCGGTGTTGCATTTATTATAGTGCGGAATACACAAAATTACAATGTAAATTTTAGATATAATTTTTGAATTTTTTTGTTTTGGCAAAATTTTACGACAGGATTTACGGAAAACTATTGCATTTTGTAAAATCTGCTGTATAATTATGTATGTAGAATTTTTACGAAAGGGTGTTAATATGAAAAGAATATTTTCCGCCGCTATTGGGATATTTTTAGCGGTGTCTCTTGCCGCCTGCGGCAATACCGAAAACGCAGAAACGGAAGTTACCGATGTTTCCGAAGCGGTAACAGCAGAGGAAAGCAGTTCCGCCGCGGGGTTCAAAGTGGACGGAACGAAACTTCTTGACGCCAACGGGAACGAGTTTGTTTTCCGCGGAATAAATCACGCGCATTCATGGTTCAGGGAACAGGACACAGTCGCTCTGGACGCTATTGCCGCAACGGGCGCAAATTCCGTCCGTATCGTCCTTGCAAACGGTATTCAGTGGCAGAAAGACGATCAGGCGACTATTGAAAATTTAATACAGATGTGCCGCGACAGGAAGATGATAGCAATTGTCGAAGTCCATGACGGCACGGGCGACGACAGCGCGGAAACTCTTGAAAAGATAACCGACTACTGGATAGAAATGAAAGACGCTCTTATCGGGAACGAGGACTGCGCTATCCTGAATATTGCCAATGAATGGGTAGGCACATGGGACAGCGAAAAATGGCGCGACGGCTATGTTGCCGCAATTCCCAGACTTCGTGAAGCGGGCATTGAAAACACCATTATGGTGGATTCCGCAGGTTGGGGACAGTACGGAAAGTCAATTCAGGATCACGGAAAGGAAGTTTTCGATTCCGATCCGCTGCAGAACACCATGTTCTCCGTTCATATGTACGGAACGGCGGGAAAGAACGAAAAAACCATAAGTTCTAATCTGGAAGGTGCAACTTCCCAAGGGCTTTGCGTTTGCGTTGGGGAATTCGGTTATAACCATTCGGACGGAGACGTGGACGAGGGTTATATTATGAAATATTGTAATGACAATAATATCGGATATTTAGGCTGGAGCTGGAAAGGCAACGGCGGCGGTGTGGAATATCTTGATATTGCCAACGAATGGGACGGCTCGGTGCTTTCTGCCGACTGGGGCGAAAATCTTATAAACGGCACTAACGGCATAAGAGAGACTTCAAAGATATGCAGTATATTTGAACAGTAATAAAAACAGGGGCTGCTTTTGAACAGCTCCTGTTTTTTAAAACTTTTCAAGTAATTGTTCAGGGGTAACGGCTTTGACAATTTCAGATGATCTTATAAAATTTTCATCGCGGGTAACAATGAAGTCGGCTTTGATTTTCTTTGCACAGACCGCAACTACAGCATCCTCGAAATCTTTCATAGGCAGATTTAGTGCGTCAATACAGTCTGTTGCTTCAATACCGATAATGTCAAGGATCAAGGTCAATTTCTGCAACATTACTTTTGCCTTTTCACCGCCGTGTACCTTGCGTAAAACATAAAATATATCAGTCAGGCTGTTTGCACTTACATAACCGTCTATCTTCTTTTCGGAAGCAAGCTGCAATATCCTTTGTGATTCAATTTCAAATTGCAGATCAGGCTTTAAGGCTGATATTATCACGTTGTTATCAACAACAACTTTCATTATAACAGCCCTCTCTCTTTCAGACGCTCTTCTTTGGTTGCGTCATAAACCTTATTATCCGGAACAGAGGGAGCCGATCTGACATATGCCATCAAGTCGTCAAAGGCATTATGCCTTTCTATTTCAGCGGCTTTGTTTTCCGGAATGATCCGTCCGAGTCTTTGTCCGTGTCTGGTGACGATAACATCGCAGGTCTTGGCAAGATCAAAGTATTTTGCAGGGTTTGTTTTCAGTTCGGACAATTGGATATACATTCAAATCACTCCTTCAGGTCAGAATTCTTATTAAGGCAACACTGCACAAAGATTGTCGTGCAGATGCGCCGGCAGATTTTTTGTCAGATTGTCTGAAAATTCCGCAGGAATACGCCTGTATTTCAAGAAATTTTCGGACAATATGACGGAAAATATGCAAGCAGATGTGCGACAAAGCCGTAAGGCGGTCTTTGCGCGGTGTTGCCTTAACTATATTATATCACTATCAGACCTGTTTGTCAACGAAATTCAGACCTGTTTTTCCGCGGCAGGGAACCGGGCAGAGTTTTCCAAAAAAGAAACCGACACCCAAAGTGCCGGTTTCCGTAATTTTACAGAATTATGATTGAAGCGCAGGTTTTTTAACTATTTTGAGAATACTTACTATCGCCGTGCTGAGAACAAGGTTTATTGCCGCTTCTACAACGAAGTTCAGACCTACGAGCCCTGTTATCATGTAAACGCCGACATTCGTTCCGCCTGCCCATTCCTGAATGGTACTGTAGAAAAATACCAGACAGCCAAGCAGGAAAATTCCCGTGTTAACTACCGGACAAACTATCGCCGCCGCAACTACCGCAACAACGAAGTTTACCTTTTCAAGAAGTTTGTAGACTGCCGCTGCTGCAATTCCCGCAAGTACGCCTTTAAGTATGCAGGTTATGACCGTTCCCGGAACGCTTACCGCCATGAACGCCGCCGCGTCCGTCAGCGCTATGCAGCCGAAAACAAATCCCAGCCACGCTCCGGCTTTCCAGCCGTACATTGCCGCGCCTATTACTATCGGCGCAAGTACCAGCGTTATGCTGAATGGTCCCAGCTTGATTCCTGTTGCTACTGTTTGCAGAACGATCACCAAGGCGGTGAGTATGCCCATTACCGCGAGCATACGGGTCTTTTCTCTGATGTTTGACATAAAAATTACCTCCTACTGCTGTTCCGTCAGGGATACAGCGTGATAGGCAATATTCCGTTTTACGCGTTCTTTTTGTAAAGACTGTACAGGCCGTCAAGAAGCAGCGTTTCGTCCAGAATGAACTTTTCCCGACAGTAGGGAATTATCGAGGACGCAAGCCCGCCTGTTGCGATAACAACGGCGTTTTCTCCGATAACTTCCTTGTAGCGGACAGCCATTCCGTCCATCATGCTTGCGGTTCCGATAATGCTTCCCGACTTCATGCTGTCAACGGTGTTTGTTCCGATAAGAACATTCCCCGTAAGTTCGGTATTGATGTCGGGCAGAGCCGCAGCGGTGGAGGATAAGGCTTTCAGAGAAACTTTCACTCCGGGGATTATCGAGCCGCCCAGAAAGAAACGGTTCTTGTCTATGGCGGAAATGGTAGTCGCCGTTCCCAGATCGAATATGATACAGGGCGGATCGTACTTTTCCATAGCTCCCACAGCTCCGCAGACAAGGTCTGCACCGAGGATAGCGGGGTCGTCTATCTTGATGTTGACGCCGGTCTTTATTCCCGGACCAACGATTATGACCCGCTTGCCGGTAAGTCTTTTGACAGCCGCGTTCAGCACGGGGGTAAGGGGCGTTACAACGCTTGATATTATCGAGCCCTCTATTGAGGAAGCTTTGTGACCGTAAAGGGAAAGTATTTCTCCGAATCGTACTGCATACTCATCTGCCATAAGTGCGGTTTGAGTTGCCATTCGTGAGGTAAACAGCAGCTTGTCGTCTTCAAAGCCGCCGATAACAATATTTGTATTTCCTGCATCTACGGTAAATATCATGTTCCCTGCTCCTTGCCGATAAATTGGATATTACCATGATTATTGTAGATCATTTTCCACCGTTTTTAAAGCAGAATTAATGATTTATCTTTTAATTTTTTGGGAATGATCCCGCCTGCGCGGTTCTGCGGGTGTTCCTGAATTGTGAAACCTGTCCTATAAAATTGCGATTTTTGGAATGATTTTATGCAGAATGACGATATTGCATATTTTGTGAAAAAAAACTCTTGACTTTTATCGGCTTTTGATGTAAAATAAATAAGTCGGCGGTCGGAAGCGATCGTATGACATAAACGGGAGCTTAGCTCAGCTGGGAGAGCATCTGCCTTACAAGCAGAGGGTCATAGGTTCGAGCCCTATAGTTCCCAC
>CANRFB010000040.1 GCA_947629785.1 uncultured Clostridia bacterium | reverse complement strand
TAAAGACCATTTCAAAGAACAGCAAAATAAAAAATCCTCGCAAACGGCGTATCTAAGCCATTTACGAGGAGAAGTTACTGGTGACCCGTACGGGAATCGAACCCATGATTCCACCGTGAAAGGGTGGCGTCTTAGCCGCTTGACCAACGGGCCGGAACGCTCCGACTTGTCCGAACTATTGCTCAGACCGGAGCCGTGGTAGCGAGGATGAGACTTGAACTCATGACCTACCGGGTATGAACCGGTTGCTCTAGCCAACTGAGCTACCTCGCCATAGAAAGTCTACTGCGAAGTTCGACCATAAAGCTCGACCCTCGACCGACTAATATATTATACTACAGTAAACCCCTATTGTCAAGGGCTTTTTCAAAAAAATTCTGCTTTTATATATTTTATACAAAAATTTATAATTATAGACTACATAAATGTGCAAAATTTTCCGCCTGCGATATGGGAATACCTCTGATTCGGTGCCGCGATGCGTGTTCACCTCGGGTATAGACCAGTACATCGCATACTTTTGTCCCGCGCTGGAATATCGTTTGGCTAAGACGTACATATACTATCTTGCTTTTGGGAACGATTACCGTGTGAAATTGGAAAATACTGCAATATTTCAAAGTGACCATTTCCTCGTCAAAGCCTATTCCCGTTGTGAATTTTGCAAAAATTTTTACTATCAGCAGGTATATGGAGGGTATCTCTCCCATTATAACAAGGAAGTCGATTATGCTGTCCCAACGCGGAAACGCCGTCCGTATAATGCTTGCCGCTATGGGGAATCCCGCCGCCAGCAATATCGGCACCCAGATAAACGCTATTATATAGCTGTTTTTTGTTTTTATTGAAATGCTGCTTACGGTAAATTTCGGCAGAATAAGCCGCATGGAGTCCATTACACGGTTTCGGGTGGTGATGGGCACAAATACAGGTATTCCGTTCTTTTCCTTTCCGTAACCCGTGCAGCTTGCGTGTACCGACATTACCCGACATATCTTCATTAACAGATTCTGTCGGAGGTCGGCACAATTTATTTTTGAGTAATTTATATAGTACCTTCTTTTTGTGAAAAATCCGTTTTCCACAAAAATGTTTTCGCCGTACCGCTTTATGTGGAAATCCATGTGCCGCAAAAGATTCGATACAAAGGAAAATCCCCAGCCTATTGCAATTACCAGCGTAAGCGCCACTGCAAAAGGCGTTACGCCTTTGATAATGGTCTGAACTACTTGCGTAACGTCCGAAACGGCAGTGAAGAATATATCTTCAAGTTCGCTTCCTACTATGCGTCCGCCTTGGATAAATAACGTTCCAAGGAAAATTACCCCAGACAGCGTTGATGAAAATACAAAGGAAAATAAAAATAGATCCCGCTTTGAAGCATGGTAATTTATCTTCATGCTGCTTGAATCTTTGGGCATTTTTCCGTATATTTCCCGATAATCTTCATAGGGAACTATAAGTTCCACATCGGCTTTGCCCCGCTTGTTTGCCGCGGAATGTGAGTCCGAGTCCAGCGATACCGTTACCGCCTTGAACGGACGCAGAAAAACCGAGCGTTTCGCCGAAACACATGACGCGGCTTTGTAGGGGAACGTGAACTCGTTCCGCACAATTATGCCGTCTTTGACATATATCCCGTCCTCCCGTATTTCGTAGCGGATATTTTTCCAGCGGAAATATGCCAGCCCGATTATAAGGAGAATGACCATAATATCCCAGTATGCGCCCCGAAGCCAGTTGTAGAAGCCGTAAAAATCCAAGCCCACCGCCGCAAGACCGCGCAGTAAGGGAATTACCAACAGCCAGAAGTTCTTTGTAGTATATTTCATAAGTGCGATTTTATGCTGACATTTCATGGGAATTCCTCCTTTCCGGAAATTATATGTTTTGTTTCAAAAGCCTTGACAATGCCGATGAAAATGGTATAATAAAAACAGGGAGCGGAGTGATTTTATGTGTAAAAGATTTGACGATTGGTCACCTCAAATTGAAAAATACTGTATTGAAAATGGACTTAATTTTGAAAAAGCTAAAAAATTGTCTAAAAGCTGGGGGTTAGATGATCTTATGCTGTTGCATTATGATCCCGAAAAGGGGAAAATGGGACTTCTTGATGAAACTCCAATGCCGTTGGCTCTTTATATAAAAAAGGAAAACAATGGTATGTTGGTTTTTGAACAAACCGAGTACACTCGCCAATACCTGACCTGACATTAAAAACCAAATATCCACGAAAGCACTCATTTTTATGGGTGCTTTTTTATAATCCTCCGCGGCTGCTTAATGCCTGCTGAATTTTCCTGCTTATCTCCGCCATGTCCGACGAGGACAGGAAAAAACATATCAGCCTGCCTCCGTAGGCGCTTATCAGCAGAAAGTTAAAACTTGTGTATTCCGAAAACGGCATTGAGATTGCCGTTGTATATTGTACGGAGGACATCTTGATGTAACAGGTGTTTTTTACAAATATTCCCGATTTGATAACTATTTCGTCAGAGGACACCGTGTAGCTTACCGAACGGTACCACAGCGGCAGAATAATCATAAGAAAAATTACATAAGCTGTTACAAGCAGTATGACTATTGCCCATATGATTATTTCGGGAATGGTCACTTTCGGCAGCGAAAAGTACGCGGGAAACCGCTGTTCCAGATAGTCCAGCAAATATTTTAAAGCAATAATTATGCCCGATATGATAAGAAAGGTCATCACTCTCAGAAATTTCAGGCTTTTTTTATCTGCATAGTATTTTTTCATGTCGTAAATTCTCCGATATAATGATATTGTATCTATTATAGCACAATTTTTTAAGCAAAAAAACACTTTTTTGAAAATTTTATGGGAGGCTGAAAGTTTGCACTCTATATTTTACGAAAAGTTATCCGATTTTATAAGCAATTTCAACGATCTGTTATGGGGCTTCGGAACGGTTTTACTTGTTTTCGGCGCGGGAATTTTCTTCACCGTCCGTATAAAAGGCTTTAATATTTTCAGAACAGTACATATTTTCAAATCGGTATTCGGGGAGAACGAACATACGGACAGCGGGAAAATATCGCGGTTTCAGGCAATTTCCACGGCATTGGCGGCTTCAATGGGGACAGGCAATATAGTGGGAGTGGCGGCGGCTGTTTCGGTGGGCGGAGCGGGGGCAATTTTCTGGATGTGGGTATCTGCGCTTTTCGGAACGGCTCTTGCTTTCGCGGAAAATGTCCTCGGCGTGAAGTATAAACGACCCGATTCGCCAAGCCCCATGTCATATATTTCCAAAGCATTCGGAAATACCGCTTTCGGCGCGGCGTATGCGGTGGTATGCCTTTTGGCATCTTTTGGAATAGGAAATATGACCCAGACAAACGCTATAGGGGCGGCTGCGGAAGAAATAGGCATACCGCCTGTTTTTGCGGGAGCGGCAGCCGCAATTTTCTGCGGAATGATAATTTTCCGTGGCGCGAAGAATACAGCAGCGGCAGCCGAACGGCTCATTCCCGTAATTTCTATATTGTATTTTGCGGCGGCGCTGGCGGTCATTATTATTTTCAGGGAAAATCTTGCGGAAACTTTCGGGCTTATATTTTCTTCGGCTTTCGGGATACGTCAGGCTGCGGGAGGAATTCTGGGAAATTCCTTGAAACAAGCCGTTTCTGTAGGACTGCGGCGGGGCGTGTTTTCAAATGAAGCAGGAATGGGCAGCTCGGTACTCGTACATTCGGAAACGGACTGTTCCGACCCCGTTAAAATGGGAATGTGCGCCGTTGCGGAAGTCATTATAGATACGCTTATTTGTTGTACATTGACGGCACTGGTAATTCTTGTAACGGGTGCGGCAGACTGTCCTGCGGAAATTATGGCTGCGGAGGCTTTCAAACGAGGATTGGGGAAATATGCGGCGGGTTTCGTTTCCGTTTCGGTCATGATATTTGCTTTCTGCACGCTTCTTGGTTGGTATTTCTATGGGGAGAAATGCCTGAAATTCGTTTTAAAAGGAAGATACTGCCACAGTGCATTGATAATATTCCGCGTAATGTACACAGCCGCCGCATTTATCGGCTCGGTCTCGGAACTGTCGCTTATCTGGAACACTGCGGACATTTTTAACTGGATAATGCTTATAATAAACCTGTTTGCAATTCTTATACTGAATAAAGAAGCCGCGGATTTGACGAATAATTATAAAAATGACTGTTGATAGGCGTGTTTCCCGCTTTTGACAGAATTTGCATTTGCACGGCTGTATAATTATACCGAAAAATAATGTATATTTTTCCAAAAGTGCAAAAATGCGGACGTTGAAAGGGGCAAACCGAACTGTATGAAAATCAAGGAACAAGTAAAAGCCGCGCCGAAGTATCACGGCGCAAATTTATCGGAAAGCGGCGGAAATATTCCCGCTTCCGTCGGAATAATTCTTTCTGCGCTGTCGGGATTTTTAGCGGCAAGGACCAACTTCGGCGGTGGAGGCGCGCCGCTTTGTACTTCGCTGGCGGCGGTGCTTCCCGCAACGGGAGGTTTTGCGGCATTTGCGGGAATGATGTCGGGAATGTTCCTGACAGGCAGGCTGGACGCATTTCTTACGGAAATAGTTTCCGTGCCTGCGGTGATAATTGCAAAAGCCTTTGCGGGAATTCTGACGGAGAGAAAAATTTCTCCCCGCGGTCAGGGAATACTTGCAGCTGCCGCATATATTGTCTGCGGCGTGGCGGCGGCGCTTTTCTATAAAATTTCCGCGGCGCTGGTGATGGCAATAGTTTTCCGCGGACTGATAAGCGGAACGGCGGCGTTTCTGGCGGGAAAAGTTTTTTCCGCCGCTGACGGAGCGGCATTTTCAGTCGAAAACCGTATACCGCTTGCCGTTGTGTATGTTCTGGGAATGTGTATGCTTTGCGGAGTAAGCCTCGGCACGGTTAATGTGGGACGTGCTGCGGGAGCGTTCGTCGTGCTTGCAGCCGCGTATAAGTCGGGGAGTGCGGCAAGCGGAACGATTGCCGCGCTTACGGTTTTCGGAGCGGGAACGGCTTCTTCGGGAATGTTGTATTCTTCGCCTGTGTTTGTGTGTTCCGCACTTGCTTCGGGAATGTTAAGGCGCAGCGGCAGACTTGTTTCCGCGGTGTCGTTTCTTATATTCGGGCTTGCGGGCGCGCTTATATACGGTATGCCCTCGGATTCTTTGAAACTGCTTGCGGATATGTCTGCGGCGGCTGTGGTTTTCTGCGCCCTGCCCGATAAATTTTACCGAAGCAGGACAAGTTTTTCAAACGTGAAAATCAATTCCGTGCCTATGGAGATATGCGGCGAACGTCTGAAATTTGCTTCCGCAGCAGTCGCGGACGTGCGGGAAAGTTTCCTGAAAGCGGCGGGAGTTCTTTCGGAAAAGAAACGTACGGCGGGAATTTCCGAAACCGTTTGCGGAAAAGTCTGCTCCCTTTGCAGAAGCAGCGCATTCTGCGGCGAAAGCGACGCTTACAGAATAGAAAATTACTTCCGCGGCACGGAAAAAATTCTTGAGAGAAAAGGCGCAGTCTCCGAAAGAGACCTGCACCGTGCCTTGGACGGCTGCCCGCATAAATCGGAAATTGCGGAAGAATTTAACTTTTCGTTCAGGAAAATGCAGGCGGAAAGGCGTTCTGACGACGCGGCGGAATGTATGCGGGAAATAACTTCCGAACAGCTTGAAATTACAGAAAAAATGCTATATGAACTCGGCATGGAAATTTTCCCGTTCTGTGACGAGGAATTGTCGGAATGTGTTGGCGGAATAATTTCCTCGGCAGGGGCGATTTCCCCGTCCTCCGCGCTATTTTCCGACAAAAGCGGTCGGGTATACATAGAATGTTTTTACGAGGGAATGTTAAACGTAAAGCCCGAAGAACTGACGGAAAAGATGTCCTTTGCCGCCGACAGGGAACTTGCTCCGCCGGAAGTTATGACCATAGGCGCAAAAACGCGGCTCTGCTTCCATGAACCGGAAAATTTCAGCGCGGAAATAGGTTCTGCCAAAGTCAGCGGCAGGGAAGAAACCAGCGGGGATTTCGGAACGGTGTTCCGTGACGGCTTCGGGAATATCAGCGTAATACTTTCCGACGGCATGGGCAGCGGCGCAAGAGCGGCGGTGGAAAGCTGCATGACCGTTTCGGTGGCGGCCCGGCTTATAAAAGCAGGACTTGGCGCAGAAGCGGCGATACGTTTCGCAAATCTTCTGCTCCTTACAAAATCCGCGGAGGAGTGTTTTTCAACGGTAGACCTGCTGACGGTAAATATGTTTTCGGGGAAAGCAGAGCTTATAAAGCTCGGCGCGGCGCAGAGTTTCATAAAGACCAACGGTTCGGTGAAAACTGCGGAAAGCCGCACCACTCCCGTGGGAATAGTCAGCGATGTGGAAATCGAACGGCGGGAGATACGCCTTTCGGACGGCGATGAAGTGGTGATGATGACCGATGGGATTCCCGAGGACTGCTTCCCGCGGGTAAGGGAACTTATGCTCAGCGTGGGAGTCACTTCTCAGGACTGCGCGGAGCGGATAATCGCCGCCGCCGAAAATGGAAAAGAAGATGATATTTCCCGCCGTGACGATAAGACCGTTTACGCTGTCAAACTGCACAAAATATGACTATTTGCTTTTAAGAAAAAGTGTAACATCTGCACATTTTTATGTGAAATTATTACAATATTCCCGAATTTGTGAAAAATTTCAAATTTTTTGCCGCCAAATGGGGAAAATTTATGTAAAAAATGCACAATTTGAAAGTGCGTTTTACGTCAATATTGTAAAACTTTACTAAAAAGGCTTGAAATCCGATACATAATCTGTTAAAATAATAACATAAGTAATTGTGAAGGAGTATACCCTATGTCTGATAATAAAAAATTGCCAGCAAGTTATGAATTTCCGCTTCATGTTTTCCATGAGGGAACAAACTACACCTGCTTTGATTTCTTCGGCGCGCATAAGGGCGAGAAGGACGGCAGAAAGGGCGTGTTCTTCCGTGTGTGGGCACCCCATGCAAAATCCGTGTCCATAGTCGGCGATTTCAACGACTGGGACAGGGACAGAAACCCTATGGAACGTCTTGCGGACGAGTCCGTCTGGGAAATTTTCCTGCCCGATGTGGAACAGTATTTCACCTATAAGTATAGTATCGAGACCGCCCATATGAGCGTTGTCATGAAAGCCGATCCTTTCGGAACGCATATGGAAACACGTCCCAATACCGCAACAAAGTATTTCGATATAAACGAGTATAAGTGGAACGATTCCAAATGGTATAAGGAAAGAGATTCCAAGAATATCTACCAGAGCGCCATGAATATCTACGAGTGCCACCTCGGTTCATGGAGAACTTACGAAAACGGCAAGCCTTTCAATTATGTAAAATTTGCCGAGGAAATGATCCCTTATCTCAAAGATATGGGTTATACTCACCTTGAACTTATGCCTCTTGCGGAATATCCCTTTGACGGTTCATGGGGCTACCAGATAATAGGTTACTACGCTCCCACTTCCCGTTACGGAACTCCCGAGGATATGATGAAAATGGTGGATATGTTCCATCAGGCGGGAATAGGCGTTATCCTCGACTGGGTACCCGCGCATTTCCCCAAAGACGCTGCAGGTCTGTTTGAATTTGACGGCGACTGCCTGTATGAATATACCGATCCTCTTAAAAAGGAACATATCGCTTGGGGAACAAGAGTATTTGACTTCGGCAGACCGGAAGTACATTCATTCCTTATCTCAAATGCAATATACTGGATAGAGAAATTCCACCTTGACGGTCTGAGGGTTGATGCCGTTGCTTCAATGCTTTACCTTGACTATGACAGACGCGAATGGCGTCCCAACAAGGACGGCGGAAATGAGAATTACGAGGCTATCGACTTCCTGAGAAAGCTGAACACCGCCGTTTTCGGACGCTGCGGAAATGTTCTTATGATAGCTGAGGAATCCACCGCATGGCCACTTGTTACCAAACCTGCCGATGTGGGCGGTCTGGGCTTCAATTTCAAGTGGAACATGGGCTGGATGAACGATATGCTCGATTATATGAGAATGGACCCCATATTCCGCGCAAACAACCACGGAAAACTTACATTCTCTTTCTTCTACAGTTTCAGCGAGAACTATATTCTCCCCATTTCCCATGATGAAGTAGTTCACGGAAAGGCTTCGCTGTTCAATAAGATGAGCGGGCGTTCCATGGAGGAAAAATTCGCTTCACTCCGCGCATTCCTTGCGTATATGTTTGCCCACCCCGGCAAGAAGCTGAACTTCATGGGAACAGAGTTCGCGCAGGTCATCGAATGGAACTACAAACAGGGTCTTGACTGGCTGCTGCTTGATTATGAAACGCACAGGAAGATACAGGATTTCAACAGAGATCTTAATAAATTCTACCTTGCAAATTCTCCCCTCTGGGAAAATGACGAATCTTGGGAGGGCTTCTCTTGGATTTGCCACGACGACTATATGCAAAGCATAATCTCTTTCCGCAGGATCGACAGGAGCGGAAATGAACTCATTGCAGTCTGCAACTTCGTTCCCGTAGGCAGGGATAACTACCGCATAGGCGTTCCTTATGAGGGAACTTATGAACAAGTCCTCTGCACGGACGATGAAAAATACGGCGGCTCGGGCGTTGTACAGAACGGAAAGCTCAAATCCGAGGATTACTCAATGCACGGCTATGAACAATCAATTGTGCTTGATATTCCGCCGATGAGCGTTATTTACTTCAAATGTACACCCAAGAAGAAACCCGCACCCAAAGCGGAAAAAACCGTGACCGAAAAATCAAAAGGCGGAAAATCAGCCAAAACCGCAGGCGCAAAGGAGGGAAAGTCAAAGACCGGAAATTCTTCCGGCAAAAAAGCAGGCGGGCGGAAAAAGAACGTCACTGAATAAAATTCAATAAATCCCATAATATAGGAGGATAATCAGAATGTATACGACTAAAAAAGAATGTGTAGCAATGCTTCTTGCAGGCGGACAAGGCAGCCGTCTGTACGCACTGACCCATGATATGGCAAAACCTGCCGTTCCATACGGCGGAAAATACCGTATCATTGACTTCCCGCTTTCAAACTGCATCAACTCCGGCATTGACACTGTCGGCGTACTCACCCAGTACCAGCCCCTTGCGCTTCACGACTATATCGGAAACGGTCAGCCGTGGGACTTGGATAAACAGTACGGCGGCGCACATTGTCTCCCTCCGTATCAGACGGCTCTCGGCGCTGAATGGTACAAAGGCACCGCAAACGCTATCTATCAGAATATGGCTTTCATTGACAGATACGACCCTGATTATGTTGTAATGCTTTCCGGCGACCACATATACAAAATGGACTATAATAAAATGCTCCAGTTCCATAAGGAAAAGAAAGCCGTTGCCACAATAGCCGTTCAGGACGTTCCCCTTGAGGAAGCATCACGTTTCGGCATTATGATAACCGACGACGACAGCAATATTATCGACTTTGAGGAAAAACCCAAGAATCCTCGTTCTACCTATGCTTCAATGGGTATATACATCTTCACATGGAAAAAGCTGAGACAGTACCTTATCGACAACGAGAACAATCCCGATGAAGACAAGGACTTCGGTAAGGCGATCATTCCGAATATGCTCAAAGCCAAGGAAAAAATGGTTGCGTATATGTTTGAGGGCTACTGGAAAGACGTGGGAACTCTTGATTCACTCTGGGAAGCAAACATGGATCTTCTCAATCCCAATATTCCTATAGACCTGTACGATCCCGAGTGGAAGATGTATTCCAGAAATCCCATAATGCCTCCTCAGTACATCGGTCCTGACGCCGTTGTGGAAAATTCCATGATAACAGACGGCTGTGTGATCAACGGAACTATTGATTTCTCGGTAATTTTTGAGGGCGTTACAATTGAAGCGGGCGCTACCGTTACCGACTCGATAATCATGCCCGGCTCGGTGATCAAATCGGGAGCTATCGTTGAATATGCCATTGTCGGCGAGAACTGCGTTGTAAATTCAGGCGTCCAGATAGGCGCGCGCCCAGAAACAGTCGAGAACAGAGACGACTGGGGAATAGCCGTTGTAGGACACAACATCACAATATCCGAAAATGCAAAGGTTCTTCCGAAGCAGATCATTTCGGAAAATATGTAAGGAGGAACTGAATATGAGCAGCAACAGAAAAGTTTTAGGTCTTATCTTCTCAAATATGCACGATAACACCATTCCCGATATTACAAAGGAAAGAACCATGGGTTCCGTACTTTTCGGCGGACGTTACCGTCTGATAGACTTCCCCCTCTCCAGCATGGTGAACAGCGGAGTGGACGAAGTGGGCGTTATCACAAAATCCAACTATCAGTCACTGCTTGACCATCTCGGAAGCGGACGTGAATGGGATCTGGCAAGGAAGATCGGCGGTCTCCACCTGCTTCCTCCGTTCAGCCACGTTCAGAGCGGTATGTACAGAGGCAGACTGGAAGCCCTTTACGGCGTATGGGATTTCATAAAGACTTCCGACGCGGATTATGTTATCATGTCCGACTGCGATGTTGTGGCAAATATCGACTATTCCAAGATAGTTGAATACCACGTTGAAACAGGTGCGGACATTACAGCCGTTTACGCAAAGGACGTTGTTACCACCGAACAGGCACAGCACGCTACCGTGTTCAGCATAAACGATGAGGGCAGGATCGTAGACGTGCTTATAAATCCTGTTATCAGCGGCGCTTGCAACATCTCCCTGAATATGTTCATTCTCTCCAAGGAGTTCCTCAAGAATATCGTTCTTGAATCCGCTTCAAGAAGCCTTTACAGCTTTGAACAGGCTATTCTTCAGGCAAGGACCCATGAATACAAGATCATGGCATACCGCTATGACGGATATTTCAGCAAGATAACCTCCATGGAAACATTCTACAAGGCAAATATGTCACTGCTTAATACGGACAACCGTTCCAAGCTGTTCCCCGAAACAAGTCCTATCTACACAAAGGTAAGAGACAATCCTCCCGCTAAGTTCGCTATCGGAGCTTCCGTAAAGAACTCCCTTATCGGCGACGGCTGTATCATCGAAGGAACAGTTGAAAATTCCGTTCTGTTCCGCGGAGTAAAAGTCGGCAAGGGCGCTGTTGTCAAGAATTCTATCCTTATGCAGGATACCAATATCGGCAGCAAGTGCGACATAAACTATGTCATTACCGACAAGAATGTTAAGATCAGCGATATGAGACTTCTCACAGGTTCTCAGAATTATCCTCTGTTCCTCGGAAAGGGCGCTGTTATCTGATAAACCTCGGACGCCGCGCGGTAACGTGCGGCTTTCCGACTTGAATAATAATTGAAAGGAAAGTGCATTTTATGAATATTTTATATGCTGCTTCTGAAGCCGTTCCTTACGCCGCATCGGGCGGACTTGCGGACGTTGCGGGCTCGCTTCCCCGTGCGCTGAATGCCGCAGGACAGGATTGCCGCGTAGTTCTTCCCCTTTACAAGAGCACCAAGCCCGAACTGCGTTCCGCGCTTGAATTTATAACGAATTTCACAGTTGACGTAGGCTGGAGAAAGCAATATTGCGGAGTTTTCAAAGGTGTTGCAGGCGGGGTTACATACTACCTGCTTGACAACGAATACTACTTCGGCAGAGACGGACTTTACGGTTTCTATGATGACTGCGAGCGTTTTGTGTTCCTTTCAAGAGCCATAATGGAAATGCTCAAACACATCGGCTGGAAGCCCGACATCATCAACTGCAACGACTGGCAGACGGCGCTGGTTCCCGTTTACTATAATGTATTCTACAAATATCAGTACGGTTACGACAATATAAAGACCGTTTTCACCATTCACAATATCCAGTATCAGGGCAAATACGGCATGGAAGTTCTCAATGAAGTTCTGGGAATACCCATGTACCACACCAAGCTGCTTGAATATGACGGCTGCGTTAACCTGATGAAAGGTGCATTCGAGACCGCTGACAAGATCACAACGGTTTCTCCGAGTTATGCTTGGGAAATTCTCGACCCGTGGTATTCACACGGACTGGACAGAGCGCTACAGAACAAGCAGTATAAGCTGACAGGCTTCCTGAACGGTATTGATGTTGAAACGTTCAACCCCGAAAAAGACCCGCTGCTTACTAAGAATTTCTCCACAAAGAACCTTAAAGGCAAGGCTGAATGTAAAGCCGCGCTCCTTAACGAACTGCATTTGCAGGAGGGCGACGAGCCTGTTATCGGTATCATAACAAGATTTGTTTCCCACAAGGGAATTGACCTTATCAAGTACGTTTTCGAGGATATGCTCAACATGGGCTGCAAGTTTGCAGTCCTCGGTTCGGGCGAAAAGATCTACGAGGATTTCTTCAAGGAAATGGCTTGGAGACACCCCGACAAGGTAAGCGCAACTATAGGATTCCTGCCTGATCTGGCAAGAAGAATTTACTCCTCCGCGGATATGTTCCTTATGCCGTCACAAAGCGAACCCTGCGGACTCGCTCAGATGATCTCCCTGAGATACGGAACTATTCCTATTGTCCGTGAAACAGGCGGTCTCCGCGACAGTATCAGAGACGCAGGCGGCGAAAACGGCAACGGTTTCACATTCAAGACCTACAACGCCCATGATATGCTGGACGCTGTCCGCCGTGCAAAGGAATATTACGATAACAAGCCCGCTTGGAAGAATCTTGTTATCGCGGCGATGAAGAACGACTACAGCTGGGCAAGATCGGCTGAACTTTATATGGGACTTTACAGAGAACTTTGCGGACAGAATCAGTAATATGCAAAACGAAAGCCTGTCGGGATCAACCCGACAGGCTTTTTTGTGCTGCCTTAATTCTGCATGGCTGCTTTTATGATTTCCGCGCAGGAATTCAGTCCGAGTTTTCCACTGTCAAGAACGAGATGGTAATTTGATGTGTCGCTCCACTTCTTTCCCGTGTTGGCGGAATAGTAACTCCGCCGCTTCTTATCGTAACGCGCCATGATATACGCCGCAGACGCCTGATCTATGCCGTATTCCCGAACGGCGCGTTCCATGCGGAATTCCTTGTCGGCGCGGATAAATACCGACAGAACGTCGTCTTCCGACTTTATTGCAGCTCCCGCGCATCTTCCCACGAATATCGCAGAGCCCTGCATGGCATATCTGCGGATAATTTTCTGCTGTTCAATGAAAATTTTGTCCTCGCGGGAAAGTATTTCGTCCGAGCCGCTGTTCATTTTGCTCATGGCATAAAGTGAATATAATAGACTGTTGGTAACGCTTTCCTCGTATTTTTCAATTTCCGAAACGGGGATATTCAGCGCCGTCGCCGTTTCCTGCTGGATCTCTTTTCCGTAGCAGGGAATATCGGTTATTTCGGACAGAATGTGTCCTATTTCCGTTCCGCCGCTGCCGTATTCACGTTCTATGACCGCGTATCTGTATTTCATAGTCGACCTCCCGAAAATTTTATGCGAACTGGGCATTGTAAAGTTCGGCATAGAAGCCGTTCTTTTCCATAAGAGCCTCGTGGTTTCCCTGTTCGATGATGTCGCCGTCTTTCATAACAAGTATCATGTCGGCGTTGCGTATGGTGCTTAAACGGTGGGCGATTACAAAACTCGTCCGTCCTTGCATAAGATTGTCCATAGCGCGCTGTATGCGGTGTTCCGTCCTTGTGTCAACGGAGGAAGTCGCTTCGTCAAGTATAAGGACGGGTCTGTCTGCAAGGATCGCGCGGGCAATGGTAAGAAGCTGCCGCTGTCCTGCGGAAACGTTGGTTGCGTCCTCGTTCAGTTCAAAATCATAACCGCCGGGAAGCGTCCTGATAAAGTGATCCGCGTGTGCGGATTTAGCCGCAGCAACAACTTCTTCATCGGAAGCTTCAAGTCTGCCGTAACGGATATTTTCCATAATGCTTCCCTTGAAAAGCCATGTGTCCTGCAAAACCATTCCGAACGCGCTGCGAAGTTCGCTGCGGTTGTATTCTTTAAGACCGTGACCGTCAAGCTGTATCTCGCCGCCGTTCACGTCATAGAAACGCATAAGCAGCTTTACCATTGTAGTTTTTCCCGCGCCGGTCGGACCTACTATCGCTATCTGCTTTCCCTGATCCACATGGGCGTTGAAATCCTTTATAACTATCTTGTCGGGTGAATATCCGAAGCTGACGTGGGTAAAATCCACAACTCCGCTGATATTTTCCGCGGAAACGGCATTTTCCGTGACCTGATCTTCTTCCTCTTCTTCGAGAAATTCAAATACCCGCTCCGCAGCAGCCGCCATTGACTGCATCATGTTTGTTACCTGAGCTATTTGCTGCATGGGCTGGGTGAAATTCCGCACATATGTGATAAATGCAAGAATATCGCCTATTTCGATTGTTCCTTTGACTGCAAGGAACGCTCCCGAAATTGCTACTCCCACATATCCTAAATTTCCCACAAACTGCATAACGGGCATCATAAGTCCCGACAGGAACTGGGATTTCCAAGCGGATTCGTAAAGAACTTTGTTTGTGCGGTCAAATTCGTTTATAACGTCATTTTCCTTGCCGAAAGCCTTTACAACAAGGTGTCCCGCGTAATTTTCCTCAACCTGACCGTTTATGTGTCCCAGATACGCCTGCTGCTGTTTGAAGTATTTCTGGGAATTTTTCATAACAAAGCTTATGAAAATAAGGCTTATGGGAAGTATCAGCAGGGTTATAAGCGTCATAAGAGGGCTTATGGTAAGCATCATTATAACAACGCCTATCATTGTGGTAACGGAAGTTATAAGCTGCGTAACGCTCTGGTTGAAACCGTTTCCGAAAGTGTCAACATCGTTTGTTATTCTCGAAAGGACTTCGCCGTTTGTCCTGCTTTCAAAATATTTTAACGGCATACGGTCTATCTTTTCGGTGATGTCTTTTCGCAGTTTGTAGCAAAGTTTCTGGGTAATGGACGACATTGTAAGCCCTTGTATCAGGCTGAACAGGAAACTGAAAACGTAAAGCCCCAGCACTATCAGAAGTATTTTTCCGATATAGCCGAAATCTATCCCGCCTGTGCCTGTAATTTTCGCCATAAGTCCCTCGGAAAGCGATGTTGTGGCTTTTCCGAGAATTTTCGGGCTGACGATGTGGAATACCGCGCTTGCGACTGCGCATACCATTACCGCCGCGACTCCTGCTTTGTATCTGCCTGTGTATTTTATGACTTTGCGGATAGTTCCTTTAAAATCCTTTGCCTTTTCAACGGCAGGACCTCTACCTCTCCTTGGCGGCATTCAGCACACCTCCTCTATGCTTTTGTTAAATTCCGATTCCGAAAGCTGTGAACGTGCGATCTGCTCGTATTCTTCGCAGCTTTTTACAAGTTCTTTGTGAGTGCCTTTGCCCACCATTTTTCCGTCATCAAGAACGATTATCTGATCGGCGTTCAGAATGGTGCTTACGCGCTGGGCAACGATTATAACTGCGGCGTCCTTTGTCCTTTCGGAAAGCGCTTTCCGAAGCGCGGTGTCGGTCTTGAAATCCAACGCCGAGAAGCTGTCGTCAAAAATGTATATTTTCGGGTCGCGGGCGATGGCTCTTGCAATAGAAAGCCGCTGTTTCTGACCGCCTGAAACGTTGGTTCCGCCCTGAGCGATAGGACTCTTGTAACCCTCGGGCTTTTCGTCTATGAACTCGGCAGCCTGTGCGATTTCCGCGGCTTTGATGACGTTTTTAGCGGAAACGTCCTCTGCGCCGTAGGAAATATTTGAGAAAATATCCCCCGAAAACAATATTGCTTTCTGCGGAACATATCCTATCTGCTTGCGAAGCGTTTCAACGGACAGATCCTTGACATTCACGCCGCCCACGGAAATGCTTCCCTCGGTAACGTCAAAGAAACGGGGGATAAGCTTCACAAGGGTGGATTTTCCGCAGCCTGTACTTCCGATAATAGCGGTGGTCTTTCCGGGTTCTGCGGTGAAATCAATATCCGTCAGAACATTTTCCCCGCCGTCGGGGTATCTGAAACTTACATGGTCGAATTTTACCGTTGCAGTTTCGGGAGCGGAAGTTACAGCATTTTCCTTGTCGAAAATTACAGGTTCGGTGTCCAGAACTTCCTTGATACGGTCGGCGGCAACTCCCGCTCTGGGAAGCATTACCGAGATCATTGTTATCATAAGGAACGACATGATTATAAGCATTGCGTATGTTACGAATGCCGTCATGGCACCTACTTCCAGAACGCCCGAATCTATCTTCTTTGCGGCTACCCAGACAATAAGTGCGGAAATGCCGTTCATTACCAGCATTAACGCGGGCATCATAAAGGACATTACCCTGTTTGTAAAGAGCATGACTTTCATAAGTTCTGTGTTTGCGCCGTCAAAACGTTCCTCCTCGTGCTTTTCCCGTCCGAAAGCCCTTATAACGGGAATGCCCGTAAGTATTTCCCTTGCAGCAAGGTTCACCTTGTCCACAAGGTCCTGCATTATCCTGAATTTAGGCATGGCGACCATCATAAGCGCAAATACTATGCAGAGAACTATTGCCACTGCAAGAACGATTATCCAGCTCATTCCCGACTCGTATCTGCTGATGTTGATTATTCCGCCTATCGCAAGGATAGGGGAGTACAGGACCATTCGCAGCAGCATTACCGTAACAAATTGTATCTGCTGAACGTCATTGGTGCTTCTTGTGATAAGCGACGCGGTGGAAAATCTGTCAAGTTCCGCGTTTGAAAAGCTCATTACCTTGCGGAATATGTTATTACGCAGGTCGCGTCCCACGCCCGCAGCCACAAGCGACGCAAGGAATCCCACGGCTATCGCCATAAGAGCCATTATCAGAGCCATGACAAGCATTTTGCCGCCTGTGCGCCAGAGGTAATCGCTCTGAATTTCCTGCAAATCGATCCCGCAGGCTTCGTACTGTTCCTTTACGAAATACTTTGCCATGGAATCTGTCATGCTGCTTCCCAGAGAAGCCAGCTGTTCTTCAAGAGCGTTCCTCATGTCAAGAAGCGTGTTTCCGCTGCCCGACTGCTGCATCTGCATGAAAATTTCCAGTTCTTCCTCACTCATCTGAGATGTGTCGATCTGGGACATATCCATGCCTTGAACGGCGGACATATCCACGGCGGAAAGGTCAACGTCCTCCGACTCGGCTCGGGAATTTATCATATAAGCTATTGCTATAACGTTGGAAAATTCCTCGTCAAGGGCGTCCAAGTCCTCCGCTTTTTCGTCTTTGAGAACGTAATATCCCGCATTTTCGTCATAATTGTAGATGTTTTTCCAGTCGGAAAGTTCCGTTTCGTTCATAAACGCGGAAACTTCCGCAAAGCCCTGTTCCGAGATATACGCCGGCACGGAATGTTCAATTCCCGAATTGGAAATTCCCACGTCTATCAGTTCGGAAGTATAATCGGGCAGCGAAAGATCACAATACGCCTGAATGAACAGCAGTACAAATATTGCTGCGACAAAATACCAGTACTTTTTCAGATTACGGAAAATATTTCCCATACACTGTCTCCTTTCAAAAATTATTCGTCAAGAACGTCCCGTATTTTGCGGGAAATTCTGATAAATTCTTCCAAGTCGCTGATTCCCACCTTTTCAATAAGGAGTTCGGTCTTTTTCAGGAATTCCGCGCGTTTTTCCAGAATGGTCTCTTTGCCTTTCGGAGTAATTTTCACAACGGTGCGTCTTGCGTCGCTGTCGGAGTTTTCCCTTGTAATAAGACCGTTTTGCTCCATTTTTTTAAGAAGTGCGGCAACGCGGGCGGTAGAAACGTTCATTTCCTCGGAAATATCCCCCGCGACAATTTCCCTGTCGGGATTTTCCAGCATTAACAGTATGAAACCCATGCCGCGCTTGGTTTCTTCAACGTGGGAGAATATCTTCTGCGGAGTGCAGGTCCTGAATTCCCGCATTAACCTTTCCGCTTCGGCTTTAACGTCCATAAAACCACCCTTTCAGGCATTATTTGGTTATCTTCCGTATGCGCATACCGTGCATGAAGTAAAGCATGATCTTCAAATAAAAATTTCCAGTTTTTATGGGTAGAAAAAATTTGTAAATTCGGCTTTGCTTCATTCACGGTATACATAATATGAAAATCACTGAACTTTGCCTGAATGGATCAAAGCTCAGCTTTGCTAACGCCTATTAGATATTTTATAACAATCGTTCGTGAATGTCAATAGCAGTAAAAAAGTTTCACCTATTTTTCACATATAGGTTGAGGCAAACCCGGTAAAACAAGAGGAGCCGACAAGAAAAATGCGATTTTACGTTATTTTAGAAAACTTTCAAACTTAATATCCCCCTTAGAGTATGCGTGCGAAAAACAAAACGCAAAAACCCTATGGTTTTTGAGCATATGGATTACGACAAGATACAAAAAGTCTATTCAATGTGGCAAAGGAGAAAGGGTTGCGAAAGTTAGCGGATAAGTTAGTGAAATAGTGCCATTTTTGTAAAATGATGTCATTTTACAATTTTGCGTTATTCTATTAGAAAATATACAACAAGGTATACAACCTATTTTTAAAAAGTTGTATACCTTTTAAATTATCTATAATATATCATTCTGCTTGGCTTAATAACTGATATAAGAACATCATCAGCATCAAAAAAAGAAGTTTTTACAAATTTTTTTAGATTATCCCTGAAAATCAATTTAATATTTTCCATTAATTTTATCATATTCAGCATCTTTTATAAAAATATATATTGTATGATCTCTATATCGGGCAAAAACAAGATGAATACCAAATTGATCAATACATTTTTTATCAATTACTTCAATGCTCTGAGAGACAACCGTATCCCAAAATAAATATTCATAAGGTGAAAATGAAACATTTAAATTTTGGGTACTGATTTTAGGTATACACATATATTTTTTTCCAAAATACTGCAGCAGTAAAACCCATCTTTTATTTTCACCTTATTAATATAACGATTCGGCAATGCCTGCCTGAATTTGCCAAACGAAGCACAAGCTATATACTGATAACAAATATATCATATTTTATACAAAATGTCAATAGAAATTTGGAATTTTTTTCAAAAACTGAATTTATTGGTTTGTTCTGTCGTTTTGTTGCTATATGAGGAATGAGTTACGTGAGTTTGCGGACGGATATGCGTTTGTCATATTTGCACATTTATTCAAAGGCGAGCTTGTTAAAATCACCGAAAATTTAGAAAAATAAAATTTTTTTGACGTGATTTCTACTTTTAATGTGTCTTTTATATAGAGGCAGTGAAAAGCAATTTGAATTTTATCTGTTTTCCGAGTTTAAAAATCGGTAAAAATTGTGCAATATATATATATATATATATATATATATATATCATAATTTGTTCAAATTTACAAATTTGCTAAATTACTCTAAAGTTTTTGAAGTTCCTGCCGATATATATTATAAGAGTAATCACATAAAGGAGAGGAATTTTATGGCAATAAGTATGAGTAACTGAAAACCATCGTGGTTGCTTTGAAATGCAAAAGATTCAAGCAAAATAAGGAGGATTTTTAATGAACATTCAAAAATTGAATAACCAAATGACATTTTGTAAAAGAATATGTTTGACTGACATGGGAAAGACTTCCTCTGCATATCGGTCAAATAATCGAAAATTTGATTTTCTTGATCTTAGTACATCATTTAAAAAATATTCTTTATCAGATAATTCTGAAAAGGCTCAGATAGACAAAATGCTTTTTGAGATCAGCGATGAAGATAAGATCAGCGAGTATGATAAGATCCGCAAATGCTATTCCGAAATGCGAAAGATCATAAGAAGTCAGATAAGTGAAGCAGAAAACGAAAAAGAATGGTACAACAAGCTTTCCGAAGAAAAAAATTATTATCAAAGTTTGCTTGATAATTGCAAGGGTAACAGCATAATAGTTACAAACGGAAAGTATCTTTTGAGTGATCTTAACGACGGTGTTTCTGTTTCACGAAGTGAACTGGAGGCGGCAATTTCCTCGGTGGATCAGAGAATAAATAATGATCTTATCGAGCGCAGAGAAAATACCTCACTTGATTGGGTCGCTCCCACCAAAGAGGAATTTTTAGCGGATATGGAGTACAGAAAAACTCACGTCGTTATCCCGGACTATTCCGATTATGAAAAAGTTACAAGTAATGAAGAGCTTTCGCGTCTCAGATATAACAGATTTGCAAAAGGATTGGCAGAAGCAGTCGGAACTGACGTTTCGGAATATACAGTTGCCAAGGACGATCCGATGTTCAGCAAAGAGGGGTACACGGTGGATAATTTCCTTGAAAAAACCGATGAAAGAATTGCGCTTTTAGAAAGCTTCGATGATGCTCTTAAAAAGACGATGAGCAATTATCTTGATTCTGAACAGACTGTATCGGACGATGTTTCGCAAAAAGATATTACATATAAATTGACGCTTTATATCAAACAAGTAAAATCTGTTTCTGAACTTATTGAAAAAAATGAACGAAAACGATAATACAGAAGAATTAATTTAAAACTCTAAAAAAGATAGTCACGCTTTAAGTCTGCAAAAAAATTTTCCGTAAATTAACCAAACACGATAAAATTTGAAAGGATCGGTAAAAATGATAATAAGAGGTTCAGGAGTAAACACGTTTGCAGCTATAAATAATATGCTGCAAAGGGAAACCAATGCAAGTCCTGTTTCAGGGACACCTTTTGCAAAGCGGTTTGATACGCTTGTATTGAGTGACTTATTTAAGAAGTATGTCAATACTAAAGAAAGTGATGATGACATTTCAGCAATTCAAAAAATGTTATCTGAAACAAATAATAACTTGGATAAGCAAACTGTTGCAGGAACAGCAGGTCTCATTTATATGCAGGGTGCTTTAGCGCAGGAAATGATGTATACTGCTACTGTCGGCTATCAATATGCGCAATGTGCAGAAGAAAAGACATATTATCAAAGCTTGCTGAATAAAGCTGACGGATCCGCAAAAAGTTATTCTGTACCAATGGCACAAGATTATTTTGAATATAAGTGTCCTGACAGCGGAGAATTTGACCGTAAAAAAGTTGAAAAAGCTCTTGACAATGTACAGAGCCGTATTGACAGCTTCATTAATAATAATTACGATTCAGTGAGAAAACCTGAAAGAAATATGGAAATTTATAATAAGTGTGCAAGTGCATTTGCAAGTGCGTTTGATGTTAATGAATCCGATGTAGTTCTTGAGGAAGAAGATTATAACAAGATGTTTGGAGAAATTAAAGCAGACGAAGAAAGTTTCCTGCAAAAATGTAAGGACAAAATGCAAAATCTCAGAGATTGCTACAGTTCATTGGATAAACTTATGGAAGATTGCATAAAGAAAATGCGTTCTGAAAGCGGCGGAGAAAAACGTGCTTCCGCCATTGAAAAGGCGATCAATGAACTTTCTTTCGGGAACTCATACAATGACATTTTAAGTCTGATTGACGAGCTTATGCAGACTGAAGAACAAACAGAAAATTTCTGATGAAAAGAACAATAAAAGCCGACAAGGAAAAGCAAAGCCGTTACACCTTGCTTTAATGCGTAAAACAGCTTTTCCATATAGCAGCAAAACAATAGAACAGACAGGCTTGTATTATTGGCACAGATAATAACAAATTTCTTCAAAATTGACCGAAATGTGCTGCTCCAAATGATAAATTTGGTGAGGTACGGCAAATAAGCATTGTGGTACAGAGAGTTATCATTTTAACGATTTTCACAAATGAAGCAATAGTGAATCACAAAAATTACATTTCAGCTATGATGTAAAACAAATCGTAAGATCGCATCAGCGATCGGAAAGGAAACTTATATGTTACATAGTCATAAAAATAATTTGTTTAAGCTTTTTATTTCAGCCGTTTTATTTGCAATAGTTTTATGTTCTTGTTCTGATAATTTGTCAAATGATACGGCAGGTACTGCTAATAGCAATACCTCTCCTGTTACATCTGTATCCGACCAAACAAATGAAAACAACGCAGAAATTATTGCAGAAATAAAACAAACTCTTGCTGAGTTCAAAGAGTTTTCGTATTCTTATATTCAATGCAAAGCATATATGTTTGGAGAAAATCTTGATCCCAACGATACAATAACAGTTGATGGTATGGTGTATTACAAAGCAATAAGCGGTAAATACACAAGTTATTCAGAATTAATGGCTGAAATTGACAGATATTGTTCGGAAAATGTCATATCAGAGTGTGATTTAAAGTCATATTCATATTGCGAGGGAAATAATGACAGCCTGTATATATGGGAGGATGCTGATTCAAACGGCGGCGTAATGGGTTATGATGTGGCTTATATAACCTCAATAGAAACACTTAATGATAGTTCTGTTAAGGTAAATATGACCGCTTGGGGCGATAAAGATGAATGGGGATATGAAGATGGAGACAGCGTTATACCGTTTGAAATTACAATGATATCAGAAAATGGTTTATGGAAAATAGACAAATGCGGACTTATGGAAATGAATTACATCACATGGCTATTTGACGCTGATTACTCTGCTTGCAGTTTTGAGTCTTTTGATAATACTACCATAAATCAAATATCGGACGCAACTGTTTCAAGCGTTCAGATAACCACACCCGAAGCAAGCATAACAGATGTAAAAAGTGAAACTGCTGCTTCGGAAAACATTATACAAAGTTTGATAAATGATGCAGAGCCCCCGCAAATTGTCATTACAGATAATTCTACACAAGAGGAAATATTGCAAGCAGGGAAAACTGCCGCAGATTTTTACAGCAAGCTTGTTGACAAATATTTTGAATATGGTGTCAGTTATAACTGGAAAATGGCAAGCGGAAGTGAAAGCGGTGACATTTATACCGATGAGAAATCAAATTCATATTATAAATGTTACGGACTTTATACAGACAAAAATAATGATATTTATGTGCCGATGAACTTTAGTGAGATCAAGCATTTCCTTATGTCTTATATTATGCTTAGTGAAAATGGTTTTAATGATCTTTGCAAAAATTCTCCAAGCAAATATATCGATGTAGACGGAGTGTGTTTCTTAATGTCCGGTGACGGCGGACAAGCAGGCTGGGACTATAGTTATATAAAGGATTATGAAATTTCCGATAACAACAAAATCGTTACATTTAATTGTGAAAGATTCGGCAGCAAAGAAAATTGGGGATATGATAATGATCTGACAGAAGCGTTTACATTCAGCATTGTCAACGATAACGGCATTTGGAAACTGGACGGATGCTCAGATTGTGAAGCTTTTTGCAGTTCTTTTATCGGATCAGAAAGCGACATTGAGGATCACAAGGCAGAACAGACAGCTAATTAATGAATGATACTTTGATAAAACTCTAAGACTTATTTGAAAAATGTTATGGAGGTTTTCTTCTTGAATATTGCAATTTGTGACGATGAAACAAAATTTCTTGAAAAACTACATAGAGATTTAATTGAAATGCAAGATTCAGATAATGAATTTGTTATTAATGAATTTGATTCCGGAGAAGAACTGGTAAAGAATTATCATGCCAATGATTATGACATCATTTTTCTTGATATTGAAATGAAAGAACTTAATGGTATGGACACGGCAAGCTTTATAAGAAAGTTAGGGCAACACCGCACAAAAAGGTTGCTAAAATTGAAAAAATATGATATAATAAAGATATGGAAAAGCAAATAACA
>CANRFB010000039.1 GCA_947629785.1 uncultured Clostridia bacterium | reverse complement strand
CCCCCCCCCCCTCCCCCCCCTGTGGAAAATATTGGGTATTCATGTCAGAGGTACGGATTTTAATTTAGGGTTGCGTAATCATCCTAATGTAGTAGCGCCAAATGAATATCTTGCTAAAGCAAAAGAAGTATTTTCCGGCGGAAAATATGATAAAATATTTATCGCAACGGAAGACAGCACGATCCTTGAAATGTTTATTTCCGAGTTCGGAGATAAAATTCTATATTATAAAGATGTATTCCGTACATCAGGTAGGGCAGGACCACACGGCACTCCGAATGATAGAGAGCTTAATAATTATAAACTTGGTCTGGAAGTACTTCGTGATGTGTATACTCTTGCAAACTGTGATGGATTTATTTCCGGATTGTCTCATGTAGCTTTTGCAGCAAGATATATAAATATCGCACTTGATAGAAAATTTGACGCTGTATACACCATTGATAAAGGAATAAATTATGATACGCGTTAATTTTTAAGGAGCGATATTATGCTGAAAAAATTGAAAGAGCTTATAAAAAAACATGATAAGTTATATGTTATTGCAAGATGTATAAAGAACATAAATGATCCTGAATTCTATAAACTTTTAAAAGGCTATTATGAACCTGCAGAAAAATCAAATCAATATGCACTTTTAACTATTGAACATTTAGGCGATAAATATCCTGATAAATTTATTTATTTTATTGATTGTGCTGATGGCCCTCGTCAGAAGAGAGGAACATCCGGAATGTTTGCTACTATTCGCAGATTATTGGAATGGCTTAATTTTGCTGATATTTTAGGCATGATTCCGGTTATTTTGATTGGAAAAAGCGGAACATACTATGACAAAGATATGGATCATATAACCCAAAATATATTTGAGTATTATTTTTTACCTGTATCTGAAATAAGTATTGATGAAGTAAACGATTGTTATAATGTTATCAGTCATAGAAGCAGTAATTCTAATTTCTATTTGAAACATGGATATGATTCAGGGTCATATGAGATAACAGATGATGAGATCAGAAGATTAGGTTATATATATAAAAAATATATTCACCTGAATGAAACAGCAGGGCAGTTTATAAATAGCGAAATATTAAATCTTTTGAATAATAAAAAAACTTTAGGAATCCATATAAGAGGAACAGACTATAAATTAGGACTGAAAAACCACCCAAATATTATATCAATTGATGAATATATTGATATAACAAGAAAAATATGTGAAGAAAATAATTATGAGCAAATATTTCTTGCAACCGATGATTTAGAAGTTTTAAAAGAATTTCAAAATAATTTTTACAATAAACTTGTTTACTATAATGATGCCTTTCGTACTTCAGGAATAATCGGACCTCATAGTACATATAATGATCGCTCGTTACATCATTATAAATTAGGACTTGAAGTTATAAGAGATGTATACACACTTGCAAGTTGTGACAGTTTGATTTGCGGATTGTCACAGGTATCTTTTGCGGCACGCTATGTAAAAATTTCAATGGATCAGGAATATAATATTTTGAAAATTATTGATCATGGTATTAAACAATAGATAATGAGAGGTCTTGTGTGTATTGAACTCCGCCAAAACGCTAAAAAATAGCATAATATCGGTAATAGGACAGATACTGACGCTTGTGTTGCAGTTTGTAAACCGTCGTGTATTTGTAATGTTTCTGGATATAGAATACCTCGGCTACCAGAGCGTGTTCGGGAATATATTTTCTATATTGTCCGTAGCGGAACTGGGAATAGGCGGGATAATATCTTTCCATTTATATAGGGAAATAGTAACGGACAATAAAGAGGAAATAGGCAAGCTGATGTACCTGTATAAATGGGTGTATAGGATTATAGCGGCAGTTGTTACCGTTATGGGACTTATTGCCTGCATTTTCGTGCCGTATATAGTCAAGGACGCAAGCAAAAGTGTAAATTATCTGTATATAGTGTATTTTTTGCAGCTTGCAAGCATTGTGGCGGGATATTTCCTTTCTTACAGAAGAACTATATACGCCGCGGATCAGAAAGAATATATTACCGTGGAGATAGACCTGTTCTCAAATATAATCGTCCAGATAGTTCAGCTTACAATGTTGGCTGTTTTTAAAAATTATCTGCTGTATCTTGTAATTCAGCTTTCAACATCGGTAATTGCAAATTTTATCATTTTATATAAGACAAATAAGGATTATCCGTATTTAAAAAATAAATATAAAATTACAAAAGAAGATATTGATAAACGGAATATGATCCCGGACGTAAAGAATTTTCTTGTGCATAAGATAGCATATGCTATTTACGGCGGAACGGATAATATAGTAATTTCGGCGATTTGCGGAATAAAGGACGTTGCGCTTTACGGGAATTATGTCTTGCTGCAAAGAGGCGTTCTTAATGTGCTTTTTTACAGATTGCTGAATCCCGTTCAGGCTGCAATAGGAAATATAGTTTACAGCGACAGAAAAAAGGACGACCTGTGGAAACAATTTGAAATGTTTGACGTTTTCAGTTTCTTTTTTGCAAGTTATATAAGCGCGGGATTTATAGTGTTTTTCCAGCCGGCAATACAGGTCTGGCTCGGGAGTGCGGACTATCTTCTGTCCTATTCGTTTGTTATAATTTATTCATTGACTGTTTATCTCGGCGCAGTATGGGAAATAGTGTATAAATATCGCAGCGTGTTCGGAGATTACAGACAGGACAGGAATTGTATGCTTGTTTCGGCAGTGCTGAATATAGTCATTTCCGTTACACTGGCATATAAATTCGGAGTAACGGGAGTCCAGATAGGAACATTATTCGGATATATTCCAATAGCATACGGCAGAGTACGTTTTGTAGTGAGAAATTATTTCGGGAAATCAGTAAAAAAGTATCTTCTGAAACATACGGGACTGTTTATTGTTGCAGCTGCGGAGGGAATAGCAGTATTTTCCCTGACAAAGGATATTCCTGTAACAATTATGGGAATAGTATTAAGATTTGTTGTATGGGGAATAGTTCCGCTTGCGGTAAATCTGCTTATATATTTTAAAAATCCGCATTTTAAGGATATGTGTGAATATTTTAAATCGTTTATAGAAATTTTAAAAAATAAAGTGAGGAAAAACAATGGCTAAAATTGCTCTTATAACCGGCATAACCGGACAGGACGGAAGCTATCTTGCGGAATTCCTGCTTGAAAAGGGATATGAAGTCCACGGAATAACAAGACGAGCTTCAATATCCAATACGTCAAGAATAGATCATATCAGGGACAGACTGAAACTCCATGACGGAGATCTTTCGGACAGTTCGTCTTTGATACGGATAATAAGCGAAGTTCAGCCCGATGAGATATATAACCTTGCGGCGCAGAGCCATGTTCAGGTGTCTTTTGACGTTCCCGAATATTCCGGAGATGTGGACGCACTGGGCGTTTTAAGAATTCTTGAAGCGGTGAGAATTCTCGGGCTTACGAAGAAAACGAAAATTTATCAGGCTTCCACATCGGAACTTTACGGAAAGGTCGAGGAAGTTCCTCAGTCGGAAACAACACCTTTCCACCCGTATTCCCCATATGCCGTTGCAAAACAGTACGGTTTCTGGATAACAAAAGAATACCGCGAAGCGTATGGAATGTTCGCCTGCAACGGAATACTTTTCAATCACGAATCGGAACGCCGCGGCGAGAATTTCGTTACAAGAAAGACAACTTTAGCGGCAGGAAGAATTGCAGAAGGAATTCAGGATCATCTTGAACTTGGAAATCTCGATTCACTTCGCGACTGGGGCTATGCAAAAGATTTTGTGGAATGTATGTGGCTTATCATGCAGCAGGACAAGCCCGATGATTTTGTAATTGCAACAGGAGTTCAGCACACGGTGCGCGATTTTACCGAAAAAGCATTTGCGGCAAACGAAATACATATCCGCTGGGAGGGCAGCGGAATTGACGAAAAGGGTTACGACACAAAGACAGGAAAAATGCTTGTCTGCGTGAATCCTGAATTTTACCGTCCCACAGATGTTGTGAACCTTTGGGGAAATCCCGATAAGGCAAGGAAAATTCTCGGCTGGGATCCGCAGAAAACAAGTTATGAGGAATTAATAAGAATTATGGCTGAACATGACAGAGAGCTTGCGAAGCGGGAGAAATTACTGAAAGGAGCTGCTTTATGAACAAGATAGGCGTGGGGTATGCTTCGGTCACGGATATTGAAAAGAAATATGTTATGGACGCGCTTGACAGTCAGCGGCTTTCACAAGGGAAATATGTAGCGGAATTTGAGAAGAAATTTGCCGCAATGCACGGACATAAATACGGGATAATGTGCAACAGCGGAACAAGTTCTTTGCATCTTGCGCTGCTTGCCCTTAAAGAGTATTATAACTGGGAAGATGACGCGGAAGTAATTGTTCCCGCAATAACTTTTATTGCAACGTCAAACGCAGTTATTCATGCAGGTATGAAACCTGTTTTCACCGATGTGGATATTCGTTCGTATAATATGGATCCGAATGAAATAGAAAAACATATTACCCCGAAAACCCGCTGCATCATTCCTGTGCATTGTTTCGGAATGCCCTGCGAAATGGATAAAATAAGCGAAATTGCAAAAAAGCATGATCTGAAAATTATTGAGGACTGCGCCGAAGCACATTTTGCAAAGATCAACGGCAGAACTGTGGGAAGTTTCAGCGAAATAATGGCGTGCAGCACCTATGTGGCGCATACTCTTACCACTGGTGTCGGCGGGGTAATGTGTACAAGCGATCCCGAACTGTCGGCTATACTCCGTTCACTTGTTGCCCACGGCAGAGCCTGCACCTGTGAACGCTGCGTTGCTTCGGACGGAAATAAGGTTTGCCCGAAACGCATGGAAACCAATATGGACAGGCGTTTTACATTTGTACGTCTCGGTTACAGTTACCGCGTTGGTGAAATTGAGGGCGCGTTGGGGCTCGGACAGTTAGAGCGCGTTGACGAAATAATGGGTTCGAGGCACAAAAATGCAGATTACCTTATAAAAGGTCTGGAACATCTGGAGAAATTTATTCAGCTGCCGCGGCATCCTGATAATATCGAGCATACATATATGATGTTCCCTGTTCTTGTAAAGCGTGAAAGTCCTGTTTCAAAAAATGAACTGGTAAAATATCTTGAATCGGAAAATATAGAGACACGTCCGATGCTGCCGTTATTGAATCAGCCTGTTTACAAGAAAATTTTCGGGGATATTGAAAAGAATTATCCCAATGCGGAATATATAGACAACAACGGTTTTTACATCGGCTGTCATCATGGACTTTCAAAAGATGATCTGGACAGGGAAATAAGTGCAATAAGCAAAATATTTTCTGAAAAATAAGATCAGATCGGGTGAATAAAAATGCAGAAAAATTCAAAGATCTATGTTGCAGGACACAAAGGAATGGTAGGTTCTGCGATTGTAAGAGAACTTAAACGTCAAGGCTACACCAATATTATCGGGAAAACACATTCCGAGCTTGACCTGACTCGACAGGCTGATGTGGAAGATTTCTTTGAAAAGGAAAAACCGGAATATGTCATTGACGCCGCTGCGCTTGTGGGCGGGATAAAAGCAAACAGTGAAAAGCCCGCCGAATTTATGTATATCAATATGGAAATACAGCAAAATCTTATATGGTCGGCGTTTAAAAGCAATGTAAAAAAATTCTTGTTTCTCGGAAGTGCTTGTATGTATCCCAAAGAATGTCCTCAGCCGATGAAAGAGGAGTATCTGCTCACAGGTCTGCCCGAGATAACAAACGAGGGATATGCGCTTGCAAAAGTCAGCGGCAGCAGGCTTTGCAGCTATATAAACAAGGAATACGGGCGGGAATTTATTTCCGCGATCCCGGCAAATTCATACGGCATAGGCGACAGCTTCGATCCGGAACACAGTCATGTTATCCCGGCACTTCTTGTAAAATATCATAATGCGCAGAAAAACGGTGACAAGCAGGTGGTTTTATGGGGAACGGGAAGCGCAAAGCGGGAATTTATAAATAACAAGGATATTGCCTCGGCTTGTATTTTTCTGCTTGAAAATTATTCTTCTCCCGAACCGATAAATGTTGGTACAGGCGAGGAAGTTTCAATTATGGAACTTTCAAAAATGATAAAGAAGATCACGGGTTTTGAAGGCGAAATAGTTACCGATCCCACCAAACCCGATGGCATGATGAGAAGAATTTGCGATAATTCTAAAATCTCAGGACTCGGCTGGAAAGCGGAGGTCTCGTTGGAAGAGGGGTTGAGGGAACTTGATGAGTTTTATCTGAAACAGGCGGTGAAATAATTTGACAAATAAAATATATCTTCTGGACTGTACGCTCCGTGACGGCGGGTATATAAACGACTGGGAATTTTCACGGGAAATTTATGACTCTGTGTCTGTTCAGCTTCAGAAAGCAAATGTTGATTTTATAGAACTCGGGATAAATGTTGCGTTTAAATATTAAAAATTCAATAATTATGGAGGATTATCCGATGGAGAAACTTACATTACGTGATATAATACGCGAAACAACTAATAAACATCTCTGTGAGAATAATGGAATGCTGTTCGGAGAATGCGTAAAAGATCCGGGAGGGGTATCAAATACGATCCCTGTGCATGAAAATGTAATAGATACGCCTATGTCTGAAACTGCTGCGGCGGACTTTGCAATAGGCGCTGCATTATCGGGTAGGCGTTCAATATATGTGGTAAGATTTCAAAATTTTATGCTTATGGGTGCAAGTCCGTTTATTTCGTTTGCTTCTGTAGTTAAAGGAATATATGGAAAAAGTGCGCCGGTTTTTATTCGTGCAGTAGGCTGCGATAAATTGGACTGTAACCATGCTGATATATTACATAGTATGTTCATGCATTTTTCGGGAATGAAAGTTTGTGCACCAATGACTCCGGGAGAATGGCTAAATGCGTGGGAAACTTTTATGCAAGAAGAACAACCGCTTTTTTGCAGTGAACATAGAGATGCATTCAACGTAACTGATGAGACTCAAGATGAAATATGCGAAGATGCTCAGATCAATCTTTTTGGAATTTCAAAAGCAAGGCAAAGTCTTTCTGAAGCAAAGTATATTTTGAACAAAATCGGCATAAAAGCGAACATATTTCATATTGCGTGGCTTAAACCTTTTAATGCTGAAAAATATATCGAGGTATTGAGGAAAACACCATTAGGATTGGTTACAGATGCAGGGCGTGTAATTTGCGGTGCACCTGAACATATTGCTTATGAACTTATGCACGCTGTTCCCGGAAGCATTGTTTATGCAAATGGGATCGAAGATTCTCCAAAATCAAAAAATCCTAAATTTTATAATGCGGTTCCGGATGCGCAACTTATTGTAGATAAAGCACTAAGCATATTAACAAATGGGAGGATGTAACATGAAAATTTCAGCTTCTATTTTTGCTACAAATGATCGCTTGTTAGCATATGTTTCTCAACTCAAGCTTGCAAAGGTTGATTATCTGCATCTTGATTTTTTTCAAAATGGAACAAATAAGTTTCGACTTGAAGACATAAATGCGTTGGATTATCTTCAAATTCCTTATGACGTCCATTTGATATATGAAAGTATAACGCGCGAAAATATAAATCTTCTCAATAATTCTTGTGCAGAAATACTCAGTATTCAATGGGAAAATTTAAAAAATGTTGAAGAAACACTTGATCTTATGGAACGCTTTAAAGGTGATATCGGTTTTGCTGTTACTCCCAATACTGATCTTAATAAATTGCGCAAGTATCTTCCGCGTTTGGATCATATTCTTGTAATGTGCAGTGAACCCGGAATTTCGGGAGCAAAGTTTATGGAAAGCAGTTATGATTTTATAAGAAGTATACGTGATCAATTTCCTTATATTAAAATAAACGTTGATGGCGGAATTGACAATGTACGGTGTCGTAAGGTCCTCGAATTAGGAGCTTCTCTTGTCGTATCAGGTTCATATCTTTTTAATAATCGCAATGATATGCGTTATGCTGTAACAATGTTGAAACACCCTAATAGAAATTACATTCAGGAGGTATAAGCAATATGTTATCGGAAAAAAAATTTATAAATGATTTTCAGAAGATAAAGTTATCCGAAGAGGTAACAATTTCTTCTGATACGTTTGTTATGATGGCAGGTCCTTGCTCAGCAGAAAGCAGAGATCAGATCATGAAAACAGCAGACGGACTGGCAGAAATGGGTATTCACGTTTTTCGGGCAGGATGTTTTAAACCAAGAACTGACCCTTACGCATGGCAGGGAAGCGGTGAAGAAGGTCTTAAATGGCTTGAAGAAGTACGTGAGCAATATGGAATGACAATTATCAGCGAAGTTTCAAATTATACAAATTTTAGTATAGTTGAAAAATACACAGATATTATTCAAATAGGTGCAAAGGCGTTATACGATCATTCACTGCTTATAAACAGCGGCAAATCAAATAAACCTGTTCTTGTAAAGCGAGGTTTTGGGGCAACGGTCAATGAATATCTTCGTATGGTCGAATATGTACTTGCCAACGGTAATCAGAATGTAATGCTCTGTGAGCGTGGAATACGCACTTTTGAAACATCAACACGTTTTACGTATGACTTATGCGGCGCAGCAGTAATGCAGGCGCAGACACGTCTGCCGCTTATACTTGATCCATCTCACGCATCCGGCAATAAGGACTATATTGCAAAACTCTCATGGGCATCGGCAGCGTTCAACTGTGACGGACTTATTATCGAGGTACATTGTGACCCGAGTACGGCACTTTGTGATAAAGCACAGGCACTTTCCCTTACGGAGTACAAGGAAATTCTAAATAGGGTAAGACAATTTGCTGAAATCAATGGCAGAAAAGTGGTTTAAGCAGAAAAGGAGAATTTAATATGTTTGAATACGAATTTAAAATTGAGAATTTATGCTCAGGTATGTTTTCCGACAATCTCGACAGAATGGGCTTTAAACATCAGATTGCAAGTGGTTTTCAACGTAACCAAAAGTTAACAAGGTTTATCGGGCGTGCAAGGACGGTAATGATTGAACTTGATGGCTCTGAGGACGAAAATCTATCGACAGGTCTTGAATTTTTTGAAACACTTGGAAAAGGCGATGTGATCGTCGTGACAGGAAATGGTCCGTATGCTTATTTTGGGCAAATGATGTCCAGATTATGTATGCGTCAGGGAATTGAGGGGGTTGTTATTGACGGAATGACAAGAGACAGTATTTTTACAAATGATAACTGTCCCCTGCCAATTTATTCAAGAGGTTATACACCTGTTGATATAAAGGGACGCGGACAAGTCAAAGCTGTGAATATTCCAATAATTGTAGACGGAATTATTGTATCACCCGGCGATCTTGTGTTTGCAGATACGGATGCGGTTTGCTTTGTCCCGCAAATTTGTGAGGATGAACTTGAAAAGCTGGTGCGTAAAGAAATTCAAGAAGAAGCAAAAAGAGTAGAACTTATTAACAATGGTGCTTCTGTTGCAGATATTTTAGCAAGTGTAGATTCTTTTTGAAGAGGTGACGTATATGAAAATAAAACCAGAAGCCATACGTGATTTAAATGTTCAACCTGATTCAATTCAGAGTTTCACAAAAGACAAAATACTTGCTGTGTTTAAGAATATGGCACGCCTTAGAAAATTTGAACAAGTGATACTTGAATGTAATCAAAAAAATTGTGAGACTTTTAAAAATAAAGTGATACACATGGTAACAGGGCAGGAAGTTACAGGCAGTGTTCTTGCGGAAATGTACCCAAAATATCATTATTTTGCAGGACACAGATGTGCTGATCTTTATCTTGGGCTTGGCGCATCAACACAGGAATTACGTGATGAAATAATGTACCTTGATTCAGGGTGTATGAATGGAACACAGGGCGCTCAATTTGCTTATCATAAAGATGGTATAACAATTCATACAAATACAGGATTCATCGGAGAACAGCTTCCTCTTGCTGCCGGATATGCTCTTGCAAGCGAACAAAAAACAATTGCAATATGCGGCGATGGTGCTGCTGAGGAAGATTATGCTTTGCAGACATATGGTTTTGCGGCAACTCATAAACTTCCGATTTTATTTGTTGTGAATGATAATAACTTGTCTGTTCTGTCACCAAAAGAAAATAGAAGAAGTTGGAATATTGCAAAAGTGGCAGAGGGATTCGGACTTGCCTCCGCCGACGTTGCAGATGATCCATGGACACTTATGAAAGTATTTAGTTATATGGAAACACGCTTGCCGGCATTAGTAAATGTTCGTGTTAATCGTAATTACTGGCATATAGGTTTTGGCATTGATAATCCGCCTTTATGGGACAGGTATGCTATAGTAAAACAACAAATTTCAGAAATCGGTTATGAGTATGAGACCTGTGAAATTGAACAAAATGCCGAAATTGAAATGCGTGAGCTTTGGAGAGAATATTTATGAAAATAAAGCTGCTTGTTTTGGATGTGGACGGGACGCTGACTGATGCAAAAGTGATATATGGTTCCGATAATACTGAGATCAAAGAATTTAACACGCGTGACGGACTTATTATCGGAAACCTTTTTAAGTTGGGTATTAATGTTGTTATACTTACTGCAAGGGAATGTGGACCTGTTGCACGGCGTGCAAAGGAGCTTAAATGCGAGGTCATTCAAGGAGCAAAGAATAAATCTCCCGCTTTGCGTGAGATCACAGAAAGATACGGCGCAAAACTGTCGGAAACAGCATATTTTGGTGATGATCTGAACGACTATGAAGCAATGTCACTTTGCGGATTCAAAGCGTGTCCCGCTAACGCGGTGCCACAAATAAAAGAGATATGTGACTATATTTCTTACATAAACGGAGGATATGGTGCAGTACGTGACTGTGCAGAAGAAATGTTGAAGCGACAGGGATCGTATTCGGATTGGCTTTTAATGTTCGGTATTTTACCAACTTAGTTTATAAAATATTTTTATCTGTTTTAATTGACTTAATTTATATGATCTGCGTGGTTATGATTTTATCAATAACAAATTTACCTTTATAATAACGGTTTATTTATAAGAATGTCAGACACATTTTTAAAAGAAAATATATTACATTGATTAAAATCATATTTATAACTTGAGTATTAAATTGACAATGGAGGTCACCATGAACAAAATAATAAAAGAAGATTTTGAAAAAATATTGTCAGCATACGGAGATCAATTTGAAAAATTGCGAAACTGTACAATTCTTGTCACCGGAGCAACTGGAATGATCTCTACATATTTATCTGAATTTCTTATATACATATCTGACAGCCATAATTTACAGTTGTATCTTCAGTTCAGAAACACCGCGAAAGCAAAAAAATTATTTAAAGAAAACTTAGACAATAATAATATTCATCTTACCAATTTTGACTTTGAAAATAATGAAATACCGGATATAAGATTTGACTACATTCTTCATGCGGCAAGCCCGGCAAGCACAACAGCATTTGAAAAGATCCCGGTCGATGTGATCAGTCCTAACGTCATAGGAACATGGTACCTTATGCAGCACGCAAGAAAAAAGGGAATTTTAAAGTTTTTAATATTCAGTTCCGGATCTGTCTACGGACAAAGTGAAACAGAAAAAGCATCTATCGGCGAAGAGGATTATGGCGTTATTGACCCTCTTTGGTACAGATCATGTTATGTTGAATCCAAAAGACTTTCCGAACAAATGGGTATGGCATTCTGGAAGCAATATAATGTTCCGTCTTCCTTTGTGAGAATTTGCCATACATACGGTCCCACATTTGATCTTGAAAAGGATCTGAGAATCGTTCCACGTATAATCAAGCAGATATTAAATGAAGAAGATATAACTATCTATAAAGATCCTAATTCGGTAGCACAGTACACATATGTAGCCGATATAATATCTGCCGTTCTGTTGGTTCTATTGAACGGAGAACCCGGAGGTGCATATAATGCCTGCGGTGACGATATTGTAAAAATAGATGATGTTATAGACTGGATGGTCAATGCCGATCCGAGTATATGTTCAAAGCTGATAGAAAAAGAAATAGATGAGAATTATAAATTCGGAAAGAACAGCGGAACAGTATTTCCAAAATTCTCAAATCACAAGTTGACAGAGCTTGGTTGGCATCAACTCTACACTCCCAAAGACGGTTTTTCAAGAATGGTCAGATATTATATGGAAAATAATGTAAAAACGGGGGGGGTAGGATTAGGCACTGGTGAATTGGATAAAGAGCGTCTCGAAGATATGGCAGCTTTATTGGTACAGGCGATTTTATGCGGTTACCGCGTTATAGACACGGCTTATTCATATGGTACTGAAAAAATAGTGGGAATAGCATTAAAACTCCTTTTTGATGCCGGAATGCAAAGAGATGAGATCTTCATTCAGACAAAGTTTTATCCTGTTATGCCTTATGATGGTGGATCTGTTCGTGAACAGTTTGAGGAAAGCCTTCAAAATCTTGGTATCAATTATGTTGACAGTTATCTGATCCACCAACCTGTTCCGAGATATTCAGAACTTGAATACACAGAAAGAAATATTTCTGTGTGGAAAGAAATGAAAAAATTAGCTTCCGAAGGAAAGATCAAGCATATAGGTGTATCAAATTTCCTTGAGCGGCATATCATTCAGCTTATTGAAGCGAGCGATACTGTACCGGAGATAAATCAACTTGAAATAAACCCTCAGTTCCAACAAAGAGGTTTGGCAGAATTTTGCAAGAAAAATGGCATAACTGTGCAAAGCTGGGGACCGTTGACCGTGACAGAGGAAAAAGTTAAAACCGCTTTGCAGCTTATTGCAGATAAATACGGAGTTTCACAGGCTCAAGTTGCGCTAAAATGGAATATTCAGTCGGGTAATACTCCAATATGCTTTTCAAAAAACATACAACACTTAATTGAAAATTTAAGACTTGATTTTGAACTTTCAAAAGAAGATATGGAAACGATCAGAATGTGTAACAGTGCGACTGCACACAGAGAAACGTGGTGGTATCCGCGGCAGCAGATGTATTAAAAGTGTATTTTTATATATTATTAAAATATTTAGGGTGATAAAATGAATCTTATCCTATTATCCGGCGGATCGGGCAAACGTCTCTGGCCTTTGTCAAACGATATCCGCTCAAAACAATTTATAAAAATTTTTAAATATAATGACGAATATGAATCAATGGTACAAAGAATTTTCAGGCAGATAAAAAGCGTTGATCCCGCTGCGGAAATTACTGTTGCAACATCAAAAACTCAGGTTTCCGCACTTAATAACCAGTTGGGCGAAAATATCAATATTTCCGTTGAACCGTGCAGGCGGGACACTTTTCCCGCAATTGCGCTTGCAGCGGCGTATCTCCATGACATGATGAAAATTCCGGAAAACGAGTCTGTCGTTGTGTTTCCGGTAGATCCGTATGTTGATGAAAATTATTTTATTGCCCTTAAAAAACTTTCGGAACTTGCGGATAATTCCGAATCAAACCTTAATTTAATGGGAATAGAGCCTACATATCCTTCCGAAAAATACGGGTATATCATTCCCGAAAATAACGAATTTGTCAGCAAAGTGGTTGAATTCAAAGAAAAACCCGATGCAAAAACAGCGAAAAAATATATTTCAAAGGGCGCACTCTGGAACGGCGGAGTTTTTGCGTATAAATTGAAATATGTTCTTGAAAAAGCGGAAGAATATCTGGGAACAAGCAATTATACAAAATTATTTGAAAATTATGCAAATCTTCCTAAAATAAGTTTTGATTATGCAGTTGTTGAAAATGAGAAAAATATAAATGTAATGCGTTTTTCGGGACAGTGGAAAGACCTCGGCACATGGAACACTCTCACCGAATCAATGGAAGAAAATATTATCGGCAACGGAATTATGAATAGCAATTGCGAAAATGTACATATCGTTAATGAACTTAATGTTCCGGTGCTTGCAATGGGACTTAAAAATGCTGTAATTTCCGCAAGCCCGGAGGGAATACTTGTTTCCGACAAAAACGATTCAAGCTACATAAAACCGTTTGTTGACGAAATTGATCAGCAGATAATGTTCGCAGAAAAAAGCTGGGGAAGTTATCAGGTAATTAACGTTGAAAAGGAAAGTCTGACAATAAAAATTACACTTCGTCCGGGGCAGAAAATGAGTTATCATTCGCATCAGCATCGTGATGAGATCTGGACGGTAATTTCCGGAGAGGGAGAAATTATTATCAATGATAAGAAAAGAAATATCCGTTCCGGAGATGTGATAGAAATTTCAAAAGGCGATAAACACACCGTTTCTGCGAAAACTAAACTCTGCATAATTGAAGTGCAGTTGGGTGAGGAGATAAGTGTTACGGATAAAGTTAAATTTGAATGAACAGAATTTTTACTGCTCCAAATAATTTCAAATTTTATCACAGTTGGTGAATTTACAGAAATTCTTTGCAGAGTCTTAAAACCTTAAATTTAGAAATTGCAATGATTTCCTGCGGTTTTAATCTTCATAAATTCCACTTAAAAAAGCTTGCAGTTAAAAATGCGGCATAAAAATAAAAACTTTCCACATTTTCCACACGGTAAAAAACGCTGATTTTTTGCCGGTGTGTTTGCTGTACCCTGAATTCGTATGTGTAGATACTTTTTCCTTTATATGATGTTAAAATAGCCGAGATTTCTCAAATTTAGGAAATCTCGGCTATTTCGCGGTGTTTTTTTACAGCCCCATAAAATATATTTTGTTTGTTCCGACTTTTCATATGTTTTCGTAATAATAAAGAACAATCAAAGAACAAGTTTTATGGTGTATCTCTATTTTTTAATTCTTAAATATGCAGATGAATTTCGTTTTTGGGGAATTATACTATTTGTATATTTTGCTTGGACGAATGATCCTAATAACAGCACTGACGTTTCCTTTATGGAATATCAGTGCTGTTTTGCTCTGCTATATGTGTATATCCCGCCACTTATTTTACTGCCGATCCGACTGCGATCTCAGCCTCCGCAATTCCATAGCCGATCGGTATTCTTCATCGGAAATACGTCCAAACCATTCTACACTGCCGCCCATATCAGGATTGGTGTTTATGGCAATATGAGCAAATTCAGTGTCCGAACTTCCTCCATGCCAATGCTTTACGCCGGGCTGACAATATGCAATATCGCCGGGGCGCATGATCTCTATATCGCCGCCCTCGGTCTGATGAAAACCAATGCCGTCCGTAGCAATTAGTATCTGACCGCCTTCGTGAGTGTGCCAATTATTTATGACGCCTTTACCAAACACAACATAATGCATATCCGGCGCACCTGCGGCATTATCTTTATCCACAAGCGAGGAAACATATGCCGCACCGCTGAATGTATCGGAATCCATTGCAGCGGCGGCTTTCGGAAACATTGTTCCCGCAGCATTTTCTGTCCGTCCTTCATATTCTGCCGCTTCAAGAGAGTTATATTCCTCATCGGTAACAGGTTCTTCAGGGCTGCCGAAAGATGAATAAGAAGTATCGTAAATTACCATTTGTGAAAACCAACTGTCCGGAAGTGCGCCGTGCCAGTGTCTGACACCTTCGGGACACTGTATCACATCGCCTTTTCGTATTATCTGCGCAGGTTTTCCCTCTTCCTGATAATATCCGGCGCCGCCTGTTACAAGTATTATCATTCCACCGTGCGTGTGCCAGCCGCTTCTTGCACCGGGTTCAAAAGTAACATTATTTGTCTGCGGAAAATTGTATGTATCGTCATTTGCTATCATTGGGGCAATGTATGCCGTGCCGGTGAAATAGCCGCCGTTCATTGCCTGTCCGATGGGAAACGTCAGATTGTCTTTTCCTGCGGCATCGGAGATATTGACATCGCTTGAAATTTCCGTAATTTCCGTGTTTTCCGAAACATCATTTATTACCGTGTCAGCTGACGTTGCCGACGTTACGGAAACATTTGCATTTGTATTGTCCGAACAGCCTGCAAGAAATAATGTCATCGCCAATACAATAACAGCGGAGCTTTTAAAAAATTTCTTTTTCATATTCGTTTACCTCGGAAATTTTTATGCAGATAAGAATATCCCCATATTTTTAAGTCTGCCTTTCAATGCCGTATATCCCTCTTTCAAATCGGAAATATTTTTAACCGTTTCTTCCATGGGACATATCCCGTCACCGGTTCTGTTGATGATGTTTTTCGTAAGTTCATCACAATCATAAACGATATTGTAATTTTTGAAAACTTCCGCAGCCGTTTCGCTCATAACAGGGGAATAAACTGCTTTCACTCCGAGGATAACATAAAGCATTGCCGCAGCTTTTCCCACAATTTTATCAGCCGCGCTGAAACCTTTCATATCAGTGTGATTTTCGATAAATTCAACAAGCGGTTTTATGCCCCGTTCCGTACTTGCAAAAACAACATCTCCACGGCACAGAACACAGGTATCACCGTAAGTTTCCATTATTTCTTTTGCTTTTTGAAGATCACTTTTCATGCTTTTTCAGATCCTCAACACGGTAAACTATCAGCGGAAGAAGTGCCCATTGCAAAACTATTCCGAAAAGTCCTGCTGTAATGCTCGTCCATATGGAAGCTATGCGGACGCTTTCATTTCCTAAAAGATAAACAGCCGCAAGAATTGCAATCGCACGGACTGCACGTCCCGAAATCTGCGATATGATAACTTTTCCGAAAGTCGGAATTTTTGCATTTCTGAGAAGTCCAGCGGAAAGTCCGTAACCGCAAAGTTCTATCATCATAAAGGGAAGCATTGCCGCACCGGGCATTCCCGAAAGTGCAAAACTTGCAAGAGGTCCTAAAAGTCCTGCGATCGCTCCTGCATAAGGTCCTGCAAGAAGTCCTACAAGAATTATCGGTAAGTGCATTGGCAGGAATGCTTCGCCAAGTGATGTTCCAAGTCCCGACGCTGCACCTAAAACGTGAAATACCTGCGGAACTGCCACTGCTCCGATAATTGCAGCAAGTGCCGCAAGAGTTTGTACCTTTACCGAAAGGCGGGGTTTTTCCATAGTCTGAATTGCTGTTGACATATTTTTCGCTCCTTTTATTTAATTTTACGCTTCATCAATGCTTATCATTTCGTATGTGCGGCTGCCAAGTCCGATCTCCTCGGCGTGTTCAAGGGTGTGTATACCTTGCTGCTGTTCAACACGTCTTTGCAAAGACTCACTTCCCTCCGCTGCAAAACAAAGGTCTATTGCCGCCTGATCTATTGCCACGGGATCTGTTGATGCAAGTATGCCTATATCGTGAATATCCGGCTCGGCAGGATTTCCGTCACAGTCGCAGTCTATGGAAATGTTGTTTAAAACGCTTATATAAACAATTTTATTGCCGTTGTCAAGGTAATCGGAAACCGCTTTTCCTGCTTCCGCCATTGACTCGGTAAATGCGATCTGATCGCCGCCCCATGGGCTTGTATGGCTCTGACCGCCTGTATGTATCAGACATTTGCCCTCCTGCGAACCAAGTCCGATAGAAATATTCTTTATCGCTCCGCCGAAGCCCGCCATTGCGTGTCCTTTGAAATGAGAAAGCACAATGTATGAATCATAATTTGTAAAATGCGAGCCTACATAGTCTGTTTCAAGGTGACTTCCGCCATCTACTTCAAGCTGCACAGAGCCTTCTTCGTCAAGAATGTCCACATCGGCAATATCGGTAAAACCGTGGTCTTTTGCCACCTGTTTGTGCATTTCTGTTTCGGAACGTGAGCCGCCGTATGCGGTGTTACATTCAACGATAGTTCCGTCAACAGATTGAACAAGGTCTTTTATCAGTTCCGGACGAAGATAATTGCTTGCGGGAGGTTCTCCCGTGGAAAGTTTTATCGCCACTTTGCCTTCGGGCGTCCAGCCAAGGGCTTCATATATCGCCATCATTCCGTCCGAAGAAATATCGGAAGTAAAATACACCGTGGAAGATCTGCTATCGGCTGTTTCCTGTTCTGTCGTTTCATTTGCTGATGAAGTTTCCGCTTTTTCTGCAGAAACAACTTCCTTGTTTGGCGATGTCACCACGGGAGCGTCATTGTCGGGAACGATATTTGCCGTTCCGCAGGATGAAAGCCCCAAGGCGATTATCGCGCTGAGTACGCCTTTTGATAATTTTTTCATATAACCACTCCAGTCATAAAATTAAATTAACGATAAGTCCCGTTGCAAGTGAAAATATCATTACAAAAGCTATGTAAATAATGAAACGTTTCACTCCGAGAACGATTTTCAATGCGCCTAAATTGGTAATTTTCGTGGCAGGACCTGTTATCATAAAAGCCGACGCGCTGCCCATACTCATTCCCATAGCAAGCCATTCACGGATAAGGGGTATAGTTCCGCCGCCGCAGGCATAAAGCGGAACGCCTATTGTTGCCGCCATAAGCACGCCGAATCCCTCATTTGATTTTCCGAAAAGTTCTACAAAATCATCAGCGGGAACATATCTTTGAAACAGTGCTGAAAGCAGAACTCCCAAAAGAAACCACAATGCCGTTGCTTTGATATTTCTGCCTAAATTGAACAGAAACCTTAGGAACAGATTGGGGTTCGTATCGTGACTTGCCCGCGGTTCAAAACCGTCAAAATTGAAAAACGGTTTGTCCTTATAGAAAATATGCACAACGATCCCTGCAATAATTCCGCACAATGTGCAGGAAATTATCCGTATTGCAAGAGCCATTCCGCCGAGGGCGGTGGAATACATAATAAGCTGCGGATTTAGCAAAACGCTTGACATCATAAATGCCGCAAGCCAGTCATGGCGCATACCGTGTTTTGAAAATGAAGCCGCAATGGGGATAGTTCCGTACATACACAAAGGCGAAGCAACGCCGAGGATACTTGCAGGGATAACGCCCCAAATGCCCCATTTTTTATCACGTATACGGTCAAAAGCGTTGTGAATGGTATCTTTTGCGAATACCGATACCAGCGAGCCTATCACCATTCCCAGCGCCCAGTAGCCTGCTATCTGCCGCAGCTGCACCATGAAATAGTAACTTATATACACAAATTCACGGTGAAGTATTTCAATTATTTCATTCATATTTTAAAAATTCAAATTAATTTAAGTTCAGACTGTTTACCCATTCGGTAACGGTCTCCTCGTCCTGTCCTGAGCGGAAACGTTCGCCGTCAAGCCAGCTGCCCGTGCCTGCCGCTTCTTCAAGGAGTGTGCCGCTTTCGCCTATGCCGGAACTTGACGAAGTGCAGAACGGTATCACGGTCTTTCCGGTAAAATCATTTGACGTTACAAAATTATTCACGGGCCAAGCGGCGATTCCCCACCAAATGGGATAGCCGATAAACACCGTGTCATAATCTTCCCAATTGTCGGGAACGGGGTTTTCAAGCTCTACATTTCTAAGTGACTCATCATCATGTTCTTTTGAAACACGGCTGTCACGGTCTGTCCAGTCCAGATCATCGGAAGTATACGGTTCGGTGGGAACAAGTTCGTAAAGTTCACCGCCTGTTGCCGAAGCGATATATCCTGCAACGGCTTCCGTGTTGTTTGTTGCGGAATAATATACAACAAGTGTTTTGCCCTCTCCGCTTGAAGCCTCATTTTCCGCGGAAGTTTCATTGGAATTTTCCGCTGCCGAGCTTGACTGCTGTTCCGCAGGTGTGGTTATTGTTCTTTCGTCGGTTTGGTTGCCCGCTGTGCAGGAAGTCATTCCCAGAGCGATGAAAATGCTGAATATGATCGTTGTTAATTTTTCCATGTGAATTGCTCCTTTTTGATCTTGATAATTAAATTATAACTCAAAATATAATTTTTGAGAAGTTTCTTTTGGTTCATCAGTAATAACTTTTAGTTACAACTGCGCAGTTTATCGGTCAGAATATATGTTAAATACGCAAACAGCCACATTACCGCCGCATAGTCCGACAGGAAAAATACCAAGGGTTCTCCGGTATCAAAATGCACGAAATGATACCGCAAAAACATATAATTCCCTATATCACGCCTGAAAAATGCGTAAACTCCGTATGCCGCCCCAAGAACTGCCACTGTGTGGAAAAGCAGACCGCTTATTTTTGACGGTTTCCCGAAAAATTTGCGTGTCATGCTGATTATCATATTAAAATGAGTCCCTATATGCACGGACATAAGGATCATTCCCCAGTATGCGCAAAGCATATGGAGCGTTCCCATAACGGAACTCATCTTCCGTATATCAAGATCAAAAACATATCTTGAAAGCATTATCCCGCTGACCGCAGAACCAAGCATACACAGGAGAACAAGCACCGTGACCGAGTTTCGGAAAATTCTTAAAGCGGTATATCTGCCTTTGAAAAGAGTCTTTGACCAATTGCTGTTAAGGACATGGTGGGAAATAAAAAGGAAAAGCATTATGATCCCAAGCCATTCATGTGCTGATTCCCCCACAAGGCTGTATGACATCAGAAGCAGGAGTATGACCGTCATGACAATGTCAACAATTATCTTTACGGTTTGTTTTATCTTCAATTCTTCACCTTTTTTCTATGCTTATGATACTATTTTAACTCGGAATATGTATTTTGAGAAGTCACTTTTGGTTCATCAGTAATAACTTTTGGTTAAAACTTGCAGCTTCCCATAGAAAAGCATATGAGCGCAACGGACTGGCTTTATACAAAATTATCCAAATTATGCCTTGCAGAATTATTGAAAAACGCCGAAAAATCATTATTTTTCGGTCGGCAATTGACATAATGTTTAAATTATAGTATAATATATGATAGGAAAAATCTGTATTTCGTGCAATTTTTAACGGAGGCTCATATGAATAACGTACATCTTGAAACATTTATCCGCATTGTGGAAGCGGGAAGTTTCAACAAAGCAGCGGAGGAATTGTATATTACCCCTACCGCTATCATAAAGCAGATGAATCTTCTGGAAAACGATGTGGGCGCACAGCTTTTTGAACGCACACACCGCGGACTCAGACTTACCAAAGCGGGAGAATCATTTTATACTGATGCGAAATATATCGTTTCCTACTGCCGTGAAGCGGTACGGCGGGCGCAAAATGCAATGAAAGAAAATACTTCCCTTATCCGTATAGGAACATCGCCCATGACGCCTGCTCAGCTTCTTACGGACTTGTGGCCTAAGATACACGAAAATTGCAGCGACATCAGTTTTCAGCTCGTGCCTTTTGAAAATACCCCCGAAAACGCACGGGAAATACTTAAAAATCTCGGACAGAACATTGACGTTGTCACAGGCGTTTTTGATGATACCCTGCTTGAATTTCGCGGCTGCGCGGGACTGGAAATTTCCAAAGAACCGCTTTGCTGTGCAGTATCTATATATCACCCGTTAGCGGCAAAGGACAAGCTGACTGTAACCGATCTTTACGATGAAGATCTTCTGATGATACATCGTGGCTGGAGCGGGTTTGTTGACAAACTCCGCGATGAGATAACCGAAAATCATACACGGATAAATATAATTGATTTTGATTTTTACGATATAAATATTTTCAACCGCTGCGAAATGGAGAAAAATGTTTTGCTTGTCATAAAAAGCTGGAACTGCGTACACCCTATGTTAAAAGTAATTCCCGTTGAATGGGATCACTCCATACCTTTCGGCGTGCTGTATTCAAAAGAACCCTCCGACACGGTAAAAAGATTCCTTGAAGCGGTAAAAGAGGTAACATAATTTCAGTACAAACTTTTAGTTATAACTGATGAACCAATCGAGACTTCTCAAAAGGTCTCGATTTTTTTATAATTAAATAAAGAGCAAACTCAAATGCAAGAGAAAGAACGGTGAATATTATGAAAAGAAAATTGCTTATTTGTACGGCGCTCAGCTTTCTGCTTTTATGCGGCTGTCAGACTGCCGACGCCGATGCTGTGGAAACTCTTTCCGAATTGTCTTTATCAGGCGGGGCAGAAAGCGTTATAGGTAAATTATCGGAAAGGTCAGATGATAGTATGAAAATAGAGATCCCTCAGACGGGATATACGGCTGCCGTTCCTGTAGGTTATACGGAAGCTGCGGACGAGCAGGGTACAGTCACAAAATTAGAGTACGAGTCGGAGGACTATCTTCGCGGCGGTTCGGCGATCACAAAGACCGCATATGTTTACACACCATATGGATATGCCGATAACGATACCGAAACAAAGTATGATATTCTGTATTTAATGCACGGCTGGGGCGGTCACGCAGGAGAATATTTTGAATTTACAGGAACAAAGAATATGTTTGACAATCTTATTGAAAATGGTGATATTCCGCCTGTAATAATCGTTTCCGCTTCATTTTACAACGATAACAGCAGTACCGATTTCGGAAGTTCCATAGATGAATTTCACGAATTTCACAGGGACTTTGAAGAACATCTTATGCCTGCTGTTGAGGGACGTTTCCACACTTACGCGGCATCGGCTTCCGAAGAGGATCTGAAAGCCTCCCGCGATCACAGAGCTTTCGGCGGATTTTCCCTTGGTTCGGTAACGACTTGGCTTGAATTTTGCTATGACAGCGATTATATAAGATATTTTCTGCCCATGAGCGGGTCTTGTTGGTATTACGGAACATACGGAGATTTTCAGACGGAAAAGAATGTTGACTTTATTGAACAGCTTGTAAAGGATAATGATCTTGACGAAAAAGGTTACTTTATTTTCCACACAACAGGCACGCAGGACGCAGTAAAAAGTCAATCTCTTATGCAGGCGGAGGAAATGCTTTCAAGAAATGATTATTTTCACGCCCGAACATTATGTTTTCTATCAAAAAGACGGCGGCTACCACGATTTTGACGCGGTGCAGGAATATCTTTACAATGCTTTGCCGCTGTTTTTCGGAAATAATGCCGCTGAAACGGCGCAGACAGAAATGTCTCCGTATACTGTCGATACAAAAATTTCCGATGTGATCTCCGATCCTGTTTTCGGAAATTACGGACGGCTGATATTTCCCGTTGACACAGGCTATATGAGCGGAGATACTCTGGGAGAACTTCGTCTTACATGGTACAATTTTATTGATCCTGACAAAACAACGGAAATATGCAATTATTTAAAAGAACACGCCGCAGCGGGAGAGACTGTATTTTACGACATTTACACCGATGAGGAAAAGGCTGCCGATCCCGACAAGGAAAATACAGGTCTTTTCTTTTTCAAAGGTGAGCCGGGAGAGAAATTTGCAGTTTGTAATGCAGGCGGCGGATTTGCATATGTGGGAGCAATGCACGACAGTTTTCCCCACGCCCTTGAACTTTCAAAAATGGGTTACAACGCATTTGCGCTGATATACCGTCCGGGTTGGGAAACAGCAAATGAAGATCTTTCACGGGCGATAAGTTTTATCTTTGAACACGCAGACGAACTGGAAGTTGATACGGAATGTTATTCTCTCTGGGGCGGTTCGGCAGGTGCAAGAATGGCGGCGGACGTTGGTTCATACGGCACGGCATATTTCGGCGGCGATGAACTTCCGCAGGCGGGAACGGTGGTAATGCAGTACACAGGACATTCGGAATACAGCGAAAACGATCCGCCCACATATGTTTGTGTCGGAACAAGTGACGGCATTGCAAATTGGCGAACCATGAAACGGCGTCTGGATTCAATGTCTGCTCTCGGAATACCAACGGAATTTCACGCTTATGAGGGACTTCCTCACGGCTTTGGGCTTGGCACGGGAACTGCCGCAGAGGGTTGGATAAATGACGTGGTGGCGTTCTGGGAACAGCAGATGGAATGAGGAGATATGAATGAAAATGAATTTTCCTATAAAAATTTTAACGCTTGCGGCGTTGATAATGAGCGGCTGTTCTAAAACCGTTCCTGCCGTTTCCGAAACCGGAACAGTTCCGGAAAATGATCCGGTATCGGAAACCGTATCAGGCGAAGCGGAAAATATTTCGGGATATGTTGACATTGGAACGGAAGAATACCGCGGTTTTACAGTGGATAATGTATACCATTCCGCAGAAAACGGGGATATCCACTACAATGTATATATCCCCGAAAGCTATGACGGGAGCGAGCCTTATGCGCTGTATTTTACGCTTCCGGGATATGAGGGATTGTATTTTCAAGGTGTTGCACAGAACCTGAAAGCAGAGGCTTTCGGATTTGAAGCGCAGAAATACAACGACAAAATGATAATTGCAGCGCCGCAGCTTTCCGATTGGGGAGA
>CANRFB010000038.1 GCA_947629785.1 uncultured Clostridia bacterium | reverse complement strand
GAAATATTTCCCATAACGGTAAAATATCTGAGCGTGATCTTTGCAGGCGTTCCGATCGTAATGGCGTATAATTTTGTAGCGTCCGTTCTGCGTTCGCTGGGCGACAGCAAAACGCCATTAAAAGCCATGATAATTGCATCAATATGCAACATAGCTCTTGACCTTTTATTTGTAATTGGTTTCCGGTGGGGAGTTGCGGGCGCTGCCGCCGCTACGCTGATAGGTCAGGCATTATCGGCGGTAATATGTTATCTTTCATTAAGGAAGATAGAAATAATACGTACTCCGAAAGCGGAACAGCATTTTGACAAAAAACTTGCCGCGGAACTTATGAAACTTGCAATGCCGTTTGCATTTCAGAATGTAATTATTTCCGCAGGCGGACTGGTGGTTCAATTTGTTATAAACGGTTACGGCGTTTTATATATTGCAGGATTTACGGCTACAAATAAACTTTACGGAATACTTGAAATTGCGGCTATTTCCTATGGATTTGCATTGACAACATATGTGGGACAGAATTACGGTGCGGAACAGATAAAGCGCATAAGCAAAGGCGTACATACCGGCGTGATAATGGGTGTTATGACGGCAGCCGTTATCAGCGCGGCAATGTTTATTTTCGGCAGAAATATTGTGGGAGCATTTATTTCCGGAGAACCGCAGGATGCAGCTGCAACACTTGAAATCGCATATCATTATCTGAGTATTATGGCAGCATTTCTGCCGATACTTTATCTTCTGCATATTTACCGTTCTTCTCTGCAAGGTCTTGGCGATACGGTAATGCCTATGGTATCAGGCGGCGCGGAACTTATTATGCGTATAACTACGATTATTTTTCTTCCAAAACTTATAGGAAAGGAAGGACTTTTCTGGGCGGAAGTTCTTGCATGGACAGGGGCAGACGTTGTGCTTTTATCAAGCTATTACATAAGAATTTCGGGAATAAACAGGCAATTTGCAGAAAAGGCAGTAAAATGATTTGCTGCTTATCTGATTTTCTCATGCAACGTAAATTCATTTTTATGAAAATCCAGCATACCCTCATCACGAAGCTTGCATAATTCGTTGGACATAGCGCTTCGGTCTACCGACAGAAAATCCGCAAGCTGCTGTCGGTTAAAGGGAATGGAAAAAGAACTGCTGTTTTGCCGCTTCGCTTCATCGGAAAGGTAAGACAGCAGCTTTTCTCTTGTGGAACGCTCCGACATATAGCTGAGTTTCTGAACAAGGCTTTTATTCTTATCCGAAATCGTGTAAAACATATTTTTTAAAAGCCGCGTGTGAAAAGGACAGGCAGATGGACATACAGTCAGTATCCGTTCCATGTCGAAAAAGAGAACCGTACTTGTTTCAGCAGCTATGACATCGTTCATAAGAGTTCCGCTGTCGGGAACAATATATGCTTCCCCGAATATCTCGCCGGAACGGATCTCATTCAGGATATTCAGGTTTCCCCAATAATCCTCTTTTTGAATATGAATCCTGCCTGATGCAAGTATCATCAGATCGTGAATATATTCGCCTTGCCGAAACACATACTCACCTTTGTTATACTGTCGGACTGCTGCATTTAGGCAGTTCAGCATAGATAGAATGTCGTCATCACCTAAACCGGAAAATAACTTCGTTCTTTTTAAAATAGAAACATATTTTTTCATAAAAACCTCTTTTCCGTTGGAAAAACAACAGACTTGTTACTTTAATTGTAATATAATTAAGCAGGAAAGTCAACACAAAGTGCTTCAGAATAGGAGAAATTATTATGCTTAGAAAAATTATCAAGATCAATGAAGAAAAATGCAACGGTTGCGGAGCGTGTGCTGATGCTTGCCACGAGGGAGCGATCGGAATGGTAAACGGAAAGGCAAAATTGCTCCGAGAGGACTACTGCGACGGGCTTGGCTACTGTTTACCCACCTGCCCGACAGGAGCAATTACATTTGAGGAACGGGAAGCACCGGCATACAACGAAGCTGCGGTAAAGCAGAATAAAAACGCAGAAAAACTGCCTTGTGGCTGTCCCGGAACAGCTTCAAAAGCAATTCATCGTGAAGAAGTGCAGGCTGAAAATGTTAAAGTCAGCAGCCGTCTTTCACAATGGCCTGTGCAGATAAAGCTTGCCCCGATAAATGCGGAATATTTTAACGGTGCAAATTTACTTGTCGCCGCCGATTGTACCGCTTACGCTTACGGTAACTTTCACAACGATTTTATCAAAAATAGGATAACGCTTATAGGCTGCCCGAAGTTGGATTCTGTGGATTATTCCGAAAAATTAACACAGATCATTTCACAAAATGACATTAAAAGCGTGACCGTTGTCCGAATGGAAGTTCCCTGCTGCGGAGGAATCGAAAACGCCGTCAAACAGGCACTTCAGGCAAGTGGGAAATTTATTCCTTGTAGTGTGGTGACGATCTCAACGGACGGTCAGATCGTTTAATGGTTTGAGCCTATTTAGCATAGAAATATTAATGTCCGGTGGACAATTCGCCGATGACCTGCCGTCCCCTCGGACGGCAGCGCCGAAGCAAAGTCTACTTTGGTTCGGCGGGAAAATTTGGCAACAAATTTTCCGAGAGCAGTTTTGTAACAGTCCGGTGGACTGTTACAAAACCTTCGTCGGGTAAGTCGCGAGACTTACCACCGACGAAGTAAGGGCTTCGGTGTCGCAAGACGCCGAAGCGGGCGGACGACGAGCGCAGCGAAATCGGTAGCCCGGCGGCGCCGGCTATGCCGGCCACATATCGTCCATTATCCCCAACGAGCGCAGTGAGTTGTTGGGAGAATGAGACGAGATGTGTCACCGCCCCTTATGCTCTTAACCTCTCTCCGTCCGCTCCGAAGCGTAAGCGAGGGTGACGGAGAGACAACTTTGAATCATAGACTACGTTTGAGGGCGATTTTTCCTTTGGGAAGTGCCTCAATTTTGCATACCCCGTTTTTCCCATATTGGGAAGATTTTGAAAATCATGCATAGCATGAAGTCCGGAGAGCAGCAATTTTGCGCATTTTCTGCGATTTTTGGGAAAAGCGCTTATGTCGGTATCACACGTGGGAAAACGTCGTTTTCAGCCTGATTTTTGGTAAAAAATGGGGCATTTAGGCGGCGGGGAACGGTCACGTTCCTTTGCGCGTGAGGGACGAACGCAGCAAAAACGTCTCGCGGAGCAGAGACGTCCGCCGCCGAAATGACCTACTATTATATATAAACGGAGCGCCGTATTTGCTAAAATATGGCAGATATTTAGTATGAACAGAACGGCATATTTGCTAAAATATGGCAGACAGATGATAATAAATTCCTTTTATTGGTATTCAAAGAGGCTACCGATATGCCGTTAAGACAGCCCCCTCAGCGTCATTAATCAAACGTTTGTTTAGGCTTTATATAGTATAATTATTGGTAATTTATAGTAGATTCGAGGGCAGAAAAACGGTGTTTCGGAGTGTGATTTTGTGTGTCGCCGCACATCAGGAGACGGGTAAGCAGATCGGGATATGTTTTTCATATGTTTTCCATATATATTTTGTATGTGTTTTATATTCATAAAAAGCATATCGATTTCAAAGTATGTTTTTAATATGTATTTCATATGTTTTTCATATTCATAGAAAGCATATGATTTTCAAGATATGTTTTTCGTATGTTTTTTATATTCATAAAATATATATTTTATGTGTAGTTTTATATGGAAAAAAACATATTTTAGGATTCGTATTTTATATTGTATATAAAGCATATAAAATGTTGATTTTTAAACACATAAAAAGCATATGATAATACAGGTTTTTCTGCCGTGAAAGTGATTTGTCATGGGATAAATAGATCAACAAAAAGCTCCAAGTTTTCTATTCCGGTTACGATGCGAATGAGCTTGCGAAAGAGCGTCGGAACGGGAATAGAAAACTTGGAGCTGAATGAAATGCTCCCCCATTAAGTCAAACCTTAAAATTTTCCGTATATAAACTGGGTTTCTCCGAAGTATCCAAGGCATATTGTCAATCCGCAGAAAAAGAAGAAACAACTTAGTCCTTTTACAGTGTTTAGATCCATTAAGGGATAAAAACCTTCTGTATTCTCAATGCTCCTTTTCTCTTTATTATGGAAATGAGCAATAAGCGTTGAAACAATAAGAACAGCATATGCAAAGAATGACCATGTATACGGCTGATTTATGCCATCATGCAATGTAAACATACATTTTAACATATTAAACGCTTTACCGAGCGAATCGGAATTGAAAAAGACCTGTATAACATTAACGGTGAAGAATGTCAGCAGTATATCCAGAACCGTCAGGAATTTGCTTTTGTTTTTTACAAACGATTTGTAATGTTGTTTCATATAATTTGAATACATACTGTGCAGAACAGACCATACGCCATGACAAAGTCCCCACACAATAAAAGTGAATCCTGCGCCGTGCCAGATACCGCTTATAAGAAATGTTATCAACAATGCTGCATACATCTGCAAATTTTTTAATTTCTTGCGCTTTTCTTTAGGAATATCCGTAATCTTTCTGTTCATGCTCACTGTGATAGGATTAAACAGGTAAATATTCAACCATGACGAAAGGGAAATATGCCAGCGATCCCAGAATTCACTGATATTCCGCGCAGTAAAAGGCAAATTAAAATTGCGCGGAATGTCATATCCGAATATTTTTGCCATTCCTATAGCCATATCGGAATAACCTGAAAAATCAAAATACAGCTGAAGCATTGTACTGAACACTGCCCACCACACAGTCAATGTTCCGAACGCAGACGGCGCATGATAGACATCGTTTACAAATACGCCGAGATGATCGGCAAGGACTAATTTCTTAAAAAGTCCGAACACAAATATCTGGATACCTGCTTCAATATTCTTTAATGTAATGCGTCGGTTTTCTTTAAGCTGAGGAAGAAATTCCCTGCCTTTTATTATCGGTCCGCATACTTGTTTTGGGAAAAAGCTGAGAAACAGCGCTATATCAAGTATATTTTTCTCTGCGGGCATCATTCCCCATGAAACATCCAAAAGATATCCTATTGCTGAAAATATGTAAAAAGAAATTCCGACCGGAAGAATAATATCAAGTGTTGTCCATGTTTTTCCCACAGTGGACATTACAGTCGACATAAAGAAATTAAAATATTTGAACACACCGAGGATCAGAACAAGAACTGTTACAGCTGCCGCTGTAAGAATGCTCCTTTTCTTTCCCTCAGCCTTTTCAATTGCAAGCGGAAAGAAACTGGTAATTATTACCCCCCTGTCATGCACAGACAGAATCTCCAATCATAAAGTCCCATAACAAGATAGCTAAAACACAGCAGAATTATTTTTGAAACCGTATTGGATAAACGCTCTTTCTTTTTCAATAAAAACTGTATTAGGACAATTATAACAAATAAAACAGCGGTCAACGGATAAAAATTAAAATCAATAAAAGACATCACTCCGCCTCCTTACGACTTTCCAAAGATCCTATAACTTTCATAAGACGATCGGCAAATATGCGCTGTCCGTATTTATTTACATGACCTTTTCCCACGGAAGAATTTATAAACCCTCTTGCAAGTATATGCTCATTTTCATAAAGTTCATATATATCTTCAGTCATATCCACAAAAATAACATTATTGTTTTCACACACGCTTTCAAATGCGTTTAGCGCATCTTTGTCGGTACTTTTTATTATATTTCCGTTTTCATCAATATCTGTTTCTGAATGATAGAATATTATAAGTCTGACACCGGCTTCTTCGGCATCAGCCGCAGCAAAAGATATAAATTTATCCAGAACTTCTTTATATTCACTGCCGGTATAATCTGCTTCTTCCGTGATGACCTCTTCATCATTTTTCTGACCTGCACTTATCCAGTCGTCAAGATTTCTATAAATATTTTTTGTTGCCGGAATAGTTTTCTGCATATAATAAAGTATTCCGCTGTCATATGACGGTATTGTCGGATATGTACCGTTAATAACGCTGTTCATATCATCAATATCAAATGACACGGTATTCGTTTCAATAATTACATATTTTTGCGGCGGATAAACTTCAAGAGCATTTTTCAGATTTTTGATACAAGTATACAATCTATGCCCCGATATTGCAATGTTATATGTGTATAATTTTCCGTTTTCGGTTTCCAGTTCCGTGTTAAGGATATATCCGAGATTTTCGTCCTGACTGATACAAGTTCCCTCAAAATTGGAAGAACCCATTAAAAGAATATCTATATTTTCTGCCGGCTCAACAATATTATTATAGCCGTTTTCGTCCATTTTAACCAGTGCAAATCCTTCGGTGCATTTTGATAAGAATTGATTTTTCTGCCATGTATAATCGGTAGCGCCGTTTGGGTTGAATACATGGACTCCGGTATAATAATACATTATACAAAATAATGACAAAACAAACAATGCTATAATACCCGATATTAATGCTTTGATACAAAACTTACAAAAAGATTTCACAGTATCTTTCCTTTCTTAAATTTACTCTTATGCAACAGGATCAAAACCATTCTAAAATGATTTTTTATTATCTGTTGAACCGGTACATTATTCATTCAAAAACATAAGAATATTTATTTTTTATGTATTCGGAATACTTTTCTGAACCTTTTGAATTAAAATGAGTTGCATCACCGAAATACTCATTACCATAATAACACAGATCCGTATTTACGATTATCTGCGGATAATCTGACTGCAGTTTATTCATGTAATCGGAATATCCCTGCAGGTAACTTTCTTTACAAGCCTTATACGTAGCCTCATTCATAGGTAAATTATCGACAATAACATCAATATCATTTTCAATGCACATATCAATTGTGATCCTCAAATAATGATCTATAATATCAAGAGGCTCGAAATTTATGTACCTCGGTTCATATCCTAATTCATCGCAATATTCCTTGTCCCCGAAATAGACTTGCCCTTTTGAATTATTTATATCCCGGTACGTTTCGGAATTTTTTTCATACCTGTTTTCCGTGAATGCCTTCAAAAACGGTTTTCCGTATTTCACAACAGAATAATATTTGTACTGAGATCTCAATTCGTAATAATTTTCTGTGATCTCATCAGATCCGTCATAAAGCAAAGCCGTATTATATATTTCATCAATATCAGTATCTGATATTCTGTGAAAATATACGCTCCTTGTCCACAAACTATCAAATTCCATATAATGAAACGGCGTAAAAGAAATAAATATGGCCTCCGGAGCTTCATTATGATCCAGATATTCTTTCAGGCTATAATAATTTTCAATCGAAGTTGTTCCTCCAAGTGAAAGATTATATGTTTCGTCCGACAAAAGCAATGGGGAATATGCAGCTTTTGCTTTTGAATCTCCCAATATTATTACTTTGCTATGATCTGTATTATTGTATATATGATCCTTTTGCTGCTGATACATTGCATATTCACCGTCAAAAAAATACATCGGAAATTTTGTAAAAGCAATGTATACCGATATGCAAAATACAAGTATCGGAATAACGAATAACGCGCACTTTAAAGCAAATTTTGAAATTTTAGTCTGCATTTATACCACCTCAGAATTGAAAATATAGAAATTCAGATGTTGTATTAAGCGAAAAATAAAACACAACAAAAACTGAGATATAATATATTAACCATCTTATAACTATCGGTCTTTTTGTTACAAGTTCCTGATTGTTTTTGCCTGCATATTGTCTGAGATCACAAATGATCTGTATAATTCCTAATACACATACTACGATAAGCGATTTAATTCCGCCGAATCCGGAAACGCCTTCTCTTATTGCGCGGAGCTGCTCCGTTATGCCGTTCCATACAAATGCGCGTTTGTACATATAAAATGTCTGCGCAAGGCTTTCAGCACGGAAAGCTATATTTCCTATACTTACAAGCAAAAATGTCCTTATGACCTGAAACGCATTCCAGATCAGATTTTTTTCATTAATATGAAGTTTGCTCTTTATTTTTTTGAAAACAGGTTCAAATACCTGACCCGATATTATTACTATCCAGAAGAACCAACCCTCACCTATCATATATTTCCATGAACTGCCGTGCCATATTCCCATTAATGTCCATACAACAAACATCGCAGCATAATATGGTATTTTCTGTCCCCATTTGCCCCACTTATTTTTCAGCTTTTTACTTGCGCTTTTAAATAAATTTGCTCTTGAGATTGGAAACATCACATAATCCTTGAGCCATGCGCCAAGTGTTATGTGCCAGCGGCTTCCCCAGAATTCCTGTACGCTCTTTGAAAGAAACGGAACGTTGAAATTTTCCGGAAATATTATTCCGAAACATTTTGAAACACCTGTTACAATATCCATACAGCCTGAAAAATCAAAAAACAGCTGGACCATGAACACACACGCTGAAACAATTACCCATGGTCCTGAGAAAAGATCCGTATCATCAAACATAACGTTCGCTATCATCGCTATGTGATCGGCAACAACGACCTTTTTTAAAAGTCCCCATAAAGTTCTTCTCATTCCCGAAAGAACGCGGTCATAATCAAAGCGATGTTCTTCAAAAAGCTGCGTTCCCGTCTGCGAATACCTGCATATAGGACCTGAGACCATCTGAGGAAAATATATCGTGAATAAAAGAACTTTTAACGGATCCTTTTCCGGTTCAAAAGCCTCTCCATAACAATCTACAAGATAAGATACCAGTGAAAGCGTATAATAGCTTATTGCAAGCGGAGCTATCCAGTTCACCGCCGCAACACTTTTACCCGTCCAATAGTTGAATGTTCCAATAAACATATTTGTATATTTAAGGGCAACAAGTATGCCGACATTTAAAATAACAGTCAGCGCCAGAACGAGCCGCTTTTTCTTAATATCATTGACTTTTCTGAAATACAGCGCCGCTGCCCATACTGTAAATACACTGATAATTATGTAAATAAAAGTATACGGTTCAACAGTCAGAAAATAAAAAATAAGGCTGTCCGCCAGAAGCACAAACCACTGAAATTTTCGTGGAACGAGCCAGTAGATCAACAGGCTTGCTCCCACAAAAGCAAGAAATAAAAATGATGTTATGTCCAAAAATTACTCCTCCTTGAATATCGTTTTTGCCGCACCTATTGCCGAAAAATATCTGCTTAACGGATCGGTTTTTACAGTTTTTCCGATAACAAGTCCGGAAAAACTTTCAATGCCACGTATCTCAGAGATCCCTCCCGAAAGAAGAATTTTGTTTCCGATGACTTTATCCAGAAGCGGAACAGCCTTTTTGAAGATCTGCCATATCACTGCCGCAGCTATTTCAGCCTGTTCCGATGACGATCCTGCTATTATCTCTACAATTTCACTCTGAGCGAAAACTGCACATACTGATGAAAGATGTATTTTCGGTTCTTCCGTTCCGGACAGGTCTATCGAATCAAAATTTTCATTCAGCATATTCAGCACATTTGAAAGAAATATCCCGCTGCCTGCGGCACATTTATCGCTGACAAAAAATTCTTTCAGCTGTCCCTTTTCCTGACGAATGATCTTTGTATCCTGACCGCCTATGTCCAGTACAAGCTCACATTCCGGACATACTGCTCCCACTCCCTTTGCAAGAGCAGTCAGTTCGTTTATCCGCTTCACCGATGAAATATTTCCTCTGCCATAGCCGCAGGAAATTATCTTTGCTTCCGGATATGCCGACAGTAATTCCCCTGCTTTGCTTTCAAAATATTCTTTCTGTCTTACAGGAGTTTTTTCATAAAAAAGTTTTTCAATTTCCGCGTTTTTCATAACGCAGTATTTCGTATATGTCGAACCTATATCAACGCCTATTGAGTACATATCGTCTCCTTTAGCAGATCTATCTGCTTTTTTGCTTTTTCAACGGATAAGAAACTTCGGTCTATCATGTCAATTTCAAGTTCCGCCTGCGGTATGCCTATATCCTTTGCAGAAACAAAATCACATTTGCAGCTTTTATTATGAAGCGTTACCGCACATTTTGCACCTGAGGTTTTTATAAGTTCCGTAAGTCTTTCCGTCCTTGTTTCCTGAAGCAAATTCAGAAAAGTATAATTATACGCCGAAAACAATTTTTCATAAACGTCGTTTCCGCAGTAATCCAGATCCCACCATGTTATATAGTTAGAACCGCATATTCTGAAACCGTCAAGACATTCGGAAAGATACCTGTCCGGGTGATACCACAAAGGATATCCGAGCCAGAAAAGCGGTATCAGACTTTTATCCGTCTCGGGAAGAACTTCTGCTTCTTCATATAAAGCCTTATAAAGTTCTGCGGTATCGGGATCACACCTTGCAGTAATAAGGTAGGATATATCGTCAAAAAGTGTTGTCGCGCCTATCGCCTTTTCGGGAAGTATCCCGGCGACCTTTTTCCACCAATATACGCTCTCGCTGCTTTTATCTATATAATTTGCAAGTACGTCTTTATCAAATTTATTCCCTGAAAGTTCTTCAAGCCGTGCGATCAGGTCCGTGTGCTGTGCGTTTACATATTCAAAAGCCCTTTCCCGCGGTACCGATTCGCCGGGATAATCTATTACAATAAGCGGAACATTATATCTTGCTGAAAGAATATTCCACCAGTCGGGAAGGGTGTTGCACTGATTATTTGTTGCAATAAGAATATCAGGCTTCGGAGGAGTTCCGCGCGGACCGTCCTCCAGTTCCAGACAGCCTTCTATACAGCAGGAATATGAACAGCAGTCACGGCACAAAAAACACTGTTCGCTTTTTGCAAGAAGCGGCTGTTCCTTTTCACTGGCAGCGATAACGGCGGCGTAACTCTCGGGATAATAATATGATATTCCCAGTGCTTCAAGTATCTCAACAGGTGTGAAAGCAGTGACCCATGCAACTTTTTTATCAGGCGTTTTCCCGCGTGCATATTTTGAAAAATATTTATAATATTCTCTCATCAATGACGATTGGAGTTTTATTACCGACTGAGCCATAACACACCGCCTTTATATCATGTCCGCAAATGCTTCTATCGCAAGTTCGGATCTTTTATGTTCTTCCGGATCGGAAACACAGATCTTAAGTGACTTTATACCCTCTGCTTCAAGCATTTTTTCATATACGGAATACAAATAGTCATAAGGTTCGCAGTATTTCTGCGTAATAAATATTACCCCGCAGACTTTCTTTGCTTTTATTTCTTCAAGATCCGATCTCAGTATATCATTGAAATTGTCTTGCGTAGGTGAAAGTCTTGCAGAAAGTATGCTTGCGGATATATTTTTATAAATATCCCCGTTTGTATCACATGGCGGTCTGCTTGCAATTCTGCCCGATTCGGGAAGATCGTCTCCTACTGTTTTAAGTCCGCAATTTTCAAGTATATCCGTTATTCCGTCATATGTCAGGAAAGAACCGATAAGATATACTCTTTTGCCGCCACGAGCTGCTTTCTTTGGCTCCGGGATCTTCTGTTCATTTAACGGCATAGTGAGCATTTTATGTATTTCCCTAAGATATTCGCTGTATGAAATATCTTCAAGAGCTTCATAATACTTTTTTATTGCTTCATTTCTTTTATTTACGGCTTCGATCCTTTCTTTTATGTCGGAAATTTCAATGCCGTAATGCGCTTCGATCGCTTCTTTATAAGCCCTGATCTCTCCCGCAAAATAATTTACTGCCGCCTGATCACATCTTGCAGGAACGGGCAGCTGATATAAAAATTTATCTGTTTTACCGATATAACTTCCGATTATTCTTGCGCTGTCGCATGATCTCGGGAATACCGCGCCGTCAACTGAAGCATCGTTCAATACCTGTGAAATATATTCCGCAGCATATCCGCAATAATGCGAAATTGCATTACCGCCCGGATATCCCGTAAAACGAACGGTATCGCATATTTGTTCGGGTACAAATCCCGATAGTGACAATATTTTCATTTCTGTCCTCCGTATATCCATTTTTCCGAGCCAAAAAATCCGGCATATTCTTTTAATTTTTCATCAGGCAGAACAATGTGCAAAGGTTCTGCGTCCGCTGCGGCAATAAAACTGTTTCTTACCGCTTCGACAGTTGCTTCCAAATTGATCTCGGTGATATTCATTACCCGTGAGCGAACGCTTTCAACGGCATGACGCTTCAGCTTTTCGCTGTCGGGAGTAAGATAATATGTCATCTTTTCTATATCTGTATTTACAAGCACCGTTCCGTGACGGCAGACTTTTTCACCGCTGTCATAAACGGCGTTTCCGGAAAATTTCCTGCCATTGCACACCACATCATTTCTGCCGCTGAATTCCGCTTTTATCCCAAGCCGTTCAGCCATAGACAAAATAACATTTATATATTCGTCCTGATCGTCTTTTGAACGCTCGGCTATAACAGAAAAATTCAGATTGCCGAGATCATGATATACAGCCCCGCCGCCTGACATTCGTCTTGCTATCTTTCCGCCGCTGCCCGTAAATTCTGCCGCGCGGCATTCCGAATAAATATCCTGATTTTTACCTATGACAATTGTATTATTATTCTGCCATAAGTAAAGGACGGCGGTATCTTCATTCACATGATCAAACAGACATTGTTCGGCAGCAAGGTTAAAATATGGATCTGTAACATTTGAAATAAAATATTTATACTTCATTTTAATTTCTCCGAAAGCAGCTCTGCCGCATCTGTTATTGCCTCACAGTAACTCGGGTGAGGACGCGCGGCTTTCAGCAGATCCTCAGCGGTAGATCCATGATCTATTGCAAGCGCCAATTCGTCTGCAATGTCACTCGCACGACCGCAGAAAAGCTGTGCGCCTATAATTCTGTGCGTGTTCTTATCCGCAAGGATCTTGATAAAACTCCTGTCCGTTCCGCTTATTAAAGTACGGGCATTTGAAAACATATTTGCCTTCGCCGAAACAGATAAAATTCCTTTTTTCTTTGCTTCATATTCCGTATATCCGACCGAAGCCGCTTCGGGGGAAGTGTATATACATTTTACCACCGCTGACGGCGGTGTACTTTCTTTGCCCGCGGCTATTCTTGCAGCGTTTCTGCCCTGTTCCATCGCCGTATGTGCAAGCATAGGACTTCCTGAAATAACATCTCCGACCGCAAAAATATTATCGGTTTTAGTCCTGAAATTGCCGTCAACGATGATCCCGCCGCTTTTGTCAGTTTCTACAAGAGAAGTATTTATTCCGCAAATGTTTGGCTTTCTGCCCATAGCGGAAAAAATTATGTCTGCTGTTTTTTCTGAAAACTGCTCCGGTGTCTGATCTGTAATGATATTTATCCCGCGCTTTTTAAAATTCCGGGTTATCGCAGCGGAAATTTCCTTATCCCATTTTCTTAAAATTCTTTCGCCGCGTATGGCAATGGTTACCTCAACGCCAAGCAAGTTGAATATATGTGCAAATTCGGCAGCAATTACTCCGCCGCCAATAATTTTCAATGATCTCGGTAAACTTCTGAGTTCCAATATTTCATCGCTTGTCAACGCACCATCAACAAGCGGTTCTGACGGAACAGATCCTGTTGCGATCAGAATATTTGCCGCTTCATATGCGTTTTCTCCGCAGACAATATGACGACTGTCGGCAATACTGCCGCTGCCGTTTATATGTTCTATCTTTTTTAATTTTATTGACTGTTCAAGACCGTTCCGCAGTTCGGAAACTATCCGTTCCCTTTTTTCACAAGCGGCAGCATAATCAAGGATCGGTCTGTCGGAGATCACTCCATATTCTCTGCTGTTATAAGCAGAATGATAAATTTCGGACATATGCGCCAGAAATTTAGTCGGAATACAGCCGCGGTTAAGACAAGTCCCGCCAAGCTCCCTTTTTTCAAACAAAATTACATTTTGCCCGAGTTTTGCCGCTTCAAATGCTGCGGAATACCCTGCCGGTCCTCCGCCAAGTATTGCAAGATCGTATATCATAGACTTTCCTTTAATGAATTATATTCCTCTTCACTCATAAGCTCATCGGAAAAATTTTTGATCCGTGCTTTTATAAACCATGTTCCGGCAGGATCATCCGAAATAATTTCCGGCTCGTCCGTAAGCGTTTCATTTACTTCCGTCACTTCACCGTAGATGGGAGAAATAAGATCGGAAACGGTCTTTATGCTTTCAACATCTCCGAATCGTTCACCGCAGACAAGTTCCTCACCTGTATCGGGAAGATTTACAAACATAATATTTCCCAGCTTTTCTGCGGCATATTCCGTAATTCCGATCTCGGCAATATCGTTTTCATATCTGATCCAAATGTGATTTTTTGAATAGCGGGTCATTACTTTCCACTCCTATGCTTAATTATAGCATCAATAAGTTCGCCCACATTTTTTGAACCCGAGATCTCGGCAAGGGTGAATCTTATACCGAATTCATCCTCAATGTCGCTGACAAGGCTAAGGTGCGAAAGACTGTCCCATTCCTCAACATCGGCGGCGGTGCTTTCTTCGGTAAGTTCTACTTCGTCGTTGTCAAATACGTCCTTTGCGATCTCGTTAAATTTTGCAAGTATTTCGTTTCTTTCCATTATTGATCGATCTCCTTGATATAAATTTTCTTTTCTTTGTATGTATCAACATCTGTCACATATTGATCTTCGGAAATTTCCTCAAATCCCATTGTTTTGTAAATATCCTTTACCATGCTGTTTTTCGGGGTCGAGATATATTCGCCGTAAACTTTTTTAAAGCCGTTTGCTTTTGCCCTTTTAATAAGCTGATTTACTATGAATTCTTCCATTCCCCTTTTTAATACGCGGCAGCTCATAAGCCATGTATCTATAAAAAGCTCGGTATCGGATCTTTTTTTCATGATGATCACACCAACAAGTCCGTGATCACCGAATTTATCCTTTAAAGTATAGTAAATCGTCAGATAATTTTTATCATTTGCAATATTCTGAATATCCGCTTCGGTGTATCTTACCGTTCTTAAATTGAACTGGTTCGAGCGCTGCGTAAGCTGGGCAATACGCGAATATTTAGACTCTTCAAAGGGCTTTGCTTCGCCTTCCATTTCAAGGCTTTCCAGATAACCGTCTATCGAATCAAAGGACATCATCAATTTAGTCCGTTCAAATTCTGCCTGATAAAGTTTTGTCCTGTCCGAACCCGCGCCCGTAAATGACGCCGTTTCAAAATAATTCTGCTGCTGCAGATATCCGAGATACAGCGCAGGGTCTTCCGGAAGTTCCGGGACTTCAATTTCGGGGATCATCTGCCGTACAAGATTCCTTTCAAATGGATTGTCGTCAATAAATACCATTGAATCCATTCCGATATTTAGTGTTTTTTGTATAAGCCGTATATTTGACGCTTTATCCTCCCAATTTGCAACAAACAGCGCAATATCCGAAAGCCGCAGCACCATTTCATCATGTTCCTCAAAAGGCTTTTTGGCGGTGTCCTCATTGTTTTTACTGCAAACGCAAAGAATTATCCCGCACTCTTTGAGCTGTTTCAGCCAACGCTGAAAATCGGTAAAAACGTGTCCCCTGCCCAGTTCGCCTATTTCGATATTTTCCATTCCGTCGTCGCCGATAACTCCGCCCCAGAGAGTGTTGTCAAGATCAAGAACTATGCATTTCTTTATTCTTCCGGAAAGCGCTTTCTGAACGTCAACTACCGCTTTTGCCACAAACGGCAGAGCATCCGTTGATATGGTCATTTTAGCATTGTAATAAAGCGGCGCATCATAAAATTTTTCAGTCCCAAGCTGAATCTGTACGGACAAAATATCTACCGGATAGACATTATTCTGCTTTGACATAGCATCTTCAATCAGGTAATTGAGCTTTCTGATCTGATATGTAAAAGCGGAGTCCACTTTAGCAGAATAATTTCCCAGCGCCTTGTCGTCAATTTCAGTAAAATTCATCTGCAAAATATTCGCCTTGCAGTTTTTTGAGATCAATTCCCAGTACATTGTTATTTTTGACATTACCGTTTCGGCAAATCCAGAACGCGCTTCAAGGGAAAGATCAAGGAATTCCTCATACAGCTTGTCCGTTCCGAGCCATAAAAGTATACTGTCCGGAGAAAAGCCGTAAACTTCCGACGCCGAATCTAAAAGCTGTGCTTCTATCTGATTATAATCGGTATCAAAAACATCCAGCGAAAGTTTTTCAAGCGCTGCATATCCGCGGATCGCAACAGACAAAAACTGCGTGGAAACATTACCCAGCACTGCAATTCTGCGGGAATTATCTGTTGGTTTTTGTTTTGAATTCTTTCGCAGGTCTTTGAAAGTGTACATCAATATTCTCTCCTTTTGTCAGAAAATTTTCTGCTGTAAAAATAAACAATCTTAATAATTATACCACAAACTATGTATATTGTGTAATTTTTTTGTGAAGTATTAATAATTTATATTATGTTTCTTGCTGCGAATAAAATTTTTCAAAAACATTTCCAGATCTTCCGGTGTACCAAGCCCATGCATTTTACTTCCGACATCTTTAAATACGATCTTTTTTCCATCCTCGATCATTTCATTGTAAACTGGTGCAACATAGAATTCATTATTGACACGAATATCTTTTTTTATCATTTGCTTTGCATATTTTACAAAATCAGAACCTTTTGCATAATTATAAATTCCGACAGTGGCTTCATTTGAAATTACTTCTTTCTCACGAACCATTGTAACATATCCGTTATTATCGTATTTGATGAAACTCCACTTAGGATCGTCAGCAGGCATGGTCATGATAAGTCCGTCATCATCACCCATCGCCGCAAGATACTCGTTTATATTTATGTCCACAAATTGATCGCTGTTTGCGATCATCATCGGATTCCCATTGTCTATATATTTTTCTGCCAGAAGAACCGTACAGGCAGCGCCTTCTGTTATGCGGTCAACAGTTACTATTATGCAGTTCGGAGATATTTTTTCAAGTTTTTCAGCAAGTGCATATTTTTCAAGATGTTCCTGCTGACATATGTATATAAATCTATGCTCACATTCCGGCATAATATTTTTTGTAACAACTTCTATCATAGGGCAGCCGTTTACATCAATAAGCGGCTTGGGAAGTTTATATCCTGCATTGGCAAATCTGCTCCCGCGCCCTGCCATGGGTATAACTATATTCAGCATTTTATATATCTCCTTTAAACTTCATATTTATCATTATTTGCACCGGGAAGTTTGACAACAACATTTTCCGCATCTGTCACAGCATAAAAATCCGTTGTTTCGCCCGGCTCCATTATGATAATATCGCCCTCGGAATACTCCGCACCGTTCATACGGATCGTTCCCTTTGTTACAACAGTAATTTCGGTTGCAATTTTATGATAGTGCTTATTTTCATAAGCATTTGCCCGGTATTGTTTTACGGCAACTTCAACATCATTGGTTTTGTATAATGTAGGTTCAAAATTCCCCACAATCCAACCTTTTGTCATGTCATTTAATTTTGCAGTTTTCATAAGTATCTGCCTTCCTCATACTCTTTTATCTTTTCGGGAGAATAAAACGAATGATATTTTTCTTTTGGAATATCGCAGTAACCTACTTTTTTTCCCAACAATATCATTTCATTTATTGATGCGGAAATATAAAATTTTCCGTTCATTGAATTGTCTTTTATGATCGCCTGTTTTGCACTTTCAACGAAATCTGAGCCTTTTTTAAAATAATAAAAACCTGCAATAGCATTTTTTGAAAGCGGACGCTTTTCAGCTACCTCTATAATTTCATTCCCTTGTTTCCTTGCATAACTCCAACGCGGGTGGATATTTGGAAATGTAATTACTCCTGCATCGGCGTCTGTTTTTTCAAAATGTTCAATTACCTTTTTATAATCGGTATCTATTATTTGATCGCTGTTTGCAATTATAAGAGGTGTATCGTTGTTTATATAGTCTACTGCCATAAGACAAGTGCAAAGCGCTCCTCTTGTTTGGTTCCTTAGTCGTATCACAATGCTGAGAGGAGACAATATCTTTGCGGAAGAATCAAGATGAAATTCACTGCAATCTTTATCGTCAAAAACAAAAATATAATTTTTTGGATCAACATTCGTATAATTTTCTATTACCGTTTCAAGCATTGTTTTTCCTTTGATCTCGATCAGAGGTTTCGGGAAAAAGCTATCCTCAAAAAATGTGGATTTTCCCATTGAAGGGATCAATATATTAACCATTTGTACCTCCATTTACTTTGTCAATAATTCTTTTTATGTTCTCATAATTCACATCATAGACCGTGGCAACTTCAAGCACAGAAGCGCCGCTTGCTTTTCCCGCCGCTATGCCATTGGGATTGTCCTCCACGACTATACATTCTTCGGGATCAAAACCAAATTTTGCAATAGCAGTCTGATACATCTCCGGATCCGGTTTTGCTTTTTTTACATCCTCATTTGAAACTATCAGATCAAGATAATTTGTGAGCATTGCCTTTTCCATCATCAGTTCGATAGTTGAACGTATAGAATTGGAGCAGACCGCTATTTTGTAGCCCTCATTATGCAGCTTTGAAAGCGCATACTCGTGATGAAACATAGGGTGGCACTTTTCGTGTATCATCTGCGCCGTATACTGCTGTTTCATCTGATTTACAAAGCCGTGAAGCTGTTCCGGAAGATAATACTGTTCGCTCAGCATCTGCAATTTTACCTTTGTCGGCAACCCGTCAAAAGTATGCAGATGATCGTATCTGCTTATTTCTATCCCGAACAGACCAAGTGCTTTATTAAGCGCTTCATAGTGCCAGTCTTTGGCATCTATCAGAACGCCGTCCATATCAAACAGAATTGCTTTTACCATTTTTCTTGCTCCTAAAGTTTATTTTTAAAGAATTCCCTTGCTTCATCCGGGTGATCGGTGCAGAGTAATACATTTGAAAAATCCATGTCCCAATTTTTAAGATCATTCCAGAAAAGCCGATGATCTGATCTTCCATGCAGATCGGGCGAAACAAGACATATTTCCTTACCGCACAAAATATGTTTTCTCAGAAGTTCTTCCGTGATCCAATCAATACGTTTGAAACCGTCAACCCACACTCCCGCTGCCTGTTCATACATAACGGGACAAGTTTCATATTCACTTTGACGTGTAAAGAATCGAAGTCCCATTTCTGCAAATTCGACCATCTGCGGAACGGACATATCAAACAGAAAATAATTTTTTATATTATATTTTTCCAGATATTCTTTTAAAATATCTTTCAGCCCGTCGGCTTTGATATTTACAGCAAAACAGTATTTGTCATCATATTCAGCAAGCCATTGAAAAATTTCTTCTGCGTTCTGACAAGAACCATCGGCAATATTGTGAGATATGACCATATTTCCTATATAATCACGGACATCGGATTCAAAGCCATAGCCGTTTTCAAGAGCTGCTTTTAACGCCTGCGGCGAATTTGCCGGAATATCCGGGTTCCAATATCCGCGGTGAGCTAAGATCTGCATTTTATCACTTCTCCTTTATAGTTTTAATAAATTCAAGTATTTGTTTTCTCTTCCATATGATCAGCATCAGTGCGGCAGCAAGAATTATATATTTCAGGAAATAAAGTTTATTTATAATACTGATGACAAATGCCGCAGCTATCAGAACTGCCGAGATCAGAGCCAGACCTTTAATATCGTATATTTCCTGACCGACATATTTTTTGCAGGCTTTTTTATAAAAAAGAAAGTGCAGAAAGCAGAATAGAAAATAGCAGACAAATGTTGTATACGCAGCCGCTTTATAGCCATAAATACCGATAAATATGTAATTAAGCACAACATTAAGTACTGCACAGCTTATAGATGCTATAACTATAGTGTACTTCTGTTCAAAATACTCCTGTACTCTTGCAAAAAGCTGAAACACATAATTAAAAAATACGCCAAGACTTATAGGAATGATCAGCGATATACTTTCAATATATTTTTGCCCTCCGAATATAAGTACGATCTCCCGTCCGAACAGCATCACACCACACAGGCAAAATGCAACAAATGCTATTATATAATTGGTGTTTTTGGCAAGGACATTATATTCTTTGCTTGCTATCTTCTGGCATTGATACGGTGCAAAGGCTGAGTTTATTGCACCCGTGATCATTGATATAAGTGAGCCTACAGTATAAGCAACGCTGTAAATTGCAACATCTGACGAGCCGCACATACGGTCTATCATTATTTTATCCGAATTCATCAATATAATTTCTGAAATATAATGCGGCAGCAACGGTACACAAAAGCAAAAAGTAAACTTCCAGATTTCCTTGTCGTAAAACACCTTGCCCTTTTTTAACGCAGTTACAACAATGACAAGTCCGACAACGACCGTAACTATTACCTGAGGGATTATTTTTGCTTCGGCAGTTCTGGAAAACAGTAATATTGAAGCAAGTCCGCCAAAAGCGATACAAAACGTAGAAATTAAGGTCACAGCGGATGTTGACCTATAAGAATAATCGTACAGTTTTACATTGATCCAGCATGAAATAAAGCTTGAAAAAGTACAATATAAGTACATACACAGTATCAAGGTAGCAGACATATTGGTTGTATCTGTAATGATTTCTGAATTAAGAAACAGCAGTATTCCCCAAAAAAGCGAAATTACTATATTGTACCCCATGAGGCTTGAAAGCACAGCTTCTTTTTTATTATGTTTTGCACAAATGTAGTTTATTGCTTGAAAGGAAGATAACGTCACCAACATCATAAACAGACTTTCCCACGAAGCGAATGTACTTGCCTTGCCATATTCCACGGTTGGGAGCAGGCGTGCCACAAAAGGACTTGTTAAAATGCTGATGCCTTTTTGCAGAAACCGGCAAATTGTAAACCATGAAGTTGCTTTTAAAGGCAACGGCAAAGCTCTATAATAATCAATTATTTTTCTTTTTTCCATTTTCAATCATCAGTTTCACATCTGCATATTGTTCATAGCTTTTATCATATTGAATTCTGCCGGTATAAAGGTTAAGCCAATTAAAAAAATCAAAGCACATTGTTCTCAAATGTTTAGATGAATCTTGACCATTAAAATAAGCTGAAGAATAATAGTTTAAATTGTACAGTCCATTATACTTATTCCACATAAGATCAACATCATTCATTCCATAACAGATAAGATAATTCCTTGTAACATTCCAATGTTCTTTTACTGTATCTTCTCCACTTAATTTCAAAAAATTCTTGCAGTAATGTTTTAAAATATATATTTCAGGTGCTCTTGCTTGTTCAGCAAGTTGACGTCTTGTAAGGAACATATTACTATTGCGTAAAGTTTTATCCTCTTCCCTTTCATCAAACGGGGCAGAAAATAGACTTAGTAAATCATCCGTATATCCAAGATATAAAAAATCACAAATGTAATACGGTGTAAACATTCCTCCGTCACAAACTCCTAAAGTAACTAACCTGCCCTTTTGTCCTTTGCTGCCCGGAAACAATTTTATGGCAGAGATCATAGTATCAAAAATAAAAGGCTTGCAGACACGCTGATCGGTCCTTGTTTTAACTGCAAATTCGCAGCCTATTTCTTTTGCTTTTTTTACTCCGGCAAGGGAATTGACTAACTGCATATTTACATTCATAATTCCACTATTAGACGGCTTATCACTTGTAACTACAATTGCACCAAATTCAGCAATTCTGTTTAGATCCTCTTTTGCTTCGTCATTCCACGTAGATACAATGATTTTCGCAAATGGATATGCTTTTTTATAAAACAAGATAGTGTTTATTGTCATATCATCTTTTTTACAAAGCGGACCCTGCATAACTATTGCAAAGCTGTGCGATTGGTCTAACCCTTCAATGATCGGTATTTCAGCCGTATTTTTCGGCTTTATCTGATATGATACATATTCAGATTTGTTTTCTAATGCCTGACAAATAGTTAATGCCGTACCCGACATTCCATTCCCTGAACGAATTTTAAAAATGAACTGTACCGGTTTTAAAACAATCTTGACATACGCATAAAAAAGTTTTTTTATAAGACTTTTTATCATTGTTAATGATCTTTCCCTTCTAAAATCCCTGCTATCCTCTCACACGCATGACCGTCACCATACGGATTGCTTGCCTTTGCCATGGCGTCATATGCCGTTTTGTCCGTAAGAAGTTTCTTAAATTCCGAATAAATTGTTTCTTCGTTTGTTCCAACAAGTTTAAGAGTTCCCGCGGCAATTCCCTCAGGGCGTTCGGTGGTATCGCGCATTACAAGAACGGGTTTTCCAAGGCTGGGCGCTTCTTCCTGAATTCCGCCGCTGTCGGTAAGGATCATATAACTTCTTGCAAGAAAATTGTGAAAATCAAGCACGTCAAGAGGTTCAATTATATGTATTCTTTCATCATTTCCAAGAATTGAATTTGCCGTTTCCCGAACCACGGGATTCATATGTATCGGATAAATTGCTTTTACATCGGGAAATTCGTCCATAACACGTTTTATCGCCCTGAACATATGCTGCATAGGTTCGCCTAAATTTTCACGGCGGTGTGCAGTTATCATTATCAAACGGCTGTCCTTTGCCCAGTCAAGTTCCGGGTGTGAATAATCATTGCGGACTGTAGTTTTAAGCGCGTCAATTGCAGTATTTCCCGTTACAAAAATCGTACTTTCGTCCTTGCCCTCTTTAATAAGATTCTGCTTTGAAAGTTCCGTCGGCGCAAAATTATATCTGCTTATAATGCTTACCGCTTGACGGTTGAATTCTTCCGGATAGGGAGAATAAATATTATACGTCCGAAGTCCCGCTTCAACATGGCCCACAGGTATCTGCATATAAAAGCAGGCAAGCGCAGTAACAAATGTTGTGGAAGTATCGCCGTGAACAAGCACAACGTCCGGTTTTACTTCTTCAAGAACACCTTTTATTTTCAGCAGGATATTTGCCGTAATGTCAAAAAGCGTCTGCTTGTCCTTCATAATTGAAAGATCATAGTCAGGAACAACATTGAATGCTTCAAGAACCTGATCAAGCATACTTCTGTGCTGCCCGGTGACACAAACAATCGTTTTTAATTCCGAATGTTTTTTAAGTTCATTTACTAACGGGCACATTTTTATTGCCTCCGGGCGTGTGCCGAAAACGAGCATTATGGTTTTCAATTTTTATCCTCCAATATTTCGGAAACAATTTTTTCAAGATCCACACTGTCATAGAATTTATAACAGTTCTTACTCATTTCATCGTGATTTCTGTCAACTTCTTCAATTGTTTTTATAATTGAATCCTCATCGTTCAAGTCACAGCAGCGTCCGATATTCCACTGCTCAAAGGGAAGTTTAAGCCCGAGAACATCAGAGCCGACCATTGGAACGCCAAAGCCTGCATATTCCCAAATCTTATTGGGAGCGCAATAGAGAGCGTTAAGTTCAGATAAACCGTATACTTTGGCAGGTTTATATGGCAACAACCCAATATGTGCATATTTTACTAAAGCTAAATGCTTGGGAGGTTTAAATCCACCAAGATAAATACAATCATATTCTTTCTTCAAACTATCTATCAATGTCTTTGCAGTATTATCATATATATTTCCTACAATATACATCACATAATTATTTAGTTTATATATTGCCTTTGCCATCTTTTCCAAATCTCTGTCTTGTCCGATCACACCCAAATATAGAATGATTTTCTTTTTCTCATTTTTCATTAATTCTATAGCAGATAATAATTTATCGTCTGCTTCACCATAATTAATTGAATAGGGTTTATTCGGCAAAACATATGGTGTTTTAGAAAGATCCCACCACACTTTTTGTATGTATGCTCTGTTTATCTCGGGAACTACTGTTTTCCATGAAAGTCGTGCATATTTTTCAATTGGAAATTTAATATACTTTTCACGGACAAGATAACCATGCTCAGCTAATTCCATTAACTGCAATATATTTTTGTATTTCAAAATATTTTTTCCCAATATCTGCACTGACTTCATTGAGGTTGTCCATAAGTAATCACTTTGTTCTCCAATAGATTTTAATAACTTACGTGCATTTAAAATCATATAAAACCTATTGACAGCAGCTTGAAGTATATTATTTATTTTGCTGTACTTTGCTGTTTCGTATCCCACATAATTGCTGTTTTCAGAAATATCAGCAGAAATTTTTGATACATTCCTGCCAATAAGATTAACTTTATAGCCCTTATTTAAAAGCACTCTGATAAGTGTTTGAACCGGTGGATAGCCGTCAATATTGTTAAGTTCAACAACTGTAATTACTTTCATTTTCATCTTCCTTTCATCTGCTCCATATCGTCTGATATGGGATAACATTTTGTGCGCCGCCTTGAATATTTCTTACAGCAACTATGGTATATAAGATCACCACTGCAGCATTAGAGCCTGTTCACATTAAAATAGCATCAAAGATCATGGCTAATGTGAGATTTCCCAAATACATAACATCAAGCTTGTCATAACGGGTGAAAACACGTCTGAAACGCTTTATACG
>CANRFB010000037.1 GCA_947629785.1 uncultured Clostridia bacterium | reverse complement strand
CACAAAAAGCATTATTCCGCTAAGTTCCATCAGAATCAACGCTCTTAAGTTGATGACATTGCCAAACGGGGAGGGGGCAGGGGGTGGGGATAACTCCACTCTCAACTCTTAACTCTCAACTCTCTTGAAGCTCTCCACTCTTAACTCTTACAAAACTATATAGAATAAACGTGTAAAGTTTTGCCAATAATCCTTTTGAATACTTATTTTAAAAGGAGCGTTTAAAATGGCTGATACTGCACTTATACTTGCAGGAGGAGACGGACTGCGGCTGCGCCCGCTTACCTGCACAAAACCCGCCGCAATGCTTCCCGTTTGCGGCGTTCCGCTTATAAATTATACGGTTGAATTCCTCAAAAATGCGGGGTATTCGGGTATAATTATCGCCGCCGACCGACTTTCCCCCGTCATTTCCGAATATTTCGAGAACGACCCTGCCGTGGATATGATAATCTCTCCCGCGCCGCAGGGAACTTGTTATGCCCTTTCCGAAGCGGCAAAAACTATTCCCGAGGGCGGAACTCTTACCGTTATTTACGGGAATGTCCTGTTTGAAACGGATATTTCCGCCGCGGAAATTTTCCATGCGGAATCCGCTGCGGAAGTTACTGTTCTGACCCGAAAAGCCGTTCACTCGGAGGACGAAATACTTGCCGTTTCCAGAGACGGCAGAATAACCGAAATTCTCCCCTGCGCCGCAAGGGAAAACTGCCGTTCCGACGACGCGGCGGCAGGGATTTTTATAATATCGCAAAGCGCCGCCCTTGACGCGTTTTCCGAGGGCGAAGATATTCTTTCCGACTTTGTCCCCGCACTTGTCAAAAAGGGAAAAATAGTAATGAACTTCCCCGCGGCGGGATTTTTCTGCCCCGTAAACACCGCGGAGGGATATTTTTCCGCAAATTCCGCAGTCATGGGCGGGGAAATTTCCCGCCGCCCCGCCGATATTACCGAAACTGCGGACAAGCTTCCCGAACTTAAAATTATCCCGCCTGTGAGAATACCCGATTCCGCGGATATTGCCCCGGGCGCGGAAACAGGCGCGGGAACGGTCATCGGCGAGAATGTCACCGTCTGCCGCGGGGCAAGGCTTCACGGCGCAATCGTCATGGACGGCGCATACATCGGGGAACGTGTCTCCGTCACGGGCGCGGTAATAGGAACGGGAGCGCGGCTTCTTGCGGGTTCCACGGTGAACGAGGGCGCGGTGATAGGCGACAGCGCGGTGATTTCCGAACAGGCAGTAATTCAGCGGGGCGTGAAGATCTGGAACGGACGGCACATTGACGCCTACGCCACGGCGGCGCAGGACATTCGCTACGGGTTTCTCGCGCCTATGAAAATCGGCGAGGACGGCATTGTGGGGGAAACGGGCAGCATTATCGACCCCCAGACGGCGGCGGCAATAGGCAGCGCGCTTGCTTCACTCGGGAAACGCATAGGCGTGGGGTACAAGGCTTCCCCCGCTTCGGAAAGTCTTGCCATGGCGATAGCTTCGGGAATAACAGCCGCGGGCGCGGAGGCTTGGATATTCGGTGAAACTTCCGAGCCTGAACTTAATTTCTGCGTGGCAAAATCGGGACTTGCGGCGGGCTGCCGCGTGGAGGCGGGAGTTACCGCAAAGATAAAGCTTTGCTCCGGAGACGGGCTTCCCCTTGGCAGGAGCGAGGAAAAGATAATCGAGGGCGGCGTGAACCGCAGCGAATACCGCCGCGCGGGGTTCATGCACTTCGGGAAAATGCGTGATTCCGCCGCAATTACAAGGCTTTATAAGCTTATGCTTGAAAACACCGCGCCGCGTAAACTCACGCTTATACGCGCCGTTCTGAACACTTCCGGCGCAGCGGTCAACGGCGTATGCGAGGACATTCTGGGCAGGATAAACAGCAAAAACGGCAAGCCTGTGGTTTTCCACATCGGCAGTGACGGCAGGGGAACTTCCGCTTACACCGATGAAACGGGATATATCTTCGAGGAAAAGCTTATTCTTATCGCCTGCCGCAGACGTTTCGAGCAAGGGAAAAACATCGCTCTGCCCTATAATTTCCCCCACGCGGCGGAAGTCCTTGCGGAAAAATACGGCAGGAAAATACTTCGCTACAGCGGCTGTCCCTCCGACCCTTCCGACAGGGAAGCCCGCAGGCTTGCTTCGGAAACGCCATTTGTCCGCGACGGTGCGGCGCTGATGTTTTCCGTTCTTGAAGCCATGGAAGCCCACGGGAAACTTCCCGCAGAGGAGATCTCCGACCTGCCCGAAATGGCGCTTTCCACGCGGTTCGTGCCCATTGACCGCCAGCCTGTGCGGCTTTTGCGGAGCATATTCTCGGAACAGCAGGTGTCGGGGGACGGCGTTTCCATAGACGACCGCCGCGGGAAAGTTCTTATCCGTCCCGTAAAGACGGGGAAAGGCGTTATCATGCAGGTGGAAAGCTATTCCGCGGAGATAGCCTCGGAGCTTTGCGACTTTTACCAAGACCTCATCTGCAAGGCCAAGGCTGAGCCTTGAAAATAGAGTTAAGAGTGGAGAGTTGAGAGTTGAGATGTTGACATAAACCGTTAGTGTTCTTTTCACAACTTAATTTTGCCGTATAATTTTACAGCTATTAAAAATTGAAAACAGTGATATAAGCGTTACTGCAATATCTTAACTCTTAACTCTCAACTCTTAACTCTATATCTTGACAAATCAGGAAAAGTATAGTATAATATAAAATAGTTTATTGTGTCCGGCTGAAAACACTTTTTTCATTAAACGGCAATATTGACTAAATTGACCGTCCCATACGCCGTTTTTCCGCGAATTACCGTGCTCTGCATTATCCGTGTACTTCGCCTTAACAACGATCATACATATTCACCGACCCGCCCGCGGGATCTTTTCTGCTCGGATATCCTCCCTTTCCGCGGCGCAGGGTCGGCACGACCCGAAAGGAATGGTACCATAGTGGCAAAAAATAACAAAAATATCGAACTCAACGCTTACGGCGAAAAGATCGCTCCAAAATCTTCCGCAAAGAAACCCGCTCCCGTAAAGAAAGCCAAAGCCCCTGCAAAACAGCCCGCAAAAGCTTCCAAAAACAAGCCCGAACCCGGAAAGAAACCCGCAAAGAAAGAACCCGCGCGGAATTCCGCGGGAACGGAGATTTCCGGACTGCCAACACATACAACCAATCATAGATCCATTAAGAAAACTCCCTTAAAGATAATTCCCTTGGGCGGTCTTAACGAGATCGGCAAGAATATGACCGTTTTTGAATGTTCAAACGATATGTTCATTGTGGACTGCGGACTGGCGTTCCCCGACAGCGATATGCCCGGCGTTGACCTCGTGCTGCCCGATTTCACATACGTTGAGCAGAACGCCGACAAGATCCGCGGAATTGTCATTACCCACGGTCACGAGGATCATATAGGCGGGCTTGCATATCTTCTGAAAAAGGTAAATGTTCCTGTTTACGCCACAAGGCTTACTATCGGGCTTATTGAGGGGAAACTCCGTGAACACAACATTCTCTCCACGGCAAAACTGAATGTGGTAACTCCCAGACAGACCGTTAAAATGGGCTGCATGGCTGTGGAATTTATCCGCGTGAACCATTCCATTCCCGACGCGGTGGCGCTGGCTATCCACACTCCCGCGGGAATTGTAGTTCACACCGGCGACTTCAAGGTGGATTTCACACCTATCGAAAGCGAGATAATCGACCTTGCGCGTTTCGGAGAACTGGGAAACAGAGGCGTTCTTGCCCTTATGTCCGATTCCACCAACGCCGAAAGGCGGGGACATACCGCCACGGAACGCACCGTGGGAAACAGCTTTGAACGGCTTTTCGACACCGCCGAGGGGAAACGCATCATAATCGCAACATTTTCCTCAAATATCCACCGTATCCAGCAGATAGTTAACAGCGCCGTACGCTGCGGGCGGAAAATAGCCGTTTTCGGCAGAAGTATGCTGAATGTTATCAGCACCGCCATGGAACTTGGCTATCTGAAAGTTCCCGACGGGCTGATGATAGATATTGATTCAATGAACCGTTTCCCGCCTGAAAAGATAGTCCTTATCACCACAGGAAGTCAGGGCGAACCCATGTCCGCACTTTACAGAATGGCTATGAACGAACACCGTTCCGTTACCATAACGCCTATGGATTTCATAATAATCAGCGCAACGCCTATTCCCGGCAACGAAAAGCTGGTTACCAAGGTCGTGAACGAACTTATGCGGGCAGGGGCGGAAGTCATTTACGAATCCATGTATGACGTCCATGTTTCGGGACACGCCTGTCAGGAAGAACTGAAACTTATGCTTTCCCTGACAAAACCGCGGTTCTTTATCCCCGTACACGGCGAATACAAGCACCTGAAAAAACACGCGGGGCTTGCTTACAGTCTGGGATTTGAACAGGAAAGCGTTATAATCGGCAGCATCGGCAACGTAATCGAAACGGACGGGATCGATATGAAAATTACAGGACAAGTTCCCGCGGGACGGGTATTTGTTGACGGTCTGGGCGTGGGAGATGTGGGTTCTATCGTTCTTCGCGACAGGAAGCACCTTTCCGAGGACGGTCTTATCATCGCCGTTGCGACTATCGAAAACGAAACGGGCGCGATACTTGCGGGACCCGATATTGTTTCCAGAGGTTTTGTATACGTCCGCGAATCGGAAGAACTTATGTCGGACGCACGTTCGCTGCTTATGCGGACGCTTCAGGGCTGCCTTGACAGCAATATGCACGACTGGAACACCATAAAAGGCAGAATGAAAGACGAATTGGGCGATTATATCTACATGAAAACCAAGCGCAGACCCATGATCCTTCCTATAATAATGGAGATCTGAACGAAAGGAGAGAAACTGCCGCGGAACATCGGCAGAGTGGATAATTATGACAGGTAAACGCTGGACCGCATTTAAAATGGTATCGCTTCTGCTGGTGGTAGTTTCGCTTGCCTGCGCGTTTTCCGTTTATGAAGTAAGCGAGGTAAAATTCTGGACGCTGCTTGCGATAACTGCGCTGACGGCGCTTGCGTTTCTTACGCTGTTTTCGGCTTCCCAGAAGAATCTGCACCATTTTGTTACCGAAATGGAATCCCAGCTTAACCTTACAGAAAGGGATTCCCTTTACAAATTCCCTGCCCCTGCCGTTATAATCGACAGCGACGGAATTATAATCTGGTACAATATCGCTTTCACCGAACAGGTTTACGGCAACGACGCTTTCGGGCTTCCGATCACGAAAATAATTGACATTGACCTGCAGAAAACTCTTGAAAACAAGAATACCACCGTCAGCTATGAAACGGGGCATTTCCGCATTTCTGCGGTGACCACCGAAAAGTCCGACGAGGACTACAATATAATTTCCGACCTGACGCTTCTGTATTTTGACGACATCAGCGATTACATCACTCTTGAAAATCGTTTCAACGACATTCGTCCTGCGGTCATGCTCATATCCGTAGACAACTATGACGATATTCTTTCCAACGAAAAAGACAGCGAGAAAGCCCACACCACTATACAAATTGACAAGCAGCTTGAAACATATTTCGAGGAATACCACGCGCTTATGAAAAAGCTTGGCAGCGATAAATTTATTGTAATTGCCGAGGAGCGGGACCTTAATTCCATGATAAACAACAAGTTCAAGATACTTGACAATGTGCGGAATATCAAAGTCGCGGGGAAATCCCCCGTAACGCTTTCCATAGGCGTAGGCAGAGGCTCGGTAAGTATTCAGGAAAGTGAAAAGGACGCACGGCAGGCGCTTGAAATGGCGCAGGGCCGCGGCGGCGATCAGGCGGCTATAAAGACCGATTCCAACTTTGAATTCTTCGGCGGCGTCACAAAGGGCATAGAACGCACCACAAAAGTCAAAACGCGGGTGGTTTCCACGGCGCTTATCGAACTTATAGAATCCTGCGGAAATGTCATTGTTATGGGGCATCGTTTCGGAGACCTTGACAGTGTGGGCGCAGGAGCGGGACTTGTAGGCGCGATCCGCCGTCTTGACCCCGAAAAGGAAGCTTACATGGCGGTAGACCCCGACAAGAACCTTGCAAAACCCATTATTGACCGTCTCAACGAAAATCTCACCGATGAGCTGTCAATTTTCATAACCCCTGCGGAAGCCCTTGAAATGCTTACAGACAGGACTTTGCTTGTAATTGTTGACACGCACAACAAGGATATTATCGAAAGCGCGGAACTTTACGAAAGGGCGCAGCATATTGCCGTTATCGACCATCACAGGCAGACGGTGAATTTCATAGACAATGCGGTGATATTCCACCATGAACCATACTCCTCCTCCGCAAGTGAAATGACTGCGGAACTTATACAGTATTTCGGCGGTGTGGAGAAACTTCCCAGCTACTACGCGGACGCCATGCTTGCGGGGATCATGCTGGACACCAAGAATTTTGTAATGCGCACGGGTGTGCGGACCTTTGAAGCCGCGGCATTTCTCCGAAAATTGGGCGCGGACATGGTAGCGGTAAAAGGGCTTTTTGCAAATTCATTCGACTGCATACGTCACCGTTCGCAGCTTGTTTCCTCGGCGGAAATTTACCGCCGCTGCGCTGTTGCGGTAGACGAGACAAGCACCGGGGATTCGCGGATAAGCGCGGCGCAGGCAGCCGATGAAATGCTTGGTATAGAGGGCGTTGACGCAAGCTTTGTTATTTTCAACACTCCCGACGGCGGGATAAACATTTCCGCCCGGTCTTTGGGCGCGATGAACGTTCAGATAATCATGGAAAAATTAGGCGGCGGCGGGCATCAGACCATGGCGGCGGCGCAGTTCAAGGATATGTCTATCTATGACGCAAAAGCAAAACTTATCGGCGCAATAGACGAACACATTACAAATATTAGTTAGAGTTAAGAGTTAAGAGTTGAGAGTTGAGAGTAGGCTATATTTTGTTTATATCAATTTTGTACCCGACGTGCATTAAGTGAAGCGTGATTTTGTGTATAATAAGCGCAGACTCTGCTTTGCTTTACCTCACGGTATACTTAAGCGGAAAATCACTAAGTAAAGCCTGACCGGGTGCAGGCTCAGCCTGCTCTCAACTCTATAAATTAGAAAGGAAGATAAAATATGAAAGTTATTTTTGTACAGGACGTTAAAGGTTCGGGAAAGAAAGGCGACGTTAAGGAAGTCGCTGACGGTTATGCAAGGAATTTCCTTATAGGAAAAGGTCTTGCGGTGGAGGCTACAGCCAAGAATATGTCCGACCTTGCAGGAAAGAAATCCTCCGAACAGCACAAGGCGGACGTTGCCAAGCAGGAAGCGCAGGAAGCCGCCGCTAAAATCAAAGGAAAAACCGTTGTCTGCAAGTCGAAAGCAGGACAGGGCGGAAAACTTTTCGGCTCGGTAACGGCGGCGAACATCGCGGAACTTATTTCGGAACAGCTGGGCGTTTCCGTGGATAAGAAGAAAGTTTCCCTTTCCGCGGAAATAAAAACTTTCGGAACATATACCGCAGAAGTAAAATTCCTTGCGGGAATTTCGGAGAAAATAACCGTTGAAGTAACAGAAGAATAATCTGACACGAAAGGAACTTGCATCATGGATCTTTCAGAAATGGACATCACAGGGCTTCCCTTTGACGTGGAAGCCGAAAAAGCCATTATAGGCTGTATTCTCGCCAGACCCGAGGACATAAACACCGCTCTTGACTACATAAAACCCGAGAGCTTTTATGTCGAGAACCATCAGAAACTTTTCGGGATAATGGTGCGGAATTTTACCCTTGGCAGAAGTATCGACATTATAACCGTTATTGACGAGGCGGTAAAAGAAAAGGTATTTGAGAATTCTTCCGAAGCGAAAGTCAGACTCGCCGACCTCGTTCGTGACGAAATGATCCTCCCGAAAAACCTCGAAAATTATTGCAGGATAGTTGAGGAGAAATTCTATATCCGACAGCTTATCCTTGCTTCAAGAGAGATAATGCAGGCGGCATCTGACGAGCAAGGCACGGCTTCCGAACTTATAGAGTTCGCCGAGCAGAAAATTTACGACATTCGTCAGGGAAAATCGGCAAACAGGCTGACCCTTATAGGCAACGCGCTGGTAGACGTTTTTGACGACCTCGGCAAAAGATCCGGTCCCGACCGCGACCTTTATCTCGGGATAAAATCAGGCTATAACGACCTCGACAGCCTTATTTACGGTCTTAAAAAAAGCGACCTGCTTATTCTGGCGGCTCGTCCCGCTATGGGTAAATCTACCCTCGCCATGAATATCGCCGTAAATGTCGCCCGCAGGAGCGATAACCCCGAAGTTGCGGTATTTTCTCTGGAAATGTCTACCGAACAGCTTGTTACAAGAATGTTATCCGCCGAAAGCCTTGTGGAAAACAAGAAGCTTATGCGCGGGGATATTTCCCCCGAACTCTGGAATAAGATAAGTCTGGGCGCGGACAGACTCAATATGATGAAAATTTATATTGACGACACCCCCGGAATGTCCGTCATGCAGATGAAATCCAGATTAAGACGTATGAAAAATCTGGGGCTTGTCATTGTGGACCATATCCAGCTTATGAGCGCGGGACGAAGAATCGACAACCGCGTAAACGAAATGTCCGAGATAACCCGTCAGCTGAAAATTATGGCTAAGGAAATGGACGTGCCCGTTATCGCTTTGTCACAGCTTTCCCGTTCGGTGGATTCAAGAACGGATAAACGCCCCGTTCTTTCCGATTTGCGTGATTCGGGTTCTATTGAACAGGACGCGGACATTGTTATGTTCCTGTACCGCGATGAATATTATAATAAGGAAAACCCCGACACAAGCTCGGAGTGCATAATTGCCAAGAACCGTCACGGCGAAACAGGTACTATAAAATTACAGTTCAACAGCCAGTATACGTTGTTTGTAGGATTGGATAAATACGGCAGTCCTCCCGACAATGGATAATTCCGGAGGATATTATGTCGGAATTTGTAAACAATGTTCTGAAATATATGCTTGCGCAGGGCATGACGGAAAATGGCGATTCTGTCTGCTGCGCCTTTTCGGGAGGGGCGGACAGCACCGCGCTCATACTTGTCCTGAACGAGCTTTCGGAGCGGTTGGGAATAACCCTTTCGGCTGTCCATATAAATCATATGCTCCGCGGCAGGGAAAGCAACAGGGACGAAAGTTTCTGCGCCGCTTTCTGCGAAAGACTTGGCATTCCCCTTAAAATTTACAGACAGGACGCGGCGGAATTTTCAAGAAGTCTTGGAGTATCGGTGGAAACAGGTGCAAGGGAAATGCGCTATAAGATTTTTTCGGAAATTATTGACGGCGGAGCGGCTTCTAAAATTGCTACTGCCCATAACCTGAACGACAACGCGGAAACGGTCATTTTCCGCCTTGCACGGGGAACGGGTCTGAAAGGGCTCTGCGGGATCCCCGCCATAAGAGGGAATTTCATTCGCCCGCTTTTAAGCCGTTCAAGGGCGGAAGTTGAGGAATTCCTTGCAGAGCGGGAACAGGATTTCGTCACCGACAGCACAAATCTTTCAGACGATTATGTCAGAAATAAGATCCGCCATAATATCCTGCCGCTGCTTTCGGAAATACACGGCGGTTTCCCGCGGAATATTCCCGCCCTGTCGGAGTCACTTTCCGAGGACGAGGACTTTCTTGCAGCCGAAGCGGAAAAACACATTGACAGCGATCTGCGGACGCTCCACCCTGCGATTCGGAAAAGAATTATCATAAATTTCCTCGAAAGCCATAATATTGAAGTATCTTCAAAGCGCGTGGAAGAAATAAATTCCGCGCTGTTATCCACGGACGGCGTCCGGAAAAATATTAATTCCGACGGGAACCGGCTTATTTCGGCAAAAAACGGCAGAATTTCCGTTTCCGAACCGCAGACTGCAAGCGGAACCATTGATTTCCTTAAAATAGAAAAAGACGGAAGTTATCCCTTTTCATGTGACAGAATTGTGATAATATCAAAGGTAATTAACGAAAAAATGAACGATAACGCTAATGTTAATAAAAAATTAACAAATCACCTTGCGGATTATGATAAAATACAAGGTGGTGTACTTTTGCGGAACAGACAGCGGGGGGACAGGATAAAGCTTCCGGACAGCCCCCATACAAAGGAACTCCGCAAGATTTTACAGGAGTGCCTGCCGCCCGAAGAACGGGCGGTGTCGGCAGTTTTAGCGGACGAAAACGGCGTTTTCTGGTCTGAATGTGCGGGCATAGCCCAAAGAGTAAGACCCGACGAAAATACAAGAACATTTCTTGAAATACAGGTAAAACGACTCCCGAAAGGAACGGCGGAATGAATTTTTTTGAAAATGACAGCAGGATAGGAAAGACAATTATTTCCGAAGCCGACATAAAACAAAAAGTCAGGGAAACGGGAAAATTTCTCAGCGAAAAATATAACGGCAAGCCCCTGCTGCTGATAAGCATTTTAAAGGGCGCGTTCATATTCCTTGCGGACATCTGCCGCGAACTGACCGTTCCCTGCGAGATAGGATTCATGCGGGTAAAAAGCTACTACGAGGGAACTTCCTCATCGGGCGATGTGAAAATTCTCATGGATATTGACCGGAATATTGAAAATTACCACGTTGTGGTAATTGAGGACATTATAGACACGGGACGGACGCTTCACGATGTTGTGGAAATTCTGAAAAGCAGAAAGCCCCTTTCCCTTGAAGTCGTAACACTTCTTGACAAACCCGAGCGGCGGCTCGTGGACTTCGGGGCAGACAGGTCATTATTCACCATACCCGACCTTTTCGTGGTAGGCTACGGTCTTGACTGCGGCGAAAATTACAGAAATTTACCTTATATAGCGGAATATATTCAAAAATAAAGGGAATATCCCCCTAAGAAAGGAACGATAACATTTGGGCAGAAAAAGCAATAAAGGCTTGATAATTTACGTTGTTGTAATGGCTGCGGCACTTATTTTTGCCGTTCTGCTGCTGCGGCAGTCGACAAAACCCGAGTCGCAGTACACATATTCGGAAATTATGGAGTATTTCGACAACTATCAGGTTTCGGAAATGAACTTCGACCTTGGAACAGGCGAACTGGAAATGTATATTGACGGCAGCGACACACCTATAATTTATACAGTTCCCAACGTAACAGTGTTCCTGAACGAGATCCAGACAGGCTCGGAAAATTACCGTCGGGAATATAATGAAAGACACCCTGACGCTCCCCTTAAAATGGAGTATTACAAAATTCAGGATACTTCATGGCTTTACAATCTTCTTCCGTCACTTCTCATAATCGGTCTGATGATATTTTTCTTCTTCTTTATGATGAGACAGGCGGGCGGCGGCGGAAAGATGAGCGGCTTCGGGAAAGCCAACGTCAAGAACACTTCCAACAAGAAGCACACCTTTGACGACGTAGCAGGCGCGGACGAGGAAAAAGCCGAACTTGCGGAGATCGTTGACTTCCTGAAAAATCCCAAGAAATACACCGAAATGGGCGCACGTATTCCTAAAGGCGTTCTGCTGATAGGTCCTCCGGGTACAGGTAAGACTTTGCTTGCAAAGGCTGTTTCCGGCGAAGCGGGCGTGCCGTTCTTCTCAATTTCGGGTTCTGACTTTGTGGAAATGTTCGTGGGCGTAGGTGCGTCCCGCGTCCGTGATCTTTTTGAAACGGCAAAGAAAAATTCGCCGTCCATAGTTTTCATAGACGAAATCGACGCAGTGGGACGCCGCAGAGGTGCGGGTCTCGGCGGCGGACATGACGAGCGCGAGCAGACTCTTAACCAGCTTCTCGTTGAAATGGACGGTTTCGACCTGAACGAGGGCGTTATAGTTATTGCGGCAACAAACCGCCGTGATATTCTCGACCCCGCGCTTCTCCGTCCGGGACGTTTCGACCGTGAAGTTATGGTAGGCTATCCCGATGTAAAGGGCAGGGAAGCCATTCTGAAAGTTCACGCCAAGAACAAACCTCTCGGTCCCGATGTTGACCTTAACGTTATTGCAAAAACTACCCAGTTCTTTACGGGTGCGGACCTTGAAAATCTTCTGAATGAAGCCGCGCTTCTTGCCGCAAGGGCAAACCGCAAGGCTATCATCGAAAGCGATATTGAAGAAGCCACTCTGAAAGTTATTGCGGGACCCGAAAAGAAATCCCACATCGTCACCGACAGAGACAGACGTATTACCGCATATCACGAAGCGGGTCATGCAGTCGCGGCATATCATCTTCCCGAATGTGAGAAAGTCCACCAAGTTACAACTATCCAGCGCGGTCAGGCTGCGGGACTTACCGTTTGCCGTCCTGAGACTGATGATTCCCACGTTACAAAGGGAAAACTCTATCAGGATATTGTAATGACCATGGGCGGACGTGTTGCGGAATCAATTTCGTTCTCCGATGTCTGCACGGGCGCAAGCGGAGATATTCAGCAGGCGACCAAGAAAGCAAGGGCAATGGTTACCCAGTACGGTTTCTCCGAAGCCCTCGGACCCGTTCAGTACGGCGGGGATTCAGATGAAGTTTTCCTCGGCAGGGATTACGGTCATACACATCAGTACAGCGAAGCTACCGCAAATCTTATAGACAGCGAAGTCAAGAGAATTATTACCGAAGCATACAACGAATGCGAAAAAATTCTCACCGAACATAACGACCAGCTTGTGAAAATTGCCGAGTATCTTATTGAAAATGAGAAGATGGACGGCGACAAGTTTGAAGAACTTATGAAGAGCGTTGAAAACGAGGAAAGTTCCGTTCAGGGAATAACCCTTGAAGAAATCGGCGCTGATGAACTCGACATTGTAAAGGACATCGAGGAAAGAGAAAACAAAAACGACAGCGAGTGATATATTCCGGAACATTCTATATGGGGGAAACATATGCTGTGTTTCCCCCGTTTTATTTAAGGGAGAAATTCTATGGTGTTATTGTTTTTAGGGGACATAGTAGGTGAAATCGGAAGCAGGTTTGTAGGTTCAAAGCTCCGTTCGCTGAAAAAATTCTACGGTGCGGAAATTGCAGTTGTCAACGGCGAAAACAGCGCGGCGGGGAACGGCATCACGCCCCATTCCGCAAAGTATCTTTTCGACCATGGCGCGGATATTATCACCACGGGAAATCACTGTTACCGCCGCAGGGAAATTTATGACACGCTTGAAAGCAAGGAATATCTTCTCCGCCCCGCAAATTTCCCCGAGGGGAATGTGGGACATGGATACTGCATTTACGATATGGGAAGCTGCCGAATAGCCGTGATAAATCTTATGGGAACGGTTTACATGGAAGCCCTTGACAACCCTTTTGCGAAAGCGGACGAAATTCTTGAACATATAGACACGCCGAATATATTTGTTGATTTCCATGCGGAAGCCAGCGGCGAGAAGAAAGCTATGGGATTCTATCTTGCAGGAAAAGTAACTGCCGTTCTGGGAACGCATACTCACGTTCAGACGGCAGATGAAATAATTCTCGGCGGACACACGGGTTACATCACCGACGTGGGAATGTGCGGACCGGAACTTTCGGTCCTTGGGATAAAGTCGGAAATTGCAATCGAGAAGCAGCGGTACCATTCGCCGGTAAAATTTATCGAGTCGGAGGAACAGCCGTTCATAAACGGAGTGGTTCTGGAATTTGACAAGAATAATGGTAAATGTGTTAAAATTGAACGGCTTATAATTAGATAAACCGCTGAATTAATATTTTATCTCTTGAAATAGCAATAAAGTTGATGTATACTAACAGTAACAGTAAGTTCACGATTAAATTATTTTTTTCCATATGCTGCAATAATATGTTAGGGAAATAATATTCCTTAAAGAGTTATTTGAGTTTATGCTGTGACACAGGAAACTGTAATTTTGCCGGTCAGCAAAAACACTGCAAAAACAATATGAATTCGGGAGGATTCTTATGGAGGTTCTTAAAGTTTCTGCACGTTCACATCCAAATTCTGTGGCAGGCGCTATTGCAAGCGTGATGCGTGAGCATGACTCTGTGGAAGTTCAGGCAGTAGGAGCGGGTGCTTCAAACCAAGCGATAAAGGCGATCGCGATCGCGAGAGGTTACCTTGCGCCGATAGGCATTGATCTTATTTGTTATCCTGCTTTTGCAAATGTATTTATAGACGGGGAGAGCAGAACGGCTATCCGCCTGATATGCGAAAAAAGATAACGTCAAGAGTCATAAATATGAACTGCAATTTATAGAATATATCCGCCGCAAGGCTGAAAAATATTGACATGAAAGCATTGACATTTATTCCGACACTAAAGGTCCTGACAAAAGTAAAGTGAGTTGCAGCATGGAACAGGCAACAAGGCTGAGCCTTGACCCTTTCAGGTTATATTTTGCTTACATCAACATTGTACCCAGCGTGCATGAAGTTAAGCTGAATCTGAAAATGTAAAATTCCCGCTCATATTTTATATGGGCGGGAATTCTTTTTGTAGAACGTTCTTTACATCATGCACATTATACTTATTCAGAAGATAGCAAAACTTTGCCTGTAGGGGTGCAGGCTCAGCCTGCACCGCCTATATAGGCGGGAAAAATTTTTTTTAATTTAAGTCTATAAAAAATTGAGAGCCAAGATATAAGCGTTACTGCAATATCTCAACTCTCAATGCTTTTATAGATTTAATTTTACTTTGCCTCACGACAGGCAATAATTTGAAGATAACAAAGTAAAACCTGACTGGGTCAAGGCTCAGCCTTGTTTGAATTGTCTGATTCATCTTCTTCAATAGATTCGACTTTTGCGGTTTCGGCAGTGTCGTCATGGTCGGCTACGGTGAACGCCGCTACACTTTCATTTTCGGAAACGCGCATAAGTTTAACTCCGGTGGCATATCTGCCCATTACCCTGATGTCGCTTACGCGTATGCGGATTATTACTCCGCCTGTGGAAATCATAATTATATCCTTGTCATTGTCTACTACTTTGACTCCGCATACATGACCCTTTTCTTCCGAAACCTTATAGTTCATCATGCCGTTTCCGCCGCGGTTCTGCAACCTGTACGCGGAAACTTCACTTCTTCTTCCGAATCCTTTGTCCGTTACAGTCAGAACATCTTCGCCGTCATGGACAATCGCCATTGATACCACACAATCGTCACCCCGTAAAGAAATTGCCTTTACACCGTGTGCCGAACGTGCCATTGTGCGTATTCTGCTTTCGTCAAAACGTATTGCCATGCCCTGCTTTGTGGCTATCATTATATGTGCGGTGCCGTCTGTGAGAACTACTGAAGCTATCTCGTCTCCCTCGTCAAGACCGATGGCAATAAGTCCGTTCTTGCGGACATTCTTGTAAGCGTCAAGAGAAGTCCTCTTTATCTTGCCTTTCTTAGTTATCATTATAACGTATTTGCCCTCACTGAAATCTTCCGTTCCCAGCACTGCGGCAACATTTTCGCCCTCGCTAAGAGGCAGGATATTTACAATGTTAAGTCCGCGGGATTGTTTTGAACCCTCGGGAATTTCAAAGCAGCGAAGTTTGTACATTATTCCCTTGTTGGTTATGAATAACAGATTATCATGGCTGGAACTGATAAGCATTTCCTGAACGAAATCTTCCTCACGCTGTTTCATTCCCGAAACGCCCTTGCCACCGCGGTTCTGCGCTCTGTACGCGCTGACGGGCTGACGTTTGATATAGCCGATGCTTGTGTAAGTTACAACGCAATTTTCTTCGGGAATAAGGTCCTCAACGTCAACTTCGCCCGAAATGGTCTCAATAGCCGTTCTTCTTTCATCGCCGTACTTGTTCTTTGTAACTTCCAGCTCGTCCGAAATTATCCCGAGAATCTTTTCATGGCTTCCCAGAATTTCGAGGAATTCCTCTATTTTGGCATGAAGCGCATTCAGTTCATCTTCAAGTTTCTGACGTTCCAGACCTGAAAGCTGTACAAGGCGCATCTGGGCGATAGCTTCCGCCTGTGCTTCGGTAATTCCGAAACGCTCGATAAGTCTTGTTTTGATTTCCGCCGCATCACGGGAGGAACGGCATATTTTTACCACTTCGTCAATGTTGTCAACGGCTATCATCAAGCCCTCTAAAATATGCGCCCGCTCTTTTGCTTTTTTCAGGTCAAATTCCGTGCGCCTGCGGATAACTTCCGCCTGAAATTCTATATACTCGTGAAGTATCTGCTTTAACGTGAGAACTTTCGGTTCGCCGCGGACAAGGGCAAGCATGATAACTCCCACTGTGTCCTGAAGCTGTGTATACGCGAATAATTTATTAAGAACTATCTGGGGGATAGCGTCCTTTTTGAGTTCGATAACTATTCTTACTGCGTGTTCCTTGTCCGACTCGTCGCGGACAAAATGTATGCCGTCCACGCGTTTTTCCTTTGCAAGATTTGCGATACTTTCCACAAGTCTTGCCTTATTTACCATATATGGGATTTCGGTGACGATAATGCACTGACGTCCCTTTATTTCTTCAATTTCCGTTCTTGCGCGGAGGGTAATTTTACCCCGTCCCGTGGAATAAGCGGCACGGATCCCAACACGACCCATAATAACTCCACCTGTTGGGAAATCGGGACCCTTGATGTATTCCATAAGCCCCTCTGCGGAAATTTCAGGGTCTTTTATCATAGCCTGAATAGCATTTACCACTTCCCGAAGATTATGTGGCGGGATATTTGTAGCCATACCGACAGCAATGCCGATAGAACCGTTTACCAAGAGATTGGGGAAACGTGACGGCAGGACTTCCGGTTCTTTAAGGTGGTCGTCATAGTTTGACTGATAGGGGATAGTATCTTTTGTAATATCCGCAAGCATTTCCCCTGCGATCTTGGACATTCTTGCTTCCGTATAACGGTAAGCAGCCGGAGGGTCGCCGTCGGTAGAACCGAAGTTTCCGTGACCGTCAACAAGGGGATAGCGCAGTGAAAAATCCTGTGCCAGACGAACTAACGCGTCATAAACGGAAGCGTCGCCGTGTGGGTGATATTTACCCAGAACTTCACCGACGGTGTACGCGCACTTGCGGTAAGGTTTATCCGCGGTATTTCCCGCGTCGTTCATGGTATAAATGATACGCCTGTGAACGGGTTTAAGACCGTCCCTGACATCGGGCAGCGCACGGGAAACTATTACCGACATTGAATATTCCAGAAATGACTTTTTCATTTCGTTTTCAATGTCAACGTTTATGACCTTTGAATTTTCGTCGTTATACAATATTAACAACTCCTGACTATGTTCCACATGGAACAATTTTTAAACAGCTTTATAGCGGACTCCCATTATATTTGAAAGCTTTTCCTTTATCTTTCCGGTATCTTCTCCGGAAAATCCCCTTTTCGGGATTATGAATACATAGGACTTGTTTATTACAAGTATGAACATATCCGACTTATCGATAAGATTTACAATAGGGGAATCAAGATGTATCACCGATGCGGGAGGCTTTTTTTCTTCTTCGGAAATTTCTTCATTTTCTTCATTTTCCGAACTTTCGGAATTTTCTGTTTTTTCTTCGACAGGGGACATATCTGAAATTATTATCTTGTCGGTGTAGAATTCCGCCTTGTACGGTGTGCCCTCAAGGGAATCAAGACCGCTTTTCAGTTTCTTCTTGTTTGTTATTGGTTGACTTATGAACCATACCCCGATAAAAACGCATAGCGTCAGGCAGAACACGGGCATTACTTCATTTCCGTTGCTTGTCATTATCATCATTACCGACGAAGCCGTCGCCACAAGAACTATAAGAATTTTCCATATCAGCGACTTATAAACGTACTTTTTCTGATAAATTTTATATCCCTCAAGAATTTCATCGGGGCGGCTGTCATAATTCCCCGAAGCGATAAATTCTCCTTCATAAGGCGAAATATCATTATTTTCCTCGTCAAACATCTCGCTCAGTATTCCCATTGAAAATATCCTTTCAGAATCTTAAATATCCAGAGATTCAACATACTTTGCGTTCTTCTCGATAAATTCACGTCTCGGAAGAACCTTATCTCCCATAAGAATGGTAAATATTTCGTCCGCTTTCACGGCGTCCTCCATGGTAACTTTCAGCATGGTTCTTGTTTCGGGATCCATAGTAGTCTCCCATAACTGTTCGGGGTCCATTTCGCCAAGACCTTTATAACGCTGAACATCTATCTTTGCGGATTCGTTGCCGCCTTTCAGTTCCTCAATATATTTATCCCTTTCCTCATCGGAAAAAGCATATCTTATCTGTTTGCCCTTGGAAACTTTAAAAAGCGGCGGCTGGGCAATATAGACATTTCCGTTTGAAATAAGCGGGCGCATGAACCTGAAAAAGAAAGTCAGAAGCAGCGTTCTGATATGGCAGCCGTCAACATCGGCATCTGCCATAATTATTACTTTTCCGTAGCGGAGTTTTGTAATATCAAAATCCTCGCCGATGGAAGTTCCCAGCGCGGTAACTACAGGCATAAGCTTTTCATTTCCGTAAACCTTGTCTATACGGGCTTTCTCAACGTTGAGCATTTTTCCCCACAGCGGAAGTATAGCCTGATAGCGGCGGTCGCGTCCCTGCTTTGCACTTCCTCCCGCGGAATCTCCCTCCACAATGTATATCTCGGTGAATTCTACATCTTTTTCGGAACAGTCCGCAAGCTTTCCGGGAAGTGAAGCCGATTCCATGGCGGATTTGCGGCGGGCAGTTTCGCGGGCTTTCTTTGCGGCTTCTCTTGCCCTTTGCGCGGCTTGGGATTTATCGAAAATATCCCTTGCAACGGCGGGGTTTTCTTCAAGATAGCACATCAGTTTCTCGTTGACCATATTTTCAACAAAAGGACGGACTTCGGGATTTCCCAGACGTCCTTTCGTCTGACCCTCAAACTCGCAGTCGGTGAGTTTGACCGAAACTATAGCTGTAAGTCCTTCGCGGACATCTTCACCAAGAAGCTTGTCTCCGTCCTTTAAAAGCCCGAATTTCTTTCCGTACTCGTTAATAACTTTTGTCAGGGCGTTCTTGAAGCCTGTTTCATGGCTTCCGCCGTCAATGGTATGGATATTATTTGCAAAGGAAAGAATAATTTCATTATAGCTGTCGTTATACATCATGGCAACTTCGGCGGTTGAATCGCCCTGAGTTCCGCTGACATAGATAACGTCCGGCGCAAGAGGTTCAAGACCTCTTGTATTGTGGATATGTTCAACAAACTGTTTTATTCCGCCCTCGTAATGGAGGGTCTCTTTCTTTATATCATCGGGGTCTCTCAGATCGGAAAATACTATTTTTATCCCCGCGTTAAGGAATGCCTGTTCCCGCAGACGTTTAAGAAGTGTTTCATAGTCGTATTCGGTCGTTTCCTCGAAAATTTCGGGGTCCGCCTTGAATTTCACGGTAGTGCCTGTTTCGGTGGTAGTTCCCACTTCTTTCAAAGGCTCATCATACTTGCCGCCGTTGTGGAATTTCTGGAAATACTCCTTTGAACCGTCCTTAACGGTAAGTTCAAGCCACTCCGAAAGAGCGTTTACAACGGAAGCGCCGACGCCGTGGAGACCGCCCGCTACTTTATAACCGCCGCCACCGAATTTTCCGCCTGCGTGGAGAATGGTATAAACAACTGTCGCCGCAGAAATTCCCTCTTTCGGGTGTATGCCCACGGGAATACCTCGTCCGTTATCGGAAACTCGTATAATATTGTCGGGAAGAATGTCCACGTCTATCTGTGAACAATATCCCGCAAGGGCTTCGTCGATAGCGTTATCCACAATTTCATATACAAGGTGGTGCAGACCTTTCGGACCTGTAGAGCCTATATACATTCCCGGACGTTTTCTTACAGCTTCGAGACCCTCAAGGACCTGTATCTGTTCCGCGCCATACTCCTCAATGTTGTTTTCAACCATCTTATATCCTCCTAAAATAGTTTTGAGAGTTGAGAGTTAAGAGTTGAGATTTTGACATAAACTGTTAGTGTTCTTTTCTCAACTTAATAATTTTTGAACATATCAAAATATTATAATTCTTATGCAGATTTTGTCTTGCTTCATTCACGATATACCTAAACGAAAAATCACAAAAATAAGCCTGACTGGGTGCAGGCTCAGCCTGCTCTCAACTCTCAACTCTTAACTCTTAACTCTCTTGATGCTCTCAACTCTCTCTTGAAGCTCTCAACTTTTTAATGACCTTTTTTTAAGTGTTGAAGCCGATATCTGCGAAATATATACTTTTTCTTCTTTGCCGTCGCTGCAGACAATAAAGGACTTGGGCATTTCATAACTTACATTGAAAACATTCCCGTTCTTTTCGGAAACCGCAAGAAAATCCTTTGTGTGCTTGCTGACGGAAGTGTTTTCTATGTCGAATATCCCAATTATATTTTTCCCTCTTACCACCGTTTCTTCCCCGAGATGAAGATACATCAGACTATTCTCCCTTTTTTCATTTCAAATATTTTCCCGCTTGCCATGTCGGTTACGGATTTGCTGTCACAGCAGGTTATTACCACCTGCATTCCCTCTATTTTATTAAGGATAAATCTTTTCCGTATGGGGTCAAGTTCAGAAAGCACATCGTCAAGGAGCATAACGGGATAGTCTCCGCATTCTTTCTTTATAATTTCCGCATGGGCTATCTTCATTGAAAGCGCCGCAGACCGAGCTTGCCCCTGCGAACCGAATTCCCGTATCAGCAGTCCGTTGACATTTACCGCAATATCGTCCCTGTGTATTCCCACATTGGTGAAACCTGTTTTCATGTCCGCTTCTGCGGAATCTTCCAGTCTTTTAAGGTAAATTTCCGCCAGCCTGCCTTTGTAATCTTCCTCGCCCTCAAGGTTTTCATAAACCGTGGAAAGATATTTTATATCAAGATTTTCGTTTCCCTCCGTTACCGAATCATACAATATCTTTGCGTGATAATTAAGGACTTTGCAGAACATATATCTCAATACCGAAATATACGCTCCCGCTTCCGCAAGCTGACTGTTCCACACATCAAGGAATGACGTGTCGGTGCTGTTTGATTTCAGCATATTTTTAAGAACTGCGTTTCTCTGCAAAAGTACATTGTTGTATTTATTAAGAGCCTTTATATATGAGGGTTTTACCTGCGAGATCGACAGGTCAATGAAGTTTCTCCTGTTGTCGGGCGAACCTTTTGTAAGATTCAAATCCTCGGGAGTAAAAACCACGCATCGGAAATTCCCGAAAAGTTTTGAAATAAGCGGAAGTTTTACGCCGTTTAAAGTTACCAGCTTGTCCTTTACATTGTTTCTTTTAACGGAAAATTCTATTTTCTGTTCTCTTACCGCGTCGCTGAATGTTATCCCCACTTCCGCGGTTTCCTTGTCAAAGCCTATAAAGTCCCTGTCTCTTGTGCCTCTGAACGAACGGCAGCCGGAACATAACCACACGGCTTCAATAAGGTTTGTTTTGCCTTGGGCATTTTCGCCGCAGACAATATTCATTTGCGGGTCAAGTGATATATTTATATTTTCAAGATTTTTGTAGCCGTCCGCGGATATGCTTTCTACTATCAAAACTTTTCCCTCTAATTACTTATTCTACAATAATTTCCTTACCGTTTATTGTCACAATATCTCCCGAACGTATCTTTTTTCCTCGCATAAGGCAGACTTCGCCGTTTACCGATACTTTTCCGTCAAGGATAAAGGCTTTTGCTTCCGAACCTATGGAGACTGCCCCCGCAAATTTCAGAAGCTGGTCAAGCTTGATGAATTCCGTGGTAATTTTAACTCTGCCGTCCATATTATTCGTCCTTTAACCGCATGGGAAGTACAAGGAATGTATACGCGTTTCCGTCCATGGGAACTATCTTCATAGGTGAAAGTCCGCCGTTCAGCAGGAATCTTACCTGATCCGACTCGGACGCCTTTACCGCGTCTAAAAGGTAACGGCAGTTGAAGCCTATCATTACCTGCGAACCCGAAATATCCGCTTTTATCTCCTCGTCAAGCTTTCCGAGGGAAGTGGCGCAGGAAATTTTTATTATTCCGTCCTTGAAATTGCATTTTACGGGGGCTTTTGCCTTTTCGTTTATGAGAAGCATACATCTTTCAAGGCAGGAAATAAGGTTTCTTGTATTTACTATAACTTCGGTGGAATGATTTGCGGGAATGGAAGCCTTGTAGTTATGGAATTCTCCCTCAAGGAGTCTTGAAAGTACCGTATACTTGCCTATTTCAAAGGTAATATGCTTCTTTGAAACGTGCATTGTCACCTTTTCGTCGCCCTCGTCTTTGAGAAGCTTGGAGATTTCCGAAAGCGCCTTTGCTTTTACCACAAAATTGTAATGATTGTCGGTATCAATGGTTTCGGAACGTACTGCAAGGCGGAAACCGTCTATTGCCACAAGATTGAAGTTTTTGTCCATTACGTCGAAAAGTTCGCCCATAAGTATGGGCTTGTTATCCACCACCGCAACGGCAAAAATCGTCTGCTCTATCATATTTTTCAGCATTGACTGAGGCACGGCGAAATCATCGCCTGTGTCAGAGTTCGGAATAGTCGGATATTCGTCTGCGGACATGGCGGGAATTTTACATTCGGTGTTCTCGCCGCGGATAATTGCGGAAAGATTTTCGTCAACTTCTATTTCAATGGTCTCAAAAGGCATTTTCCTTACAAAATCGCTGAAAAGCTTGCTGTTGAGGATACATTCCCCCACATCTTCCGATTGAACATTGATTTTAGTAAGTATTCCCAGTTCAAGGTCATATCCCGTAAGTTCAAGAGTACCGTTTTCAAGGTGAAGCTTCACGCCCTCCAGAGCGGAAATAGGCGATTTCTGGGGTACCGCTCTTGAAACATTGGCAAGAGCCTCATTGAGTTCGGTTTGCTTGCATACAAATTTCATAAAACAAGTTCCTTTCTGTTGATAACTTTCTGTTTCAGAAGAATTTTTTCAAAAAATTTTTTTGTTCCGTGAAAATAATATATATATATAACAGTAACAGTAATAGAGCAGGTATAAACTGTTGAAAAGCCTTTCAAATGCTTTCCTGCCCGCGAAAAATTTTCCGCCTGCGCCGTAATGAAAACTTGTTGAAAATCTGAAAGTTTTTCCTCTCGGAACAAAAAAGGTTAAAAGTGTTCATTACGGTGGAAATTTATCTGAAAACTATGTTAAAAATTTATCAAATGGAAATTAAAGGCGATTTTTTTATAACAAACGGTTGAAAATCCGATTTATACAAAAAGTAATGTAACGGAGTTACATGGTATAAAACCTAAGCTCCAAGTTTTTAACATTGTTTTTAACACTATGTTGAAAACTTATTTTAAAAACAGACAGTAAAATCAACTTTACAATAAAATTTTGTAAATAAAGGCAATACCTGACAGAGATTGCCGTGCAGATGTTCATCAAAACAGTAAATCGGTTTTGCCCAAGTAAGATCCTGTCAGCTTTTTATGTTTGTTATAATATCGTCTATCATTTCTTTTACCTGATTGTCCTGCTGGATAAGCTTTTCAATATCGCTGTAATAGTACATAATTGTGCTGTGATCGCGCCCGCCAAGCTCCATGCCTATGGATTTGAAAGACATATCGGTTACGACTTTTATAACGTAGGAGCTTATCTTTCTTGCGTTGGAGATCTGCGCGCTGCGTTTTTTGGAACATATATCCTCGGCGGTAACGCCGTAAACGCTTCCCACCTCGTTGAGAATTCTTTCCACGGTAATGGGGGAAGTCTGTTCATCGGAAATTATCTCTCTTATAGCTTTCTGAGCCTGCGCCATGGTGGGAGGAGTTCCCATAAGGTGCTGACCCGCTTTAAGCTTTTTGACGCAGCCCTCAAGCTGTCTGATGTCTCTTTTCAGCTTATTTGCGATAAGTTCGGAAATTTCGTCTGTAAGGGTAAGGTTCAGGAGTTCGGATTTACGCCTTACAATAGCAATTCTTGTTTCAAAATCAGGCGCGGAAATATCCGCTATAAGTCCCCATTCAAACCTTGTCCTTATTCTGTCCTCTAAAGTCTTTATATCCCGCGGCGGTCTGTCGGAGGTAAGAACTATCTGTTTTCCCTCCTGACGCAGCTGGTTGAATGTGTGGAAAAATTCCTCCTGCGTAGATTCTTTTCCCGCGATGAACTGAACGTCGTCTACAAGCAGAACGTCCGCGCTTCTGTATTTCTGATGAAACTGACTGGTATCTTTTTTCTGCTGAATGGCGTTGATAAGTTCATTTGCGAAAGCTTCGCCGGTAACGTATATAATATTCGTTTCAGGGGCTCGCTTTTTTATCTCGTTGCTTATAGCCATCATAAGGTGGGTCTTTCCCAGACCTGACGGTCCGTGGATAAATAGCGGGTTATAGGTGCTTCCCGGTTCTTTTGCAACAGCGGTGCAGGCGGCATGGGCAAATTCGTTTGACCTTCCGACTATAAACGTATCAAATGTATAGTCGTATTCGGCGTTTGAAAAAGATTTTTCCAGTTCTTCCCTGCGTTTATTAGGGTCGTTGTCCTCCTCGTCTGAGGGGGTACTCTGGACAGCCACATTTATTTCCACCTGAAAGCCCAGAACTTCGGAGAGTGCGTCTGCGATTATTTTTGAGTAGTTCTGGTTGATTATATTTGCATGAAAATCCGATGACGCGTTAAAATATGCCACATTCCCGTCAAGTTTAAGAGGCACAAGAGATGATATCCAGAGATTATAGGCAATATTTGTAATTTCTTCGTTATTAATTTTTTCCAGAAAATAGCTTTGTGCTTTCTCAAAGACTTCGGGAAAAGATTTCATTGCAGGTACCCCCAGACGGTGTTTTTTAATATATTTCAATGAAAATTTATGCAGTCAATATACTATATTATTATAGCACACATTTCATAAAATTGCAAGGGTTTTATGCTAATTTGTCATGGCATTT
>CANRFB010000036.1 GCA_947629785.1 uncultured Clostridia bacterium | reverse complement strand
TAACATTTTAGCGGAAGCACCTTTTCATAACCGCATTGGTGCCTTTCGCAGAAAGGCGGATTATAATAATGAAAAAGTTCGCAAAGGCTTTATAAGCGCAGTCTTGAATATTCCAGTAGCCGACATAAAGCAGACAATTCTTAAAAATGCCAATCTTCCCAAGAATCACGAAGATGAGAAGCAGGGAATTCTCGATGTTTATCTTACCATGAACGACGACACCGAAATCGACATAGAGATACAGCTTTCCTATATGGCGACTTGGGCTGAACGGAGCGCATTCTATGTTTCAAAAATGCTTGTGGAACAACCCAACATTAACAAATTATACTCGAATTTTAAGAAATGTATAGGTATAAATATTCTTGATTTTAACTTTGTAAAGGAAACGGAGCGTTTCCACACAATTTATCACATCAGAGAAGACAGCGAGAATATCCGTTTCACGGACATCATGGAATGGCACTTGATAGAACTGCCCAAGCTTCCGACCAAAGAGGACGGCACGGACTTGTATGACTGGATAAAGTTTCTAAAAGCTGAGAATAAGGAGGAATTCGATATGGCAGCAAGCAGTAACGAATATATCAGAGAAGCAGTTGATACTCTTGAAGTTATAAGTCAGGACGAGATAAAGCGAATGGAATACAACGCCCGCCAGAAAGCGATATGGGATTACAATACCCTTATGGAAGAAAACTTTTCCCGCGGCATTTTACAAGGCAGAGCAGAGAGAGATAACGAGATACTTGCCAAAATGAAAACGTTTGGCTTATCTGACAGCGATATAAAGAAGATATTCAGCATCAATTCTTGACAAGGCTGAGCCTTGACCCTTTCAGGCATTATTTTGTTATTTTCCGCGTGTGCCTGCCGTGAGGTTGGGTAAGGCGGACTCTGCGCCCCACCCCCTGCCCCCTCCCCGAACGAGGAGGGGGGAACGAGCCCCGCCTATATAGACGGGATAATTTTATGCCCAATAAAACCCATTAAACAAAACAAATCCCGCCCACTTCATTGAATGGACGGGAATTATTTTTATAGATTTAGCTTTATGTCATGCACGGTATATTTAAGTTAGAAATCACTAAACTTTACCTGCATGGGTGCAGGCTCAGCCTGCCTCACGGCAGGCATTAATTTGAAAACCACCAAATAACGCCTGATTGCCGGCGGGGGCTTCCCCGCCTTAGCAAACTACGATTACGTATTCACCGCCCTGTGTAACATTGTCAAATGCTACTCTGCCGTTGCTGCCGATCTTAGCACTGTCAATGAATTTCAGGGAATTGGTTGATGAATTGTATCTGTAGATCTTAGCTGTGTAACCAGAACGGTTAGTGCCGAACTTAACGTTCAGTCCTGCTTCACCGCCGAATGTATTGCTGCTGATGGTAAGCTGTGCTGTGCTTACGCCGTCATTTACGGACTTAGCCTTGGAAACCAGCTTAGACGGTACATTCTTTGCATTGTATACAACGTTAACGTCAACTTCCTTGGGGTTGCTGATGTCTTTACCGTTGAAAGAGATTATAGAACCGTTGCTGAGTTTGAAGTTAACGGTAACATTCTTGCCGTCAAGTGCGGACATGATAGCGGAAGGAATGGTTGTTTCACCGTTAAGAGAAACATCAAGCGTAGCTCCGCTCTTTGCAGAAACAACATAGCTTCTTACATAGTTCCAGCCTGTTCTGTTGCCGATCTTTACGGAAGAACCGCCAAGGTTGGAACTGCTGTTGTTCTTGTTGCTCTGGCTCTGCAGGAAGTAATAGTAGTAAGGATCATCATATACACCGTATGCGCTGCCTACAGTACTGCCGTTGAACGGGATAATGTAAGATGAATTTCCGTTGGAAGCACTCAGAGCATCATAATAGTAGCTGTAGAACTGACCTGTGTATCTTGAGAAGTAATTGCCGCGCGCGGTATAATTACGTACCCAAGTAATTAATGATGTGTTTCCGCTTGCTGCACTGTAAGCGTCACTCCATGAATAGTAATAGAGCGAACCTACACGGTATACAGCATAATCATTAGTGGTAGTAGAAGTCGTGCTTATGGATATACCGGGGATCCGATGAGTCGTATAACCTAATGTATTATATCTTGAAGAATAGTAATTTCCATCCCATGGGTCAAAATACGGACGGCTTGAAGAATATGTGTATCCAGTCGGCATATAATGAGCAGAACCTGCACTGCTGCCAGCATATGTAAGACGTGCAGCCGCTGTAGGATAGTACACGCCTGTTACACTGGAATAATATGATGTTGCATAGTCGGAAGATGAAACATAAATTCCATCAGGCAGTAAATACCTGCTATAGTTGGTACTTGTTGAGCCGCCGTTGTCGTCGTCATCATCGTCATCGCCCTTATCAGTCGTTGAGCTGCCAACAAGTACAAAATACTCACCAGTTGTATCAGCCTTATCTATAGTACCTGTATTTGGATCATATTTTATATTTGAACCAAACTTAGACTTTAAGTTACTAACTGTCAATGTCTTTGTAGATAATGTTTTCTCGTACGTAATAATATCTTTTGTAATTCCAATTGTACTTGCAGTGCTAAGTTCTGTTGGCGCGTTAAAAAATTCACCCATTTTTTTATCATCATCTGAATAATTTAATTTTGTCAAAGTTTTCTTACTACCGTCAGCAAGTGTAAACTCAATTCCGGTATTTTGCAGTTCATCTATCGTTTTATCTTCAGTTGCCTTTAAAGCCTCATAATTTGCCTTTGCTTTTTTATATTCGTCTACATTTTTCTTGTAATCTTCATATTCCTTTTTCCAATCTGCAAGTTCTTTACTTGCAGTATTGTTCGCTTCTGTCACTACAGTATTTATATGATTTGTTACAGAAGCAGCTTTTTCAGAATATGCGTATACATCATACCCTGCACCTTTTACGTCACTAACGAAATCTTCGTTACTCGACGATCCATTTTCTACTTTATAACTTTTATTATCATCAATAGAAATGGTGTTTGCAGTAGCATCATACTTGAGTTCGTATGTTCTTGTAATCTTTGTAATCTGCCATTCAACCTCATGTGCAGTACCTGTAACTGTATCTGCATTAGTATTAAAGCTCAAGCTTGCACTTGCGACAATGCTCATAGCCGATACAGCAGAAACGGCAGCCATACCTGCGGCGGCAAATCTGCCAAAATTTGTCTTCTTCATTTTAATATCTCCTTTTCTGGTTTTTGTTTTTTTGAACTTTTAAGCAAGTTTAAAAATCTGCTTATTTACAGTATACTACAAAACATCTCAATTTGCAATAGTTATTTTGCAAAAAAAAATTACAATTTTATGACAGATTGTGAGAAAACGTTGTTAAAAAGTTACAAAATCACGGGTTTTTACAGTTCCGCCGCGGGGATTTGTAACCGTTTTGTAATAATTTGCAGGCTGAGGCGGGGAAGCCCCCACGGGCGGTCAGGCATTATTTGGCAATTTTTAAATTAATGCCTGCCTGCCATGTCGAATTCCTCATATTTGTATATACTTTCTTATAATTTCTTCCGGAACACCGTCCGCTGCCATTCGTGCAAGCAGATCGGCTACGCCCTCTGCTCTGCCCTCGGCTCTGCCTTTGGCTAAGCCTTCTGCTCTGCCCTCGGCTCTGCCCTCAGCTCTGCCTTGTAAAATGCCTCGGGAGAAATTCTCCTCCATAAGAGTATTATAATCCCAAATAGCTTTCTGGCGGGCATTATATTCCATTCGCTTTATCTCGTCCTGACTTATAACTTCAAGAGTATCAACGGCTTCTCTGATATACTCGTTATTGCTTGCTGCCATGTCGAATTCCTCCTTATTTACTAAGGATTAATGTTAAGAATATTATTAATATCACTATCGGACATACCAAATGCCTTCATTTTCGCAAGCAGATCGGCTACGCCCTCTGCTCTGCCTTTGGCAATACCCCTTGCTTCGCCTCTCTCTTCACCTACAAGCAACCCTCGGGAGAAATTCTCCTCCATTAAAGTATTATAATCCCAAATGGCTTTCTGGCGGGCGTTATATTCCATGCGCTTTATCTCGTCCTGACTTATAACTTCAAGCTCGTTTACGGCTTCTCTGATATATTCATTACTGCTTGCTGCCATATCAAATTCCTCCTTATTCTCAGCTTTTAGAAATTTTATCCAGTCATACAAGTCCGTGCCGTCCTCTTTGGTTGGAAGTTTCGGCAGTTCAATCAAATGCCATTCCATTACGTCCGTGAACTGAATATTCTCGCTGTCCTCGCGGATATGATAAATTGTGTGGAAACGCTCCGTTTCTTTTATAAAGTTAAAATCAAGAATATTTATGCCTATACATTTCTTAAAATTCGAGTATACTTTATTAATATTTGGCTGCTCTACCAACATCTTAGAAACGTAGAACGCACTGCGTTCAGCCCAAGTCGCCATATATGAAAGCTGTATCTCTATGTCAATTTCGGTATCGTCGTTCATAGTCAGGTAAACATCGAGAATTCCCTGCTTTTCATCTTCGTGGTTCTTGGGAAGATTGGCGTTTTTGAGAACAGTTTTCTTGATGTCATTAACGGGAATATTCAGAACCGCGCTTATAAAGCCTTTTCTTACCTTGTCGTTATTCATTATCTCTTTGAAAGCGAAATCTACTTTCGGCGACATTATGAAATATTCCTGATTTGACATAACCGTATGCTCCTTTATGCTTCTTTAATTATATTATAACACGGTTTTCGGAAAATTGCAATAGAAAAATCCCCGCCATGCGACGAGGATTTTTGTTTACAGATTATGCCTTACCCCACCTCACGGAAGGCAATAATTTTGAAATCACTAAACTTTGCCTGACTGGGTGCAGGCTACAGCCTGCTCAAGGCTCAGCCTTGCCATTGGGGAGAGGAACAATTGCAAGGGTCTTTCCAAGCGGCGCAAGTATTTTCATGACGGTATCGAGCCGCGGATCGGTAGTGCCTTTCTCCAGTCGGGCGATCACAGGCTGCTTCACCCCGCTTAATTCTTCAAGCTTTTTCTGGCTGAATCCCTTTTCCTGCCGCGCTTTTATAAGTTCGCCGATTATGGCAACGCGCAGATTGCTTTCTGCTATTTCTTCGGGTGTGAAAAGTCTTACGCGGACCTCATCCCACTCGCTTCCTATGGCATTATTAATATTATTCATAAGTTATCCCCCTTTCTGATATTTCAGCAAGTTCGCGTTTTGCTTTTTCAATTTCTCTTGCAGGCGTTTTCTGCGTTTTCTTGACGAAACAATGAAGCAATACATATCCGCCGTTTACATATGCCGCAAATAGTATCCTGTCCCTTATAGGACGCAGCTCCCATATTTCACCGCTAAGATGCTTAATATACGGCTCACCCAATTGGAGTCCGTATTGTTTCAAAGCTTCAATGTAATCTCCTATTTTGTTAAGTTTTATACGGCTGTCTTTATCATTTTTCTTTGATAATTCTGTCATGTATTCTATAACAGGTTCAACGCCGTTTTTGTCTTTATAAAAATATATCTTATACAATTATGTCACCCCTCTGATTATATTATACTTAAAAGTTATTGAAATGTCAAGAACTTTTTCGCTGTCAGGTCAAAACAAAAAACCGCGGCAGGCTGAGCCTGCACCCATGCAGGCAAAGTTTTGTGATTTCTAACTTGGCGTTCGCCGTGAGACAAAGTATCGCTACAATCTGCCAAAAAATTGAGAGTTGAGATATAAGCGTTTCCGCCGGTATCTCAACTCTCAACTCTTAACTCTAAAAACTTATTTGCAGATTGCGCTTTACTTTATCTCACGGCAGGTATTAATTTAAAAATTGCCAAATACTGCCTGACTGCCTGCTTATCGGATTGCAGAACCGCCGTTAGGGGCTTTCAGGTAACGCTCAAACTCGTTGATGTCAAGGCTCTTTTCACGGGCGTTCATCTCGTTGATAACGCCTTCCTTTACAAGACGGGCAAGCTCCTGATCGAGGCAGACCATGCCGTCTTTCTTACCTGTCTGAATTGCCGTCTGGATAAGGTGTACCTTGTTATCACGAACCATAGCTTTTATGGAGTCGGTGGCGTTCAGAATTTCCAGTGCCGCCACACGTCCCGTGCCGTCGGCTTTCGGAATAAGCGTCTGGGCGATGATTCCTACAAGAACCGTTGCAAGCTGCGTTCTGATCTGCGCCTGCTGGTGCGACGGGAAAACGTCTATAATACGGTTGATAGTGTCCGCCGCACAGGTTGTGTGAAGCGTGGACATTACAAGGTGTCCTGTTTCAGCGGCTGTTACGGCTGCGTTGATGGTTTCAAAGTCACGCATCTCTCCTACGAGGATAACGTCCGGATCCTCACGGAGGGCGGCTCTCAGGGACATGGCGAAGGATTCAACATCGTCGCCCACTTCTCTCTGATTTACCATGCAGCGCTTGTGTTCGTGAACATATTCAATAGGGTCCTCAATGGTAATGATATGCGCGGAACGGTTTATATTTACATAGTCGATCATCGCCGCAAGAGTTGTGGATTTACCCGAACCTGTAGGACCGGTAACAAGCACAAGTCCTCTGGGGCGGAGCGCAAATTCTCCCAGAATAGGCGGCAGATCCAGATCTTCAAGGGTAGGAATGTCATTTCTCAGCAGACGAATGGCAATTGCCGTGTTTCCGCGCTGGTGGTAAACATTTACTCTGTGACGGTAGCCGCGCCTTGTTACATATGAAAAGTCGGCGTCTACCTTGTTCTTGATATTCTCCATGTTACGTCCGCCTGTCATCTGCTCGCAGATCTTCATAATGGCGGCTTCCGTCATTTCGGGGTAAGAACTGAGTTTCCGCAGCGATCCGTGCAGTCTTACTACCGGCGAAATTTTCGTTGTGAAGTGAACGTCGGAACAGCCGAGGACACGCGCCTCGTCCAGAATTTTGTCAATGCTGATAACGATTTTGTCCTGTGGTTTCTTTTCAATATCCATAACTCGCAAATCCTTTCAGGTTTTTATTTTTCAGCATAATTACATATGCAGGTCTCCGGTTCAAAAATTATACGGCGTATGTAACTCTTACAAGTTCGTCCATGGTGGTCTTGCCCTCCTGAACAAGTTCGGAAACGTTGTCACGGAGCAGTTTCGTTCCCTGCTCACGGCAAAGTTTTGAAATGGCGTCAACTTTACCGCCGTTGGCAATAAGCGAACTCATTTCAGGCGTACAGAGCAGAATTTCGTGGATAGCGGTTCTTCCGATATATCCCGTGTTGTTGCATTTCGGACAGCCGCAGGCGTCGTAAACCGTGATATGCTCGTTAATTCCCATAAGTCCGTCCTCGGTGTCGGTGGAAATTCTCGGAGTGCGGCATTCGGGGCAGATCTTCTTAACAAGACGCTGGGCGACGATTCCTATAAGCGAAGTAGCTACCATGTACGGCGCAACGCCCATATCCACAAGACGCGTTACCGTGGACGGCGCGTCGTTGGTATGCAGTGTGGAAAGCACCAAGTGTCCCGTGATAGCGGCACGGATAGCAATTTCCGCAGTCTCTTGGTCACGCATCTCACCGATCATTACGATGTCGGGGTCCTGACGGAGAATGGAACGCAGCGCCGCGGCGAATGTCATTCCCGCTTTGGCGTTTACCTGACACTGGTTAATGCCTTCGATGTTCTTTTCTACAGGGTCCTCGACCGTGATAACGTTAACGTTCGGCTTGGCAATTTCGCCCAGAGCGGCGTACAAAGTCGTTGTTTTACCGGAACCTGTAGGTCCTGTTACAAGAACAACGCCCTGCGGTACTTTCAGTATGGAAACGAACCGTTCATAGTTGTATGCGGTCATTCCGAGGTCTGTGATCTTTCTTACGCCGACATCGCCTGTGGCAAGAATACGGATAACGACTTTCTCGCCGTTTACCGTCGGCAGGTTGGAAACACGGACGTCTATAGTTGTTCCGTCAACTACCTGTGTGAAACGTCCGTCCTGCGGCACACGCTTTTCGGCGATGTTCATGCCGCTTATGATCTTCAGACGGGTAACAAGGGAATTGTGTACCACGTTGGAAATATTCATCAGCTCGATAAGGTCGCCGTTTACACGGATACGGATCCTCGTGTGGGTCTTGAACGGTTCGATGTGAATATCCGTTGCGTCCGCGCGGAAAGAGTTTTCCACGATGGTGGTGGCGAGCTTAACGATAGGCGCGCTGTCGATACGTTCTGCCGATTCTTCGTCAATGCCGAACGCATTGTCGTCGGTGAACTGGCTTTCGACCGAGTCGATAAGGCTTGAAGCATTCTGCATGGAATAGCATTTGCCTATCTGCTTGGTAATTGCCGCCTTGGTGGCAAGAACAGGCACAACGTCCATGCCCGTTGTTACCTTGATGTCCTCGAAGATATAGAAGTTTACCGGATCGTGTGTGGCGACGGTAAGGCGCCGTCCGGTAATTTTAATAGCAATAATGGTATGCTTTTTAGCAAGCTGTTCGGGAATTTTCTTTACAGCGTTGATGTCGATGGTAGTTTCCGGATCGTTAAGATCGATAAACGGCACGGCAAGTTTCTTGGCGAGGATCTGTCCGAACTGGGCGTCGGTAACGAATCCCATTTCAATAACATAGTCGCCGAAATATTTCCCCGGGATATTTTCTTCTTTTTTCTTGTCAAGTACGGCTTGAAGCTGTTCTTCGGTAATTACTCCTTCATTTACCATATACTGACCAATAGGAATATTTTTCATCAGCAATGCTCCGTTTCTCCGCAGATTGATACTAAACCGAACCTTTCTGCGGCAAGGCTCTTTATATAGAACATCATAAGATGTTACAAACTTTGTCAATAAGGGTGCAGGCTCAGCCTGCCTGCGGCGAAATCCTTTTTATATAGAACATCATAAAGATGTTACAAACTTTATCCAGAGTTGAGAGTAGAGAGTTAAGAGTTGAGATATTGACATAAACCGTAAGCGTGCTTTTCGCCGCTACGCTGCGAGAGTAAATTATTAAGATATTGCCGTTTTCTTTAAATCGAGAGCATAAAGTTGAAACGTTATCTCAACTCTCAACTCTTAACTCTCAACTCTCTAAAAAGCTCTTAACTCTCAACTCTATTAAAGGCTTGAAATTTCTATAAAAATATGTTAAGATATAAATATCGGATTTTCATTTTAAAAGGAGAGGTCTTTATGGATTTTATTACCGTATGCAATATAGGCATACATATCATGGTGTTTCTGTTCGGGATCTGCATAGGCAGCTTCCTGAACGTCTGTATCTTCCGCCTGCCTACCGGCGAATCCCTCACTAAGCAGAACTCCCACTGCATGACCTGCGGAACGCCTATCAAATGGTACGATCTGATCCCCGTGTTCAGCTGGCTCATTCTCCGCGGAAAATGTCGAGCCTGCGGTGCGAAAATTTCCGGCAGGTACATTCTCGTGGAATCATTAACGGGAATACTTTTCGTGCTGACTTTCCTGCGGTTCGATGTCATAACCGACGGGCTTTATTACCCCGCCCTTTTGTGCCTGTTTATTGCGGGACTTATCGTTATCGGGTTTGAGGATTACGATACTCAGGAAATGACCGTGGGCGTCCTGATGTATCTGTTATTGCTTGCTTTCGTAACAAGAGTGCTGACTTCCGTCCTGCCAACAAGATTCATAAGAGGCTGCGACGTTTCGCTTGAGGACGGTATAATCGGCTTGTTTGCGGTAAGCGTACCGCTTCTGATATTCGGATTCGTTCTTACTCCGCTGATCTGCAATTTCATTGACGAGGATCGGAAAGCCGTCCGCAAGATCAGAAAGCGCTTAAAGACCGAGAAACTTCCCGTCAGCGAGGAGCAGAAGCTCAAAAAAGCTCTGGAAACCCACACCACCGCCGTTAAGGAAAAAGGCGTGACTTTCGGTTTCGGAATGGGCGATATTATCCTGATGTCCGCCGGCGGTCTTATGCTTGGCTGGAAAGCCGCCGTAGTCGCCGCATTTATTGCAATAATTTCCGGCGCGGTCTATGCCGCAGTTCTGAAAGCCAGAGCCGACAGTGATAAACCCGTCCGCGCCTTTGCTTTCGGACCGTTCCTGACCGCGGGACTGATCCTCTCGTCATTCTTCGGAACTCAGCTTATGAACCTGTATATTGATTTCCTTACTGTTCCTGCCGTTCCGACAATGTGATTTAACAAAATTGGATAAGTTTTTTCCGGAGCGCATATCGGGGGAGGATATGCGCTCCGAAAATTATATAGGGGGTATGTCGGATAATAAGATGATTTCTTAAAATCAGTGTTCAAGACTTCCGGTTTTGTAGGTATACGGAATATTCTTGTGATCATTGAGCCATACAATATAAACCTTTGACCCCGGTGATGTGGCATTTGTTGCATTATACTTGCTTATGTCATACAGACCGTCTATTTCGGACAGATTAGGGCAGAGAACAAATGACGGAGTCTTTACAAGCTTATCCGGATCCGCATCTGCACCCGGTATTCCGTCGGAAATATCTCTGATCCCGTAAGATGCCGTTGAAGCAACAGAAACGCCTATCTCACCTTTTCCGCCTGAAACATCAAGCTTTATTGTATAGTCACTGCCGCCGTAGTATGCCGCACCCAGTGCCATTCTGCAGCTTTCCGTTTTTGCTATATTTTCATAATCGGTACTGTTAAGCGGTTTTACATCTGTGCTGCCTGTGCTGACGGGAACAAACTTTCTTCTCAGGAGTCTTCCGGTATACTTATCGCCGTTGTAAGTATACTTTTTGTTAGTGTTATCAATTACTATAACTTCAACCTTTTTGGTAACGGAATCAATGTCCGTACTTGTGGGAGAAGCAACACCGTTAGCGGCAAGGTATGCCTTTGCAAATTCTTCAGCCGCATTTTTTATATCCGTTACGCCGCCTGCTCCTGTTGAATATATTCCCAGATCGGTAGAATAACGTACCGACTCGGTTATATACTTTGCAATGCCTGTCTGTGCGCTCCGGCGGCTCTCAATAAGGGTAGAGTCAACGTATACCTCGCGGATAGGCTTGAACATATTGATTATTGCCACCGTAAGTATTGAGAATATTGCCATAGCAACTATAAGTTCAATAAGGGTAAAGCCTTTTACAAATTTTTTCATTTAAAACGCCCCCTTATTTGCTTACAAGATACCGATAGTGCATATCCTCGGTGTCCGTGTTTACATCGGTAGATGATACAGCGATCGGGTCGCCGTTCTGATCAATAGCATAAACTACCCTCAGATCTACATTGTGGCTGTATGTGGAATCTGCCACCGGTGTAAGAGCGCCTGTTGCGGCGTCTACTTGCGCTTTTGTAATAGTAACATACTGCTTTTTGGTATAATCAACCGGTGCAGTACTTGTATGCGGCGGATTAACAGCGTCCTTAGTTGTATCGCCCTCAAAATTTCCTACATATCCCACTGCTGTGGAATAGCCCTCGGCATATGTGACCTGATTTGAAAGACTGGTGTTTGCAAGATGATTCATTCTGTTGCTCCTTGAAACGCCCGCGTATATCTGCGCCATTACCATCGAAGCAATACCAAGGATAGCAAGCGCAACAAGACATTCAACAAGGGTAAAGCCTTTAAGATTTTTTTTCATTATTGCCATGCCTCCTTAATTTCTCGAATACTGAACAGAACCAAAGCTGAGCAGAGGATCGCCCTCGGGTACGCTTACAACACTTGGATTGATATATGCAATACCTACCGCCTGACTTGCGTCCAGCTGACCGCAAAGCAATGAACCAAGTATTGTAATATCCTTATTTCCAATATCAGTATCGTTATAAACCAGTTTCATTCCTATACCCTTATAAACTGATACCTTGGATTTTGGACATTGAATATATCCGGTAAACAGAACATTACCATCACATTTAATACTATAACCTGCACTTGTAAATAACGAAATAGTCGGTGCAACTAAGCCTGCTCCGCGCTGTCCTACATATACAGACTGTGCCGGCGAAGAATAAATCTTATTATAAAATGATCTGTTTGCAATTATGGTATTCTGGAAGTTATACTCACCACTGCCGGTAGATGATGGACAAACTATTCTCAATGTTGTATCATCTTCAACAATTATGGTCGCATTATATGTTCCATTCGGATCTAAAACCAGATTAACAACTCCACCGCCGCCAATTACAAGCTTTGGACTAAAACTTGTGCTGTCTTTAGTAAAGTAATAATCCCCTGCTGTTGTTATCATTTTGAGCTCATTGGTAGTAGCATCTGCCGTCATAGTAGTTCCGGAATCTGTATAAACTCTTGTACCGGCTGATGATGTTGCGGTAAGCCTATGATCAGCAGGAATAGATGCAAGAAAAGCATCAAACGTATCGCTTGTGTGCCTGTTTGAATCGTTAAGCAACAACCGTTCATCTTTTGTAAGGAAGAAAAGATCTTCTGCTGTATACATTTCTTCATCATCATATTTATTGCCGTCACCATCATCATCGTCCAGACTAGCATCCACTCTATAATGCTCGTCATACATATTGCCTTTTAACGGTATAGACTTTTCAACTCCGTCCGGAAGTTTGATATCAAGAATATCGGGTGTACTTGTATCCTGATCCGCCCAATTAAATCCCGTAGGAAAATCTGCAAGTGTTTTTACTACAGTTGGTGAACCTGAAGATGTCACCGGTGTGTAAGTAGTACCGCCATCAACTTTATATGTAATAGTACCACTTACATACAATGTACCGTCAATTATGGGATTGTGTGAGCCGCAAGGCGAAAAGTCAACATCTCCGTCAATATATATATTACCATGGTATGTGAAAGTACCATCTCCGCTAAACGCCATTAACGCATTGCCGGTTCCTCCGCGAAGTATCAAGTCAACCGGACCATTTACATCATCAGTAAGCCCGTTGGTGGTTCCATATATTCCCTTGTTGTTACTATCTAACGTAACAGATCCGTCATTCAATGGAATCGAAGGATTATTATTAATATAAACACATGGACGATCACAAAGACTTGCCCTATCTGTGTGATTTCCCGAATTACCTTTATTAATAAATTTAATGGTATTTTGCCATTGTAATTTTCCGTCAATATATAATGTTTCATTGTCAACGAGTTCATAAGTTGAACCGCCGCCATCGTTGTATAAATTACCTTCAATAAATGTATTACCTACTGTTCCGCCTGTGTTTCCTACTCTTGACGTATCAGCTACAGAAACACCGCCTACTACAACCATGTTATCAATATCTGTAGCATTACCCGTAGCTGTTACCGCTCTTGTGCCGTTCGGTACCGGCGGATCGCTTGAATCAAACAGAAGCACGGCTTTTTCGGTTATGCCCTTTAAAGTTGCCGTTGCCGTTATTTTAAGTTCAATATGATCTTTTGAACGGTCGCCAAGCTTGATGGCATTTTTAAGGTCTGAATCATTGCGAGTGTCAGGTCCGTTAGTAAATGATGTAGGATATGCTCCTGTAGTGGCATCTACCTCAAATTGTGCAGGATCAGCTGCAAAAAGCTGATTGAAGAAATCCGCATCTGTTCCGCCCAGATTATATTCTCTGTTCAGAACCTCTATCTCGATAATAACATCATCATAATGAACATCTGTTGTTCCGATCTCTAAAATATCGGTTTTATCAGACATACGGTTTCCCTTTGAAGCTGTGTCTGTGCTGGACGGAAGTTTTACAAGATATGTAAGCTTATCCTGACCGGCTATTACTGCAAAATCTCTGTAATTGGTCTCCGTGTTGAAAACACCGTCACTTGTATAAGCATTTGCCAGAAGACCGTATGTTTTATCCTTTGATTCGGTGTTATAAATATCCAGCTGTAACGCAAGACCTTGCTTCATACCGGCAGTGGATTTTTTTGCATCTCCCGTGGCACTGGCAGGATCGACATAAACATACTGCATTTTTGCGCCGGTATCACTAAGTGCAAACTCTTTATCCGTAAGCATACTTCCGACAAACACGTCCAAAGCCGACCGTGCAGTATAGTAAGCTTGATTTTCTTCGTACTTGGTATAAATACGCTGATTTGCACTGCTGACTACCGTCAGTGTTGCCATAAGCAGAATGATAAGAACAGTCATGACCGTCAGTACCATTATCAGCACCGCGCCGCTCAAGCTCTGACGCCGTTTCGGTTCTTTCATTGTCAACCACCCTTTCTGTAGAATTCTCTCTTAAAATATCAAATTGCAGGAACGACCGATAAGCATTCCGCCTATCGGTTATCCCCGAAACCGACCGCGCCGTTATTTGCCCGACGGCGCGCCGGATATGATCTTATTCTGCCGCAGTTTCTTCCGCGGGAGTCTCAAGAGGTTTTACCTCGTCGGTCTCCTCAAGCACCTTGTCAACGTTAAGCGGTGTTACCGAGTACATGGTAAGTGCAAATGATCCCGTTAAATTTTCTTCGCCCTCGGCGGCGGCAGCTTCATCATTGGTGGCTTCTATGGAATTGAGGTAAATGGTCTTTTCGTCCTCTGCAAGCCTGTCAAGAAGTCTCTCGATCTGCCTCATTCCGCCGTCAAGCTCAAACTCCACGCTCATTGTGGTGACACCGATATTTGTCGCCGGGAAACTTCTTGAAGAATACACGCCGTCCCGCACATCATATACCATCTGCGGGAGTTCCTGATAGATATCCGCACTGAAACGGTTATCGTAAATGATCTCGTTTTTAGGTGTTACGGTGTATCTGTTGATAGTGCCGCCTTTTGTATATGACGTAGTCATAGCGGTGACGTCAATGTTCAGTCCGTGCATAATATCCCTGATGTAGTTTTCATTCAGGTACGGATCCTCATCGATCATGAATATTTCCTGAATTTCGCCCACCTGCTTTGCGGAGTCTTTCATGCTTTCGATAATTGTAGGCAGCGTGCCGATCTTCGCGTCGATTTCCTCTCTTTTCTCCTGTACGGATTCAAGATCGGACTGGGCTCTTTCCACCTCTTGGAATTTAGGTTTTATCAGCAGGAAGAATCCGGCTACAAGGATTATGATAACAATAGCAACTATAAAGATAATTTTATCTCTGTATGAGAGTTTCATATTCATTTCAAATCACCTGCCCTTTCTCATTCAGCCTGTTCCTCGGCGGGGGCTTCTTCCTCCGCTTCGGGGACTTCGCGTATATCAAGATCTATGGAAAATTCATATGTTTCCGCAGATCCCTCTCCCTCTCCGCTGGCTTGGGTGAAACCGGTATATGTAACGTTATCAAAAATATCCTGCTCAACGAAGTTTGCAATTACCGCGGACGGAGCGTCTTTATTTTCGGCGGAACACTGGAGAGTAATATGACCGTTTCCGAAAGCAATTGAGATGATCTGGGCTCTTTCGCCGCTGAAATTGGCTGCCATATCATCGATCACTTGTGAATTAAGCTTCGCCATGGACTCGTAGTTTGTTTTAGCCGTATCGAAAATTTCCTTTACGGCGTTTACGCTGTCAAGCTTTGACTGAGCGGCGTCAACGGCGGCAATCTGCGCCGCAACTTCGGGAGAATCAAGGTAAGCCTGAATTTCCGCGGTCTGTTTGTTAAAGTCGTTGACCTGAATGTTTCCGAAAAGCCATACAGCGCCCACTACCGCACAAGCGACCACTGCCGCGCCCAGTACGCTCAGTGCAAAGGAAGCGCCCGCGCTTGAACGTCCCGAAGCGGCGTCCGCTTCGATAAGGTTGATACGCTCGGTGTCCTTATTGATACGGAACATCGCGCCGATAGCGTTTGCATAAGCTTGGAACTCGAAGTTTTCATAGCCGCCGATGTTATTCGGAACGCCCAGCAGGCTTGTTTTGATCTCCATCTGTTCCAGAGCGTTTGTCAGGCGGATATATTCGGTGGTATCGCCGTAGAATACAACGTTCTGAATGGGGTTCTCGGCATTTCTCGAACGCTGGAACTGGAACATTCTGAAAATGTTGTCGTTTACCGCTTCGTAAACATAGTCCTCCGAGTTGTCGTAGTCCTCCGGATCGATAGATGCGAAACGGGAGAATGTCAGCTGATTGTTTTCGTACAGGTTCAGGCTGATGAACGTAGGATCGATCTGAACCAGCAGCATGGGCATTTTAGCCCTTGATTTCGGGTCGTTGAGAATAATTCTGGAAATTGTATTGCAGGAGACTGCAACGGAACGCAGGCTTATTCCCAGCATGGAGAATACTTTCTTGAAGCAGTCAACTACTTCAAAAGGACAAGCGGTAGCAAGGACTTTCAGTGCCTGAACGCCCTCCTCCTCGACTTCGCCCGCGATGGTGTAGGAAATTGAGTAGTCCTCAGCGATTCCCATGGTGTGCTGCATCTGGTTCTGGACCATAGTCAGCAGCTGATTGCCCTTAGCTTTCGGAACGTGCAGTTCCTTGAAGATGATAAGGTTTGAAGAAACGCTGATAACAGCTTCCTTATCCGCCATTCTCTTATTTTTCAGCTCATCGTTTATGAGCGTTGCCATTTTGGGTATATCTTTAATATGACCGTTAACGATCAGACCGTCTGCAAGATCGAGTGTGGACGCGTCGGAAACCTTTATCTTGCCGTGGTTTTCCGTACCGCGGATAATGCGGACGTGTTTGTCGGTAATATCAAATGAAAGCATACTCGTCACCTCTCAGATTTTTTTAATTTTTTAAAATTATTTTATTTGACCGCACCTGCGGGATAGTTACTTTTTTGGGGATTAGCCGGCAGCGGCGTCCAGTGAATTGTAGAGCATCGGGTAAACCGCAACCAGAACGAGGGCGATTGCAACACCCATGATAATGATCATCAGCGGTTCGCACATACCTACCAGACGCTGGATAGCTTCGTCCGATTCGTCCTCATAGAACGTAGCAGTTTTTTCCAGAATGGTGTCCAGTGCGCCGGATTCCTCGCCGACGTAGAGGATCGAGCAGAACATTGATTCAAAAATGCCTGTTCTCTGAATGGAAACAGAAAGCTGCTCGCCCTGTTTTACTTCGTCAACAACGGTGATGAATGCTTTCTCAATGAAGCTGTTTCCGAGTATCGCGGAAGAACGTTCAAGGCTTTCTACCATAGGTATACCGGAGGAGTACAGCGAAGAAAGTGTTCTTGCAAAACGTCCGGTGTAAACTTTTACAACGAGTTTTCCGACTTTCGGCATTTTGCATATCAGCTTATCCCATTTAAATCGGACGGCAGGAACTTTGAGTGCGTACTTTATAACAAATACTAAGCCCAGCACAACGCCTAAATAAATATACCAATAGGCAACGAGACTGTCTGCGAATGCGAACAGGGCTCTCTGGAGAGCGTTCATTTCATCTTCGCCCATAAGGTCTTTGAATGTCGGCAGAATGAACACGAACAGGAACACGACGATAACAATGGAAAGCACGCCCAGAATGATAGGATACATCATTGAACTCTTGATCTTGCTGTTCAGTTTGTTCTGCTTGTCGTAGTAGTCCTCAAGACGTTTGAAAGTGACGTCCAGCGAACCGGAAGTTTCGCCCGCCTGTATCATGGAAACCATGAAGTCGGGGAAACAGCCCTGCTGTTTTCTCATAGCCTCTGAGAATGACGAACCTTTCTGAACTTCCTCGTAAACATCTCTGAATACCTGCTTGGCAGCGTCGTTGGACTGCTCTTTGTACAGAATATCCAGCGCTCTTACCAGAGTAAGTCCCGAGGACATCATAGCGCTGAGCTGACGGCAGTTATAGGACAGCTCCTTGATTTTGAACTTATGAAGAGTACCCGCTTTCTTGGAACTTGCTTCCTTATAGCTGGAGCAAAAGAGACCTTTTTCGTGGATCTTTTCCAGAAAATCGTTGACATCTTCGGCTGTCATACGGGCATTCTTGATAGTATTGCCCTGTACGTCCGTAGCCGTATAGACAAAGGTCTTCATAAATATCTGACACCTCCGATATGGATAAAATGATCTTCGGGCACACTTTGCCCACGATACTGTAAATATTATAACATTTTATAAGAAAATTAGCAATATGTGAATTCAAATAAATCCACAACAAATATTTGTACATTTTCACATAAAAAATATGCAGTCATATGTTTTTTTGATAAAATTACCCAAAAATTTGACGATATTTCTTCGCCGAGTCATAAATTTTACATAAAAATTGTAAAAAACAGGGATCGCTCTGTTTTGAACGATCCCTGTCAGATTAAGCGTTACTGTTTTATAAGCGCGCGGATCCCCATAGCAAGAGCCGCCGCAAGAATTATAACAGCCGTCCAAGCAAGAACGCCGTTTCTGCCCGCCGGTGCGGAAATTTCCTCCGGAAGCTCGGCGATTCCCGCCGCGGAACTTACGTCCTCGCCGTCATATTCAACCACCGCATAGCGGCTGAAGTGATCCGTCACGAAAGTTACGGAGCCGTTTTCACAGGCAGTAACTTCCATTTCCTCGGCTTTGCCGTCCCCGCTGATGTAGAATACCTTTACATTCTTCGCATTGGAAATTCCGGAAGCCGCCACCGTAACTGCGACCTTTCCGTCCGGCTGAACGGCGGTATTTCCGTTTGTAAGGGTAATATCGTAGACTGCCTTTACGGAGATCGCGGCATTTTCGTCAGAAAACGTTTTTACCGCTTCGCCGACTATGAAATTTACCGCGTCATTACCCGCTTCGTTAACATTAAGAACAACGTCCGCGGCATTGACAGATTCGCCGTTTGCGTTGAAAGTAAGGCTCTTTCCGTCCGCAGAAACTATCTTCACATTGTTTTCGCTTACCGAAGCAACGGCGGTTTCCGCCTGAACAGGCGCGGGAGTCTGAACCGGTGCAGGAACATTCTGCACGGGAACTTGCGGTGCAGGTGCCGTAGTCACCGCGGGAGCAGTTGTTTCAACAGGAGCAGTTGTCTCCGCGGGAGCAGTTGTTTCCGCAGGCGCTGTAGTCTCCGCAGGAGCAGTTGTTTCAACAGGAGCAGTTGTCTCCGCGGGAGCAGTTGTTTCAACAGGAGCAGTTGTCTCCGCGGGAGCAGTTGTTTCAACAGGAGCAGTTGTCTCCGCAGGAGCTGTTGTTTCAACAGGAGCTGTTGTTTCAACAGGAGCAGTTGTCTCCGCAGGAGCCGTTGTTTCAGCAGGTGCAGTTGTTTCCGCAGGAGCTGTTGTTTCAGCAGGTGCTGTTGTTTCCGCAGGAGCTGTTGTTTCAGCAGGTGCTGTTGTTTCCGCGGGAGCCGTTGTTTCAGCAGGTGCTGTTGTTTCGGGCTTAGCGTGTACTATTTTATAGCCGCAGAATGTGCATACTTCATCGCCGTCGGCATTGAACTTAAACTCGTGGGGAGTTATCTTAGTGCCGGAGCAATTGTGGTTGCCTCCCATGTTCAGACAGTGGTAAACATGACCTTCTTCGGTTTTCTCATAAACGGAAGCATTTGTGCCGAAGTTATGTACTTTCTGACCTTTCGCGATTACCGCTCCGCAGTCTTTGCAAACAATATCCTGCGTGCAGTCGGTACGTTCGGCGGCAGTGTGGTTTTCTAAAATTCCCATATGGCAGCCGTCATTTGAACACTGGTAAAGGTGCTGCGTTTCGGTGAAATATTTAGGTTTTGCTTTTTCGGGAACATTGTGGCTCGGCATTTTGTCAAAGCCCGAAGCACCGCATACGGAACAGGTATATCCCCTTGTGCAATCAGCCATAATATAAGCTTTTACATGAGGTTCTTTGTCAGTAACAACGGTGCAGCCGTCATTCGTGCATTTCTCAAAATGGCTGTCACTGTCGTAGAACATTTCAAAATTATGGCTTTCATTTCCCTTGAAAATGAGTTCCCCGCAAACCGCACAAACAATATCTTCGGTGCAGTCATCAACGGCTTTCGGCGTATGACCTGTGGCAGGGATCGTTTCCGATTCTGATTTTGCGCCGCAAACGGTACATACATGATATTTGCTTCCGTCTTCGGTGCAGGAAGCCTCTTTTTCAATTGTCCATTCATCGGAAAATTTATGTCCCGCAGGGGAAATGGTTTCTGTTTCGGTCTTTCCGCAAACGGTGCAAGTCCTTACAAGTTCGCCTTCCTCGCTGCACGGATTTTCATGGTTAACGGTCTCTTCCCAGACATGGTTGTTTGTTTTTGGAAGTTCGACCGTTTCTTCCGCACCGCAATTAGTGCAGCTTCTGCTCTTGCTTCCCGCTTCTTGACAGGTAGCCGGTTTTGTTTCCCATGACGACCATGTATGTGTTGTTTTGTCGTTAGTAACATTAGTCTGACCGCAGCGGCTGCAAGTACCTGCCGTATATATGCCGCATTCGCCATTTTTCTCCACGATCGTTGACGGAATAAGTTCATGACCGAGAGACGGCTGATAATTTTCATGTGCCGCTCTGAATACAAGCGGGTATTCCGCTCCGCACTGTGCGCATTTAAAAATAGACACATCAAGCGAAGGTTCGGTACAGGTAGCCTCCCAGCGTTCGATCCTCACAAAAGTTCCGCCGCTGTGAGTATGTCCGTCCACACCGGTAATTGAATATGATGCCGCCGTTCCGCTGTCCGCAGCGTACATTGCAGGCTGGAAAGTGCGTATCATTCCCGCACAAAGCACAGCGGACAAAAATCTTCTGAAATTCTTATTCATAAGAATCCCCTCCATTCCCAATAAAATGCTGAGTATAAGCTTAAACCGGTATTTGCTGATTAAATTTTACCATAATATCCAACATAATGTCAATGAACATTTCAAGACTACAATAAAAACTTTGATGTACATTTGGTGAACTGTAACCGTAAATTTCATATTTCAAGCAATTTTCGGGCATTTCCGGAAAAAATATCCTCTTTTTCCTTATCCGTAAGCGGAAGCCGCTTGATAAGGGAAATTTCCCTTGAGGACGGGTGCCACGGGCAATCGGAAGCGAAAAGTATCCTTTCCGCGCCGTGGTTCCTGATAATTCTTAAAACCTGTTCGTCGGGAAGAAGTCCCTCGGTGAACGCGGTGTCAAGGTAAACGTTTTTGCCTACAAGGAATTTTTCAGTATCGTCCCAGCAGTCGCAGCCGCCGAGATGCGCCATGATAAGTTTCAGCTTGGGGAAATTCTCAATAATTTCCGCTCCCATTTCGGGGGTACAGTGAATACAGTCCGGAGAAACCACATCAAATCCCGCGTGGAAGATCAGCGGCAGACCGAGTTCCGAACATTTCTCGTAAATGGGGAACGCCTTTCTGTCATTGGCAAGAAATCCCTGATAGTCGGGGTGAAGTTTCACGCCGTGAAGCCCTGTTTCCTTAATTCTTTCCAGTTCGGAAAGCGCGTCCTCCGCGTCCGGATGTACCGTTCCGAAGCATACCAGTCTTTGCGGGTAATCGTTCTGCACCGAAAGCGCCCAGTTATTTATAGTATGCTGCTGCGAGGACTTTGTTGCGATAGGAAGTATCACCGACATATCCACGCCCCACTCGTCCATTTTTTCCAGAAGCCCGCCGACCGTGCCGTCCGTAACGGGCAGAGCCTTGTCGCGGAAATCTGACTCCATCATGGTGCGGGTAAGGTTATTCATAGCCTTTCCGGCAATTGCTTCGGTAAAAGCGTGCGTATGAAAATCAATATACATAATTATTTATTCTCCTAAATCTTTATTTTTAGAGTTTCAAGAGAGTTGAGAGTTAAGAGTTGAGAGTTGAGAGTTGAGAGCAGGCTGAGCCTGCACCCTTTCAGGTATTATTTAGTTATTTTCAAATTAATACCTGCCGTGAGATAAAGTAAAGTTAAATCTACAAAAGTATTGAAATCTATAATATAAGTGTTTCTGCAACATCTCAACTCTTAACTCTCCACTCTCAACTCTACAAAGGCTCAGCTTTCTCTGGAAACGAGGAATTTTATCGCCCTTTCAATGCTGTCCTTGGAGTTCCCCCAGTCGGCGTCCTTGCCGGAATTGCGGTAGTCGTACATGGTGCAGTAGTGGGAAACATCCTTGTACAGAAGCGCAATCTGCTTTTCGGTAAGTTCCCCAGCCAGCTTTGAAAAGCTTTCCAGCTCGTCCTTTTTCAGATAGACGGGAGCAAGTGACTGCAAAAGGTCATAGTGGGGCAGGCAGATGTATTCCTGCTCCGAAAGCAGTTCGCGGAACTCTTTCTGCTGGGAATACATTTCAAAGAACGTCCGCATAAGCCGTTCCATGCCCCAGTCAACTTTTTCGCAGACAAAACAGGTGTTGTTTATCTCGGAAAGCTTTGCCTTGCGGGCATTTTTCGGCTCGAACAGCTTTTTCCGCGAGAAAAGCTGTTTGTCAACTTCTTCAAGGTGAGTCTGGAGCATGAGCGCAAGGGAAAGCCGGTTCTTCTGCTTTAACATCTGCCGGAAATGTGTGTGGCAGAACCCCGCGCGGTTGGTCTCGATGCGGACGTCCGGTTCCATCATAGCCGCGCCCATGATGTATTCCACCGTGCGCTGTTCAAGCATATCACGCATACGGCAGATGGGACAGCCCTCCTTTGGTTCGAGTATCTCGCTTATGGGGATAGTCAGAATACTTTCACGCATAAAATAACTCCTTTCAAGTCCCTGTTCTCATATAATGGAAAAGATACTGCTGGGCAATTCCCGCGTAGGGCAGGACAAATTCCGGAAAGCCATTCGGGTAAAATTGCTCCATTACCCGTTTCATCCATACGTCCATGGGAACGCAGTCGATGCGGTACATTCCGTAGAGCATGGCGCAGTCCGCAACTTTCGGACCGACGCCTTTTATTGTCATAAGTATCTTCCGTATTTCCTCGGTGGGTAAATTCCTTATATCCTCTAAAATTATCTCCCCGCCGTTCAGTTTCCGGACGCAGTCGGCTATGTATTTCGCTCTGAAACCTGCACGAAGCGGCGCAAGGTCGTCGGGAGAAATGCCGTTCATATCCTTGAAATCGGGAAACCCGCCGTACATTTCACAAAGCCGCCCGATAATGCCTTTTATCCGCGGAATGTTGTTATTCTGGGAAATTATGAACGAGCAAAGCGCTTCCCAGCTGTCCTGACGGAGTATTCTTATCCCGCCCGCGTAGGCGCAGGCTTTTGAAAGCGCAGAGTCCTCGGAAAGTATGCGTTTTATTTCGGAATAGTCCGTTTCAAGGTCGAAGTAGGGTATCCAGACGTTCACAAAAGTGTCCTCGTCGGTTTCACAAAAGCGGAAGAAGTCCTTTTCCGCGGAAACCGTCAGCGGCGTGTTCAGCATGAAACCATGATATTCTTTGCCGCCTGTGCGTTCCCAGCGGAACGCCTGCCCGCAGTCAAGGGTCTCGTCAAGGTCAAGGTCGGGGGTTTTTAAGAGAATATCCCCGCCCTGCTTTATATATTCCATAAAATTGCCGTCTCCTTTTGCAAAAACTGCATGATAATTATACCATTTCTATCCGAAAATGTCAACGCCAAGAAAACAGTTGTATGTTATGATGGAATTCATATCCTGTAAAAACTTGCCGCAGCTCTTATGAACTGCGGCAATTCTTTATTTATTATCGTTATTTCTGATAGCAACGCGCCTGATCTTTCCGCTGATGGTCTTGGGAAGTTCGTCCACAAATTCCACGATACGTGGGTATTTGTACGGCGCGGTGTTCTTCTTGACGTGTTCCTGAAGTTCCTTGATAAGCGCTTCATCGCCCTTGTCCTTGTATTCCTTGGTGAGAACGATAGTTGCCTTTACGACCTGTCCTCTGATGGGATCTTTCGCGCCCGTTACCGCAACTTCCAGAACGGCAGGGTGTTCCATAAGAACGCTTTCTATTTCAAATGGTCCGATACGGTAGCCGGAAGCTTTGATAACGTCATCGGTGCGTCCTACATACCACAGATAGCCGTCCTCATCTCTCCAAGCCGTGTCGCCCGTGTGGTAAATGTTGTTGTTCCATGACTTGTTGGTCTCGTCGGGGTTCTTGTAATATTCCTTGAACATTCCGATATTGGGAACGGTGGGATCCGCGCGGATAACGATCTCTCCCGTTTCGCCCGCAGGAAGTGTGTTTCCGTCCTCGTCAACAATATCAACATTGTAAAGCGGGGTAGGCTTGCCCATTGAACCGGGCTTCGGCTCCATTCCGGGAAGATTTGCAACTACAAGCGTAGTTTCCGTCTGTCCGAAACCTTCCATAAGCTTCAAGCCCGTATATTCAAGCCATCTGTTGTAAACTTCGGGGTTAAGGGCTTCTCCCGCAATCGTGGAGTATTTCAGCCCCGAAAGGTCGTAACCCTCTATTCCCTCTTTTATGAACATTCTGAACATTGTAGGAGGCGCGCAAAGGGACGTTACCTTGTAGTCCTGAATTTTTTGCAGAATGTCCGCAGAATGGAATCTTGTGAAATCATATACAAACACCGTTGCGGCGCAGGCGAACTGTCCGTACATCTTTCCCCACATACATTTTCCCCAGCCCGACTCGGAAATGGTGAAATGCAGGGAATTTTCGTCCAGATTGTGCCAGTGCTTGGCAGTCTGGATATGTCCTATGGCATAGTAATGGCTGTGCATTACCATTTTCGGATAGCCTGTGGTTCCGCTGGTGAAGTACAGAAGCATATCGTCGGTAACTTTGTTGGGGATTCTTTCAAGGGTATCGGGATATTTTTCGATCTCCTTGTCAAAAGACACCCAGCCCTCTTTGTCGCCGCGGACAATGAATTTCTCGGCAATTCCGCCGTATTCATTGAGAGCTTCCTCTATATGGTCGGAAACCTCGCCGTCTGCGGTGGCAACAACATATTTGACGTCCGCAGCCTGAAAACGATAGGTGTAGTCTTTCTTCATAAGCTGATTGGTGGCGGGGATAAGCACCGCTCCGATCTTGCAAAGGGCAATTGTCAGGAACCAGAATTGGTAGTGACGTTTCAGAACGGCAAGGACTTTATCGCCCTTTTTAATGCCGTGGGCAAGGAGCATATTTGCAGTCTGATTGGATTTCTTCATAAGGTCGGCATAGGTGAAAAAGCGTTCCTCACCTGTTTCGCTTACCCATACCATAGCCCTGTGGTCGGGAGCGCCCTTTCCTATTTCGTCTATTACGTCATATCCGAAATTGAAATTTTCGGGAACGTGCATTTCCAGCTTGACAAGCGTGCCGTTTTCGTCAAATGTGTCGGTGAGAAAACGTTTATAAAAATTTCTAAGATCCATTGGTAATATCCTCCCAAATTACTTTATAAG
>CANRFB010000035.1 GCA_947629785.1 uncultured Clostridia bacterium | reverse complement strand
TCTTTTATTAGACACAAAAAGCATTATTCCGCTAAGTTCCATCAGAATCAACGCTCTTAAGTTGATGACATTGCCAATGGGAGGGGGCAGGGGGTGGGGTATCTTAACTCTTAACTCTCAACTCTGCTATTGCAATTTTTAATTGAACGTGTTATAATATAATTAAAGAAGCACAAAGGAGCGTTGAACCATGCCAAATCAGGAATATTTCATAATGTCCCCCAAAGTGGATTTTGCTTTCAAGGAAATAATGAATAACGAAAAAGTTCGCAAAGGCTTTATAAGCGCGGTTCTGAATATTCCCGTTAATGACATCAAGAAAACCGTTCTCAAAAACGCCAATCTTCCCAAGAACCACGAGGACGAGAAGCAGGGAATTCTTGACGTTTATCTTACCATGAACGACGATACCGAAATTGACATAGAAATACAGCTTTCATATATGGCAACTTGGGCTGAACGGAGCGCGTTTTATGTTTCTAAAATGCTTGTGGAACAACCCAACATTAATAAAGTATATTCAAACTTCAAAAAGTGCATTGGAATAAACATATTAGACTTTAATTTTGTAAAAGAAACAGAGCGTTTCCACACAATTTACCATATCAGAGAGGACAGCGAGAATTTTCAGTTCACGAACGTAATGGAATGGCATTTGATAGAACTGCCGAAACTTCCGACTAAAGAGGACGGAACGGACTTGTATGATTGGATTAAATTTCTTAAAGCCGAGAATAAGGAGGAATTCGACATGGCAGCAAGTAATAACGAATATATCAGAGAAGCCGTAAACGAGCTTGAAGTTATAAGTCAGGACGAAATAAAGCGCATGGAATATAATGCCCGCCAGAAAGCCATTTGGGATTATAATACCCTTATGGAGGAGAATTTCTCCCGCGGCATTTTACAAGGCAGAGCAGAGGGCAGAGCTGAGGGCAGAGCAGAGGGCATGGAAAAAGGCATTTTACAAGGCAGAGCAGAGGGCATAGCCGATCTGCTTGCGAAAATGAAGGCATTTGGTATGTCCGACAGTGATATAAACAAAATTCTTAACATTAATCCTTAGCAAGCAAGGCTGAGCCTTGACCCTTTTATAGAGTTGAGAGTTAAGAGTTAAGAGTTGAGATAAGGCGGGAACGCTTATATCTCAACTCTTAATTTTCATATTGCAATCATAAAAATTATGTGTTATAATATAATTAAAGAAGCACAAAGGAGCGTTGAACCATGCCAAATCAGGAATATTTCATAATGTCCCCCAAAGTGGATTTTGCTTTCAAGGAAATAATGAATAACGAAAAAGTTCGCAAAGGCTTTATAAGCGCGGTTCTGAATATTCCCGTTAATGACATCAAGAAAACCGTTCTCAAAAACGCCAATCTTCCCAAGAACCACGAGGACGAGAAGCAGGGAATTCTTGACGTTTATCTTACCATGAACGACGATACCGAAATTGACATAGAAATACAGCTTTCATATATGGCAACTTGGGCTGAACGGAGCGCGTTTTATGTTTCTAAAATGCTTGTGGAACAACCCAACATTAATAAAGTATATTCAAACTTCAAAAAGTGCATTGGAATAAACATATTAGACTTTAATTTTGTAAAAGAAACAGAGCGTTTCCACACAATTTACCATATCAGAGAGGACAGCGAGAATTTTTGTTATACCGACATCATGGAATGGCATTTGATAGAACTGCCGAAACTTCCGACTAAAGGGGACGGAACGGACTTGTATGACTGGATAAAATTTCTAAAAGCCGAGAATAAGGAGGAATTCGACATGGCAGCAAGTAATAACGAATACATTAAAGAAGCGGTTGACACGCTTGAAGTTATAAGTCAGGACGAGATAAAACGCATGGAATATAACGCCCGCCAGAAAGCCATCTGGGATTACAATACTTTAATGGAAGAGAATTTCTCCCGCGGCATTTTACAAGGCAGAGCAGAGGGCAGAGCAGAGGGCAGAGCAGAGGGCAGAGCAGAGGGCAGAGCAGAGGGCGTAGCCGATCTGCTTGCGAAAATGAAGGCATTTGGTATGTCCGACAGTGATATAAACAAAATTCTTAACATTAATCCTTAGCAAATAATGAGGAATTCGACATGGCAGCAAGTAATAACGAATACATTAAAGAAGCGGTTGACACGCTTGAAGTTATAAGTCAGGACGAGATAAAACGCATGGAATATAACGCCCGCCAGAAAGCCATCTGGGATTACAATACTTTAATGGAAGAGAATTTCTCCCGCGGCATTTTACAAGGCAGAGCAGAGGGCAGAGCAGAGGGCAGAGCAGAGGGCATAGTCAAAGGCAGAGCAGAGGGCAGAGCCGATCTGCTTGCAAGAATGGCAGCAGATGGTGTTCCGGAAGAAATTATCAGAAAGTATATATAAAGAGTTGAGAGTTGAGAGTTAAGAGTTAAGATAAGGCAGAAAAATTTTGCAGATTGCAGCGATACTTTGCCTCACGGCGAACGCCAAGTTAGAAATCACAAAACTTTGCCTGAAAGGGTCAAGGCTCAGCTTTGTTGTGAGAAATGTGCATAACGCAATAAAAAAAAGTGAAATTTTTGTGTTAACTGTGCATTGACACTTCGGTTTCAAAATGTTAAAATAATAGCGTGATATGAAAAACAGCGGCGAAATACCGCAGGTATCACATAATTAAGGTTTCCAATTAAAATTTGGAAATAAAGAAAGAAATTAAAACAAAACAAGGAGGAATTTTTCATGAACATGAAAAAGACAATCGCTGCCGTTTCCGCAGCAGCAATGGCTATATCTGCAGTAGCCACATCCGCATCCGCTCTCGAAACCAAGAGCCTTACTTACAACCTCGTTAAGCACGTTGTAAAGGATAACGACGGTGAAGTTACAGCAACAGCTTCCATCACTATCACTAAGGATGAGATCAATAGTATAGTTGATGCTACAGTAAGTAGTACTGGTGTTGTAACAATGCCTACTGGTGCGACACTGTTTGTAGGTCTGGACGGAGTAGGCGGTGCTTGGTGGGCAGCATCAGGAATTAAAACACACAAAATAACAATCAACGCTTATGAGACAGATGAAAACGGACAGGTAACAGCAGGCGCACCTAAGACTTTCAGCGTTAACAACCACAACTGGGAAGATGGCTGGAACGGAGACGCAAATAATACTGGTATAACAATGTCTGTAAGTAATGCGGCAGGCGCACTTAAAGCAAATACATCTTACAGATTCGATATTACTGCTGTTCTGAAGCACGATGAAGTTTCGCTGGCTAATTTTGTAAGCAATGGCGGTTCTGATATAAAGGTAGCTTATGGTTCTGCTTCTGGAACGGAAAAAACAGATGTAAGAATGGTATTTGCGGGCTTCAGCGCATATGGCAAGACAGCTGACTATGATGCTCCTTTCACAACAGCAAATTCTGGCAATACCGATATTATCGCTTATCTGCAGGATGATGAGAACAGACTTCTCAAGCAGGAAGCTTACGGCACTGATTCACACTACAGCTACAGCAACGTTCGCGCTGTAATCAATGATGCAATTGCTAACTATGATTCCGTACAGTTCACATTCAATACTGCTACACGCGGTATCAAGTGGGGCTACAGAAAATATGATGCAGCCGGAACAAAAGATACCGGTCACGTTGATGGTTTTACAAGTAAGAACGCAGCATATATGGGAGCATCTGCTGATGTGATTGATACCACTAAGGGTGATACAGACAAAGGTACAGACGTATACGGAAATGCAAGCATATTTGCATATTACAATGATGATGTAGCGAGTGCAACAACTACAGCTGCTGATACTTCTTACAAGTCTTTTGCAAGGGGTATCTACAATGGTTATGATCAGGCTAATTCCAACACAAATAACAATGCAAACCTCGGTTTCTGGTCCGGATACGGTCAGGAAGGCGGCAACTTCTATGGCTATGACTTCACACAGCAGAACCTCTTTGGTGCAGCTCTCGTAGTTAACGAGTATCAGACAATGAGCCTGTCCGACACAGACTTCTTTGACTGGGGTACAACAAGCATCACATTTGACTGGGATGCTATCTATGCTAACACTAATGCAGTTCCTAACGCATATGCTTCCTATATCCAGAGCCTCAAGCTCGTAACATCCATCGAGTGGTACTGGGATAACATGGTAGTAACCGCTACAATGGACGAGGCTGACGACGCTACAATGGGTGCTGGCACAGAGTCCGACGAGGACACACTTGATGAGGGCGATGAAGCACTTGATGACGGTGACATCTCCCTTGAAGATGAGGGCGAAGACGAAGCAGCAAACGATGTAGATGAGACAGAGGAAGAAGATGCAGGCGATGTTGAAGAGCCTTCTACCGATACAGTAGAAGCAACAGCAAACCCCGGCACAGGTAATGCACCTATCGCTCTCGCAGTTATTCCTGTAGCTCTTGCAGCAGCAGCAGTAGTAGCTAAGAAGAGAGGCTAATTAAGGATTCATTGAAAATTCAACATAAACGAATGTTGAGTAGAGATTGAATGCAGAGTAAATAACATCAGCGCCCGCTGTTCGTATGCAGACCGAACGGCGGGCGTTATTTTGTAAGAGCAAGGCTGTAGCCTTGCTAAAAATTTTCAACTAAAAGTATTGACAAAGATGGGGAGAGTGTGGTATAATATAATCAATAAAAAAGGGTACACCAAGTAGACGGTCACCCCTTGTATGTAGCTAAAAAGAAATAGCCGCTTCCTTGGAATGTGCAGCGGCTACTTCTTTTTGTTATTGTTATTCTGCATTATCAAAACGACGTTGCATATGACTAAAACGAATGTAAATATATCATTCCAGTTCACTAACTCACCCCTCTCTCAAGGGGAAGATTAGATAAAGGGGGCATCGCCCCCTTTATTTTCCGCCTGACCGTTTTTTGTTGATGTACCCAAGTTTTATTATATCACATTTATAGAAATATGTCAATACATAAAAACAAATTTTCCAAGGCTGTAGCTTTGGGAAAAATTTTTCAACTAAAAGTATTGACAAACAAGGAAGTATGGGTTATAATAAATAAAAAGGAAGGCACGCAGTTTGGATTGGTTCCTTCTTTCCCGCATTAGTCAAAGACCGCCGCGTTTTGAAGGGTCGGGCGGTCTTTTTTTATCTGCCTTACTTCTTGCGATTATTTCTAACCGCAATGATAAGGGAGATAACATCAATTAACATATTTACGAACATTACTATTCTTTCATATGTAAACATCGTTACCTACCTCCTTTCCCGAGTTCTCCCCGGCATAGCCGAAGGAAAAGGGTATGTGCGTTATGTCACTAATTTTTCGTCCGCGGGAAAGAAAGAACCATCCGCAGTACAATCGTACCCTGCATATGTGCCTTCCCTAAAATTATAACACACTTGTCGAAACAAGTCAATATGTAAAAACAAATTTTCCAAGGCTGTAGTCTGCCCGTCCATGTTGTGTGGACGGGAATTTTTATGTTGCAATTCTTAGAAAACCGTGTTATAATATAATTGAAAGAAGCACAAAGGAGCGTTCATTCATGACCAATCAAGAATATTTTATCATGTCCCCGAAAGTAGACTTTGCTTTCAAGGAAATAATGAACAACGACAAGGTAAGAAAGGGTTTTATAAGCGCAGTTCTGAATATTCCCGTAACCGACATCAAGAAAACCGTTCTTAAAAACGCAAATCTTCCCAAGAATCACGAGGACGAGAAACAGGGAATTCTTGACGTTTATCTTACCATGAACGACGACACGGAAATTGACATAGAAATACAGCTTTCATACATGGCAACTTGGGCGGAGAGAAGTGCGTTTTATGTTTCTAAGATGTTGGTAGAGCAGCCAAATATTAATAAAGTATACTCAAACTTCAAAAAGTGCATTGGAATAAACATTCTGGACTTCAATTTTATCAAGGAAACGGAGCGTTTTCACACGATATATCACATCAGAGAGGACAGCGAGAATTTTCAGTTCACGGACAAAATGGAATGGCACTTGATAGAACTTCCGAAACTTCCGACCAAAGAGGACGGCACGGACTTGTATGACTGGATAAAATTTCTAAAAGCTGAAAATAAGGAGGAATTCGATATGGCAGCAAGCAGTAATGAATATATCAGAGAAGCCGTAAACGAGCTTGAAGTTATAAGTCAGGACGAGATAAAAAGAATGGAGTACAATGCCCGCCAGAAAGCTATATGGGATTATAATACCCTTATGGAGGAGAATTTCTCCCGCGGCATTTTACAAGGCAGAGCAGAGGGCAGAGCAGAGGGCAGAGCCAACGAAAGAGCTGAAATGCTTGATAAAATGAAAGCTTTCGGTTTGTCCGATGATGATATAAAGAAAATTTTTAATATAAAGCCACGCAGATGAGGCAGGCTGAGCCTGCACCCTTTTTGTAGAGTTGAGAGTTAAGAGTTGAGAGTTGAGATATAAGCGTTCCTGCCTTATCTTAACTCTCAACTCTTAACTCTTAACTCTATGATAAAGACTTTTTCAACAAAATTTCAGAGAAATACTTGACAACTGTTAGGCAAATTGTTATAATAATTATATAACTCTAAAAAATTTTTTCACCCTTTAACGTATTTTTTGTTCAATTGACATAAAATCAACACGGAACGGCGGGTATGCTGTTTCCCCGCCCGTGCCCGTATATATGAAAGGTGGTCTATCTGTTGTCAAGGAAAACGAATCTTACCAGAATTTTGTCAGCGTCGATAGCGGTCCTTATGTGTACTTCCGCATTACCCGCTTTCCCCGCTGCCGCCGAGGACAGCCCTCCTGCTTCAACGGAGTCCGCGTCCGACAGCGCCACAACGCTTTTTACCAAACAGAAAACCTACAGCGACTATTATGACGAAATTGTCGATGTCCCACGCCCCAAGGCAGAAGCCTTGCTTACGTATGTCGGCAAGGACGACGTGGCGGAAGCGGAGGTAACTTCCTACGAGGGCAAGGATAACGTCCTTGTCTGGTCAAACGAGGAGGGTCGGGTAGATTTCACCGTTGATGTCCCCGAATCCGGCGCGTATCATATGGAAATAAGCTATTTCCCTATTGCCGGCGGCGCAACTACTACCGAAGTTTCCGTGCTTCTGGACGGCGTTTCTCCTTACGATACCGCTACCCGCGTCACTATGCCCCATATCTGGACGGGCGCATATCCCATAACGACGGATTCTAAGGATAACGAGGTCCGCCCGCCGCAGGTTCAGGCACCCAGATGGGTAACTTCCATGGCGTATGACGTGGACGGTCTGTTCAATGAACCGCTGTATTTTAACCTTGAAGCAGGTACCCATACTATTTCTCTGGAATCCGAGCGTGCGTCTGTTGCTATCGAGTATATTAAACTCTGCAATACCGGCGATTATGACGCTTATGTGAAACCCTCCGACGCCGAGCTTGCAAAGAACTCGGGCGCAGAGCCTATAAGGCTTCAGGGCGAATTGTACAGCTATACCAATTCCCAGACCCTGTTCCCTACATATGACAGAGGCTCGTACCTCACCGAACCCTCCCACCCCTCGAAACAGCGCTATAATACCGTGGGAGACGGCACTTGGGATACTGCCGGTCAGACCATCACTTGGGAAATGAACGTCGAAACAGCAGGATATTATAAAATAGGCATAAAAGCCCGCCAGAACGAATTGAGAGGTCTCTATACAAACAGACGTCTCTATATCGACGGCAAAGTTCCTAATGACAAACTTTCCCAGATAAAATTCCACTACGACGACGATTGGCTGACAGTGGTTCCTACGGACGATAACGGCGACCCGGTCTATGTTTACCTCGAACCGGGCAAGCATGAACTTTCGCTGGAAGTCATTCCGGGCGAGATCGGCGAGTCCATGCGCCGTCTGGACAGCATCGTGTATACCGCCAATCAGTATTATATGCAGATACTGATGATAACCGGTCCTACACCCGATAAGTATACCGATTATAACGTCCATAAGGAAATTCCCGAATTGGTGGATACATTTAAAATACTTGCAAATCAGCTTATTGCCGAGGAAGAAAAGATCGAGGCTCTCGCAAACCAGAAAGGTACCGAAGCTGCCGCTCTGGAAAGACTTGCAACAGTCCTCGAAAACGGCGCAAAACGTCCTATAAGGATCCCCGATATGATCTCGAATAACTCCATCAAGGATAACGTAAACTCCGTTTCTTCATGGATGAGACAGTACCGCGAACAGCCGCTGGAAATAGACTTTATCGAGCTTGTACCGGCAGACGGCGAATTCACTTCCGTTAAGGAGAAATTCGGCAAGAGCATAGCATTCAGCTTCAAAGGCTTTATAAACTCGTTCTTTGAGGACTATACCGTGCTTTCCGATACCGGCGAGGATTCCATTAACGTGTGGGTCTCCCTTGCCCGTGATCAGGCGACGGTTATAAAACAGATGACCGACGCCGACTATAACCCCAACCATAACGTAAAAGCTTCCATCAACCTTGTACAGGGCGCGATCATGGAAGCAGTCCTCGCGGGAAAAGGTCCTGACGTGGCACTGTTTGTGGGCGGCGAATTCCCCGTAAACCTCGCAGTCCGTGACCTGATAATGCCGCTGAACGACTTCGAGGGCTATGATGAGGTGGTTTCGCGTTTTCAGGATAACGCCACCGTGCCGTATACATTTGACGATCAGGTATATGCTATTCCTTTAAACAGAAGCTTCCCCATGATGTTCTACCGTAAGGATATGCTTGCTCAGGTGGGAATTTCCGAGCCTCCTGAGACGTGGGACGATCTTATCGATATGCTCCCCGCTATCCAGAGAAACTATATGCAGCCCGGTCTGATACTCCCGACAATAGTTTCCGGCGGTAACTCGGTTTCTCCCGCAACGGAAGCAGGACATACTTTCGCAATGCTTATGCTCCAGTCGGGAACCAACTATTATAATGAGGATCAGACGGCGACAAACTTCGATACACAAGCCGCGGTAGACGCATTTGATATGTGGACGGATTTCTATAATATCTATAAATTCGACCAGACTTACGACGCGTTTACACGTTTCAGAACAGGCGAAGCACCCATAGTTATCCAGAACTATTGTACGTTCTATAATCAGCTTAACGTTGCAGCTCCTGAAATAAAGGGACTCTGGGATTTCTGCGCGGTACCCGGCACACGCCGCGAGGACGGAACGGTTTCCCACGCCGCTAACTCCAACGGTTCAGGCGCGGTGATCCTTTCAAGCTGCACCGATCCGGAAGCCGCATGGGATTTCATCAAATGGTTCACCGAGACCGACACAATGATCGAATACGGTCAGAATATCGAGGGCGTTATGGGACCGTTGGGACGTTTCGACAGCGCGAATATTGACGCTCTGAAAGAACTCAACTGGTCAAATAAAGACCTTGAAAAGATACTCTTCCAGATGAATCAGCTTGAAGAAATTCCTATCATACCTTCCGCATACGTTGTAACACGAAGCATAATGAACGCTTTCAGATCTGTTGTAAACGATAAGGAAAACGCCCGCGAAACACTCCGCTGGTATAATATCGACATCAACAGAGAAATTACGAGAAAGAGAGAAAATCTCGGACTCGATGATAATGATGAATAAGGAGGGTTAACCTTTGGCTGCTGAAACACAAAAGAAGGAAATTTTGCTTCCCAATGAGCGCAAAATGTCCTTTAAGGAAAGATGGGGCTATACATGGCACGAAATGAAACGGAACAAAGTCTGCTATTTTATGCTGTTCCCGTTTATGATATTCTTCTTCGTGTTCACGGTAATTCCCGTTGTAATGGCGCTGCCTATCGGATTCACAGACTTCGATATGGCGCACTTCCCGCCTAAGTTTGTGGGCTTCCAGAACTTCTATACAATGTTTCTGGAGGACGATGTATTTATCGGTTCAATAAGAACGACGCTTATATTTGCTATCTTCACCGGACCGTTAAGCTATGCTCTGAGTTTCATGCTCGCGTGGCTTATAAACGAACTTCACCCCGTGCTGAAAACAATTTTTACACTGATATTCTACGCGCCGTCAATGGCGGGAAATATCTACTTCGTATGGCAGCTTATCTTTTCGGGCGACTCCTACGGTTACCTGAACGCTCTGCTTAACGAACTGGGAATCACCACCGCGGCTATCCAGTGGCTTACCGACGGAAACTACGTTCTCACCTGCGTAATTATAGTACAGCTGTGGGTTTCCATGGGCGCAGGCTTCCTTGCAATGCGCGCAGGTTTCCAAGGAATCGACAAGTCCATGTATGAAGCGGGCGCGATAGAAGGTATCAGCAACAGATGGCAGGAACTCATTTACATAACGATCCCGTCAATGGGACCGCAGCTGATGTTCGCGGCTGTAATGCAGATAGTTTCCTCATTCACCGTTGATATGGTAGGAAGAAGCCTTGCGGGCTTCCCGTCAACCGACTATAAAGCGCATACCATTATGACTCACGCATTCGACTACGGCTGGATACGCTATGAAATGGGTTACTCCTCGGCAATATGCTTTGTATTGTTCCTTGCGATGCTGATATGCAACAACATCATTTCAAAGATACTCGGCAAGTATATGAACTGAGAAATGAGGTGAGGATCACAAATGGCTAAAAAAGAATTGAAACCCTCTCAGATCAAGGCGCAGCAGGAGGCGGAGAACGCCGCCGCTCTTGAAGCTCTGAGAAAAAGGCGTGAAAAGGAACACCGCAAAATGGAACGTTCAAAAGGTTCCAATAAGCAGGTCGGCAAGAGCTGGAAAAACGATATAGGAATTTTCATAGTTCTGCTGCTGCTCGGTTCGTTCATGCTTCTGCCCATATATATCGCGATAGTAACATCACTTAAACCGGTAAACGAAATATTCATTATGCCGCCGCGTCTTTACGCGATGGATCCCACAATGGATAACTTCAAGGATCTGTTTATAGTAGCAAACAACTCGTGGGTGCCTTTCTCCAGAAACGTATTCAACAGTATCTTCGTAACAGTTGTGGCAACGGTCCTCCACGTCGTGTTTGCCTGCATGGCAGGATTTATCCTTGCAAAATGCAGATTCCCCGGTGCAAAGATCATCAATAAGATAGTAGTTATCTCCCTGCTTTTCACCAGTCAGGTAACATATATCATGCAGTACATGGTAATGGCAAAGCTTGGCATGATAAATACTTATTCCGCATTGATCCTCCCGCTGATCGCTTCGTCAATGGGTCTGTACCTGATGATACAGAGTATCGGACAGATACCCGACGCCATGATAGAAGCTGCAAAAGTGGACGGCGCAGGTCTTATGCGTATCTGTTGGGGAATAGTAATGCCCAACTCGAAACCTGCACTTATGACAATTATCATCTTCCAGTTTCAGGCGGCTTGGAACTCGAACGGCGGTTCTCTCGTATACGATGAAGCGCTGAAAACAATTCCTACCGTGGTTCAGCAGATCGCTGCCGCAGGTATCGCAAGACAAGGCGCGATAGCTGCTTCGGCTGTGGTACTGATGATCCCGCCGCTGGCTATCTTTATCGCCGCGCAGAGCAACGTTATGGAAACAATGGCTCACGCAGGTATGAAAGACTAAAATTTTGATGATATGGAGGGATAATATGTCAGGCTTGAAAAAGCTTCTGTCTTTAGTTTCGGCAGCGGCGATAACCGTTTCGGCATTTGCCGTGAACGTGTCCGCGCTGGAAACATATGACCCCTACAGCTATGACAGATGGGGCGACGCTGTCGCTTCACAGGCAGGATATACCGCCGAAAAGTATATTGACGGCGAAATGATAGGCTGCGGCAACTTCTATGAACCCGCCGACCTGTTTATTTCACATGATAACCTTATGTACATAGCCGACAGGGGCAATAACAGGATCGTAATAACCGACCTTGATTTCAATTTCATAAAGGAAATGACGGAATTCCGCTATAACGGCGAGACCCTTACGCTGAAAGGACCTACAGGCGTTTACGTTGACCAGTATACGGGAAATATCTACATCTGCGACACCGATAACGACCGCGTTCTTAAATGCGATACCGAGGGGAACGTTGACAGAATGTTCACAAAGCCCGAAAATGAACTTTACGACCAGTCGCTTACCTATAAGCCCAGCAAGGTTCTGGTAGATAAAGCGGGAAATGTTTACATAGTCGTAAAATCCGTTAACAAAGGTGCGGTAATGTTCAATTCGGAGGGCGAATTCCTCGGATTCTACGGTGCGAACAGAGTAGAACAGACCGCGGAAGTTCTTGCAAACGCGTTCTGGAACCTTATCTCCACCGAGGAACAGAGAAGCCGTTCCGCTAAGCAGACGCCTATCGGTTTTACAAACTTCGATATCGACGATGACGGATTTATCTTCACCGTTACCGATTCGCAGGAAGTCAATACCGACCTTGTTAAGAAACTCAATCCGAGAGGCGACAACATTCTGGATTCGCTGGGCGCGGCGGATATGCAGTTCGGCGATAACCCGCCCGCGTACTACTCGATCTATTCCAAGAATTCCAGTCTTACCGACATTGACCTCGGTCCTAACGGCGAACTGAACATTCTGGACTTCGAGCACGGACGTATTTTCCAGTACGACAAGGAATGCTGGCTGCTGTTCATAATGGGCGGCAAGGGCTATCAGCTGGGACTGTTCCAGTCGGCGGCTGCAATAGAAAGCCATGACAATCATATCTATGTTCTTGATTCAAGAAAGAATAATATCACAATATTCACCAGAACGGTTTTCGGCGAGATCGTTACCGAGGCGGCAAACCTTTACAATGACGGTCTTTACGAGGAATCCCTTGAGCCGTGGCAGAATGTTCTTAAATACGACGGAAACTACAGGAGAGCCTATATCGGTATAGGAAACGCGCTGTATAACAAGTATCAGTACAAAGACGCCATGAAATATTTCAAGATCTCCATAAGCCGCGACCGGTACAACAGGGCGTTTGAAGGCTACCGCGATGAGTGGCTGAAAGAAAATTATATGAAGTGCATTGTGGTAATTGTTATTCTTGTAGTCCTCATAATCGTATACAAGCAGCTGCGGAAGCGAAGAAAGATAGTATACCCATGGGAGAAGAACAGAAAGGCGGGTGTGTGATATGCTTGATCTGACAAGAGGACAATTTGTTAAGCACGTTATTATGCACCCCTTTGAGGGTTTCGAGGATCTGCGGTGGAAAAAAGCAGGTTCAATGAGGATCGCAATCGTTGTGGTGTGCCTGCTGTTCATTCAGCAGATCGCTTACGAAAGACTTTACGGTTTTCAGTATTATTCGGATTATGACAAAATGTTCAACATAGTTCCGTACATATTCAAGAGCTTCATACTATTCGGAACTTGGGTTGTCGCAAACTGGGCGATGTGTACGCTGTTTGACGGTGAGGGAAGCATGAAGAATATCTTCATAAATTCCGCTTACGCGCTGATACCATATGTGGCGGCGTACCTTATCGGCACGGTAATGTCACACTTCCTGATAAAGGACGAATATGTATTCATTCAGGCGGTGGAAATTATCGGATTGTGCTGGACTTTCGTTCTCCTTATATCGGGAATAAAAGCAGTACATCAGTTCAGTCTGGGAAAGACCCTTGCGCTTATGCTCCTTACACTCGTGGCTATGATAGCTATGCTGTTCCTGTTAGTCCTGCTGCTGACACTGTTCCAGCAAGTGCTGATATTCATATTCTCGATCTACACGGAGCTTTCATATCGCATAAGAGTTTAATACTAAAAACGAAAAGTGGTGAAATAACGAATGCATAAAAAGATGAAAAGGCTTTTGGCTTGTATCTGCTGTATGGCTATGATGATCCCGCTTTGCGCGTTCCCTGCAAATTCCGATGATGAGGGAGCGGCTTCGGACACATCTTCTTCGGACGACGGCGGCGAGGCGATTTCTGAGGACGACTACGCCATGGACGAGGACGAACCGCTCGTTACCGACGAGCAGGCTATGGCGGATATGAAACTTGCAGTTGAAAATGCAAATTTAGCCTTGTATTACAACGATAAGGACATTATAACCGCTCTGGTCGACAAGAACACGGGCAAGATATGGTGGTCAAATCCTATAAACGCCGACGCTTCCGCGGGTAAAGCCGCCCAGAAGCAGGAACTTCGTTCGGGAATGACCATGATATACGCCGAACCGTCCAAAAGACGTACTACAACAAACCAGAGCAAGATGAGAAGTACCGCCAAAATGACGGCAACTTCGGACGGAGTTTCAATAGTTTACGATTTCAGCGAGGCGGAGATAGTTATTCCCGTTACATATACGCTGAATGACGACTACCTCAGCGTAAACGTTGATACTTCGCAGATTCAGGAAAAGAACAGCGACAAGATCGTTACGGATATTGCGCTGATGTCCACATTCGGAGCCGCCGAAATGGAAGAAGAGGGCTACTTCGTTATTCCTGACGGAAGCGGCGCGCTGATAAACTTCAACAACAACAAAGCGGGTTACAGAGTTTATCAGGGTAAAGTTTACGGAAACGATATAACGGCGGTAAAAACCACCAAGCCCTCCACGGGACGGAACATTTACCTGCCGATGTACGGTATCGTAAAAGGCGACAGCGGACTTATGGTAGTTGCCGATAAGGGCGACACCTGCGCGACTATAAACGCATATGTTGCAGGTCAGAAAAACACCAGCTACAATTCCTGCTACTTCGATTTTGAAATAAGAACGGGCGACGAATTCCTTATGGGCGGCGACAGCAACCCGCTGAGAGTTTTTGAGAAGCGCGGAATACTCGTTCCCGAAATTGAAGTGAGATATTACCCCGTTTCCAATTCCGACAAGTCGCAGGTAGACTATGTGGATATTGCAAACAGCTACAAGAACTACCTGACAACGTCCATGGGCGTTACAAAATCGGACGCGGATTCGGAAACAGCACTGTATGTTGATTTTTACGGCGGAACTATGAAAACCGAGCCTATACTTGGTTTCCCCGTTACCTTGCAGCACAAGACAACGGCTTTCGAGGACGCGCAGACGGTACTTGAAGAACTTAAAAACGAGGGTGTTGAAAACATAGTAGTTCAGTACAATCAGTGGACTACGGCGGACATCAAGGAAAAGGTCGCAGACAAAGCAAAGCCTGCTTCCCTCCTTGGCGGAAAGAGCGATTTCAACGCGCTTATGGATTATGCGGCTGCAAACAATATCGACATTTATCCTGCGGTGGATAACCTTACATTCAAGAGCGGCGGCGGTTATTTCACAATGACCGATACCACCATAAGAGTTTCAAACGCATATTCAAGGCAGATAATCTACGACCTTGCACACGGCGTTGAAAACAAATATTACGACGCGATGTCGCTTTTAAGTCCGAGATCGTATGAAAAGATGTTCAGGAACCTTGCAAGCAGTTACAGCAAGGCGGGCATAGGAAACATCTGCGTAGGAAGCGCAACCACCGTTATTTACGGCGATTACGGAAAGAAATCCGTTTCAAGAGAGATGTTCAAGAATAACTTACAGGGTTATATGGAGAACCTCAAAGCTTCCGTTCCGTCGATACTTGCAGACGGCGCAAACGCATATGTTCTGAAATATGTGGATCACATTTCGGACATTCCCCTCAATTCCAGCAAATATGACGTATTTGATGTGGAAATACCGTTCTATCAGATAGTAATGAGCGGCTTGAAGCCTGTTTCCACCACGGCGGTAAACGGCGACGCTCAGGTAGCGGATCTGGTTCTCAGAGCCATCGCAAGCGGTTCAAACGTACACTTTGACTTTATTGCGGAAGAAGCCAACGAGCTTAAAGATACCAAGTACGATAATCTTTACTATGCGGATTATACATACTGGGTAGAAGACGCGGCAGGCTGCTACAAGTTTGTGAAAGACGCGCTTTCGGGTACACAGGGTTCGGAAATTGCGGAATATAACATTCTTTCCGAGGACGAGATCGAAACGGTTTACGCAAACGGTGCAAAAACGGTCGTAAACTTAAAGGATAAAACGGTAACAAACAACGGCAAAGTCATCAGTATGTACGACTATGTCGGAGAGGAGGTAATCGGCTGATGAAAAGACTGCATATGTCTTACGAAAAGAAAAAAGGTCTTTACGGCTACGGTTTTATTGCCCTCTGGTTTATCGGCGCGCTGATGTTCTTTATCATACCGCTGTTTAAATCCTTCTACTACTCGTTCCACAACGTTACCCCTGAAACGGGTTATCTTGCGGTAACGCAGCTTATAGACAACAAGACCGGCGAACCGAATATGTTCCTGAACTACAAGAACGCATTCATGACAGACCCGAACTTCAGGCAGTATCTTGTGGAATCCCTTGGCGATATGGCGCTGAACCTTCCGATAATAGTTGTGTTCTCGCTGTTCGTTGCCATCGTTATCAACCAGAAATTCCGCGGAAGAACATTTGCAAGAGCGGTATTCTTCCTGCCGGTAATCATTGCAACAGGTCCTGTTTACGCCATTATCACAGGCGACCTTGAAACAGGCGGCAACAACAGTGCGGAGCAGTTTTCCACGATGTTCGAGGCGGACATGGTAGACCAGTTACTGGAGTTTATAGGAATTTACGGATTCGGTGACAGTTTCACGGATCTTCTTACAAGCATTACATCTGACATACTTAACCTTGTATGGAAATGCGGTATCCAGATAATCATATTCCTTTCGGCATTACAGGGAATACCTGCTTCCGCAAAAGAAGCGGCGGCTATTGAGGGTGCGACAGCATGGGAATTCTTCTGGAAAATAACCCTGCCGTACATTTCGCCCATGATTCTTGTAAACATTGTTTATACGGTAATCGACGCGTTCACAGACCCCACGAACCAAGTAATGGAGCGTATGCTGAGCGTTCAGACGGAATGGAAATACGGTTACTCCGCGGCGATGGCGTGGAGTTATTTCGGAATCATACTTGTGGCGTTGGGAATTATCTTTGCGATAATGAACAAGCTTGTATGGTATGATGATTAAGGAGGGCGGAAAAAATGGCTGATACAATGGTAAAGAAAAATCCGGTCGCGGAATTCCTTGCAAAGCGCAAAGCCGAAAAGCCGCCCAAGGAACCTAAGATCTCACGTAAAGAGCGGAGAGAACGTTTCAAAAAGAGAATGGAATGCCTTTCTCCGGAGGAACAGAATTATTTACGCCGCAAACAGGTCATAGATGCTGCTTGGCCTGTATTCAGAGCGATAATAGTTTTCGGACTCTGCTTCATTATCCTTTATCCGCTGCTGTTCATGATCTCCGCGGCGTTCCGTCCGCGTGCGGATATGAATGACCCGACAGTAATGTGGATACCCAAGACTTTAACGATGTCCAACATCAAGGACGCCATAAAGGCTATGGATTTCTGGAACACGCTTGGCAACACGGCGGTGCTGAACATAGGCTGTTCGCTGATACAGGTAGTTACCTGCGCGATAACGGGTTACGGATTTGCGAGATACAACTTCAAGGGCAAGAGCATACTGTTCTTTGTAGTTATCATGATGATACTTGTTCCGCCGCAGATCATACTTATTCCCCAGTATATGTTCTTCCGTTACTTCAATCCTCTGGGAATATATCATTCAATGACGGGAAATTACATCAATCTTATCAATACAGCGGCGACGATGTACATTCCGGCGTTAACGGCAAACGGACTCAGAGCGGGCTTGTTCATATTCCTGTTCAGGCAATCGTTCCGCGGTCTGCCCAAGGAACTTGAGGACGCTGCCGCGCTGGACGGCTGTTCACCGCTTACGACTTTCGTAAGAGTAATGATACCCAATGCGGGTTCAACATTCCTGACGGTTTTCCTGTTCTCGATAGTATGGTACTGGAATGACTATTATGTAAGTACGTCGTTCTTCACCGACAACAAGACTATTGCGCTTATGCTGAAAAACCTTGACGGAAACCTTACGCGAATAATCTTCGGCAACGATGCAAGTTCGGTAAACGTCCGTGAACTTATCGTATGGATGGAGGCAGGCTGTCTGATTTCCATTCTGCCGATACTTGTTCTGTACATCTGCTTGCAGAAGAATTTCACGGAAGGTATTGCGCGTTCCGGTCTTACCGGTATGTGATCAGGCAAGGCGGAGAGCCCCCGCGGGCTTATTCAGCAAGGCTGTAGCTTTGACCCGTGCAGGCTTTACTTTGTGATTTTCCGCGTAAATATACCGTGCATGAAGTAAGTCAGGGGCTGCACAATAGTTTTGAGAGTTAAGAGTTAAAAGTTGAGAGTTGAGATGCTGCATAAACGCTTATATCTCAACTCTCAATTATATAATCGTGATTACGGGAAGTGAGTATTATGATAAAGAAAATTTTGGCGGCGGTGCTTTGCGTTATGCTGGCGGTATCTTCGGTGATGACAATGGGAGGATATACTGCCGAAGCTGCCGCCGACTACAGTACGCCCTATTATTATAACCAGCTGTCCGACACCGGAAAGACCATTTACAAAGAACTTAAAGCCGCCGTTATCGAATGTGAACCCACGGTAAAGCTCAATATAGGCAAAACCATGTCGGAGGAGGACTTCAACATGGTCGGAGAACTTCTTGTTTACCACGATCCTGTAACGTTCAATTTAGCAAACATAGGCGCACAGTGGAACAGCAGAGGCAACGTGGAATTTGACCTCGAATACAGATACAGCAAGAAAAATTACGATAAAATGATTGCCGCCTGTGAAAAGCAGGCTGAAAAGATTCTTGCGAAACTTACTGACGATATGACGAAATATACCAAGATAAGGACTATACATGATGCCGTTACAAGCCGCTGTGAGTATGATGTTGAAAGCAGCAACAGCGACAATATTTACGGCGTTCTTGTGAAAAAGGCAGGCAAGTGTGACGGTTATGCCAAAACCATTGAATACCTATGTGCAAAAGCGGGAATACGGGCAATTACGGTAATAGGACATTCCTACCGTGACAAGCCGGACGAAATGCATATGTGGAACAAGGTTTATTACAACAAGAAATGGTATAATATAGACTCTACATGGGACGATCCGGTATCAAATATTGTTTCAAACACCACGCACAGCTTTTTCATGGTAAGTGATGATGAATTGAGTGCAACGCACCAAGAGGACAACCAGAGTTTTGAAGTTCCCGATGCCGAGGACGACACCATAAGCTATTTTGAAGTAAACAAGAAATACGCGGAAAGCTTTGATGATTTTAAATCCATACTTAAAACCAATCTTATTGCCAAAGCAAAGAAAAACGAAAAGAGCGTTGAAATACAATGCGCGTCAAAAAGCATTTTCAATCAAGCCCAAAAGTATCTTAACGATGCCGGCAAGGTAAGCAAACTCCTTAAAGAAGTAAAGAAATCAAGCGGGAACAGCAGCCTTATTGACACACTGTACTCCTTTAACGGCAACGACAGAATGTACACTCTGAAAGTACAGATATTATACAAAAACACCGACATTGACGAATATTTCACCGATGTAAGTATGCTTGATGACAGCACTATAAAACAGCTTGCCGATTATGGAATTGAATAAAATGTTAATAAAAAATTTTTGAGAAAAAAGATATAAAAACCCTTGACACCTGCCGCGGACTGTGGTATAATATTAATGTTCAGTTCGGGGTGTGGCGCAGATTGGTAGCGCGCTACCTTGGGGTGGTAGAGGCCGTGGGTTCAAGTCCCGTCACTCCGACCAGCAAGGCTGAGCCTTGACGCATATCCTCTCTTGTTAGTCAAGAGGGGATTTGCTTTTATTTCCCTCACTCAAAAAATGAAGTTTTAAGGCGCAGAAAAAAACCTCTGAGACGGCTGTAAAATGTCATTTCAGGGGTTATTCTTATTTCGGAATATGTACTTTGGTCAGATTATTTCAAAAACCTCTTTCACACGCCGCATGAAAGAGGTTTTTGTTATCGTGAATTTTTCCGCGAAACAATATTCACAAGCTCGTATATCATTTCCTGCTGTTCGGGGCTTAAAATTCGCATTTTGGCGATAAGCGACATCTCCTTTGCGGAAATTTTGCCGTTTTGCGGACATTCAAGAAGATGGTCCGCCGATGTGTCCAGTATGAATACTATATTCCTTATAAGTTCAAAATCCGGCTGACGCTTGTTCTTGATGTACCCGTTCAGCGTGGACGGAGCAATATTCAGCATTGCCGCAAGCTCTTTCTGCGTGATTTCTTTTTCTTCTAAAATTTCAAGCAATCTGTCCCCGAACGCCATATTATCACACCTTTCAAGCATATTATACAATATTATTATCGGCATTTTGTGTAAATACTCGAAAATCAAATTTTATACTTGACAATATGCGTTTTGAGAATTATAATTAGAATACAAAACTTCATCTTGCAGGAGCGGTAATTGTGTATTCGGTTAAATTCATACTCATCATTGTACTGTTTATTGCATTGGCGGCAGTGATAATTGCGGCGGCGTGCATGAAATTTTACAAAAAGAAACAACAATGCGGATACGCGGAAAACCCGCGCCGCGCCCGCCTGCTGAAAAAAGCGGAGACTATCTGCCCCGATTACCGTAAACGCCTTGAATACCTCTACGGACACAATAACAGGAAGAATACGGAGCATTTTGAAAATACGGTGGAACACGCCGCGGATATGCTTGAAAAATTATCGGTCATTAAAGGGAGTTACCACGACGACCTGAAAGCCCTTTACCGCGAATATCTCCGCGACCCCCGCGCCTTGGAGAAAATAAACGCTTTTGAGAATGATCTGATAGGCAAATTCCCCTATCTTGCGGATATAAATATGAATAAATAAAGCCGGCGCGGAACCCGCGCCGACCGTGTCATATCCTGTACCCCTCTACAAGGTGCAGGATCTTTTTGTCAACTATTGCGTCAATAACCGTTCCCTCCGGCAGAAATTCCTCCGAGAGTATCTTCCCCTCGACCCGAACGGTGTTTATCAGGCTTGTCTTGTCGTAGGGTATGGAAAACTTCCCGCGTATTGCCGTTTCGGGAAGATTGCGGGCTATACATTCAAGAAGTTCGTCCAAGCCTTTCCCCTGTTTTGCGGAAATTTTCACTGTCCTGTCGTCACAGCGGATATTTTCCGATTCCGGCAGTTTGTCGCACTTGTTGAGAACATCTATCCGCGGAATACCGTCACAGCCTAACTCTTTCAGCACTTCCGCGGTGACTTCCGACTGTTCGTAACCGTCCTCCGCGCTTATGTCTATCAGGTTGATGATAATATCCGCGCTTGCCGCTTCTTCGAGTGTGCTTTTGAACGCTTCCACCAAATCGTGGGGCAAACGCCGTATAAGTCCTACCGTGTCAATAAGCATTACGCTCCGTCCGTCGGGAAGTTCCAGACTCCGCGACGTGGTATCAAGTGTGGCGAAAAGCTTGTTTTCCGCAAGGACCCCCGCGTCGGTAAGGGCGTTCAGAAGCGTGGATTTGCCTACGTTGGTGTAACCCACTATTGCCGCCGTGAGAACATTGTCCTTTTTCCGCCGCGCGCGGTGAAGTTCACGGCGCTTTTCCAGTTCTTTCAGTTCCGCTTCAAGGGATTCTATTCTTCGGCGAATATGCCGTTTGTCCGTTTCCAGCTTGGATTCGCCCGGACCGCGGGTGCCTATTCCTCCGCCCAGTCGGGAAAGTTCCACACCTTTTCCCGCAAGACGGGGCAGACGGTATTTCTGCTGCGCAAGTTCAACTTGCAGACGTCCCTCTTTGGAACGCGCCCGCTGCGCGAAAATATCCAGAATAAGCGTTGTGCGGTCTATTACACGAATGTCAAGGATCTTTTCGATGTTCCGGGTCTGGTTCGCGGTAAGTTCGCAGTCGAAAATTATAAGGTCAAGTTCCAGAGCGGCGGCTTCTTCCGCAAGCTGTTCAAGCCGTCCCGAACCTATTACCGTTGCGCTGTCGCAGGCGGGGCGTTTCTGAATTACCCTTGCGGCGACTTCCACGCCTGCTGTTTTAGAAAGTTCCTCCAACTCGTCAAGGGAACGTTCCGCATCAAATTCTCCCGTGTCCGCCGAAACAAGGGCGGCGCGGGTCAATTCTTTAATATCGTTTTCTGTCATAAAATTACCTCCGTTTCAGAAGCCTGCCGCAGTTCTTGCATAAACAAAAACGTCCCCGATATACGGAGACGGCTGTAAATATCTGCAATTCAAATTCAAGCCGGATAATTCAGGCTTGAATACGGCAGGCGGACTCCATAGCATATGTTATTTTTGCAAAATCGGTAAAATTATACATTTTCTCCGCCTCCTATAAAAATTTTCCTTGTCGGTGGTGCAACAATTAACAGTATAATACCAAAATCTCGGTTTGTCAAGGGTTTTGAGAAATTTTTCTGCCGATTTTCAAATATTTGGCAGTTGTAAGAAAATTTTCAGCAAAATTTTACCTGAAAAAACGGTTGACATTGAATATATAGTCAAATATCGGGAATAATGGCTTAAATACGCGGCTTTCGGGGATTTTCCCAAAAGGTTAAGTTAAAATTTTTGAAAGACTAAGTAAAAAAATTAAGTATTTTTTGTGTTATGCTTGCTTTAGCCGGCAAAATAGGGTATAATTAAAAGGAATAAGCATTATTTATAAGTATTTATGGAAAGTATCTGACTAATGTATAAGAACTTTACCGCATATCTTTTATTATGAACAGATTGGAGAAGATATTATGGTTCCTGTAATAAGTAAAGAGGAGTTTCAGCAGAAACTGCTGAACGAGCTTCAGGTGGGCTTCAACGTTACACCCGCGGAGGCTTCCGACAACCAGTTCTATAAAGCCCTTTCTTCGGTAGTGGTAAACATTCTCCGCGAGAGAAGACATAAATTCCGCACCAAGAATCAGTCCGCAGGCAGAAAGGAAGTCTATTACCTTTCTATGGAATTCCTTATGGGACGTTCCCTGAAAACAAGCCTTTTCAACCTGAATATCAACGAAATGGTAAACGAAATTTTCAAGGAGTGGGACGTTAACCTTGAAAGAATTTACGAGTATGAACCCGACGCAGGTCTCGGAAACGGCGGCCTCGGACGTCTTGCCGCCTGCTATCTGGACGGTCTTGCTACCGACGGCTACCCCGCTATGGGTTATTCTATCTGCTATGAATACGGCATTTTCAAGCAGAAAATAGAGGACGGCTGGCAGACGGAACTTCCCGATAACTGGCTTCCCGGCGGCGAAAGCTGGCTCGTTCCCAGACTTGACAAGGCGATAGACGTACACTTTGAGGGCGATCTTACCGAATACTGGGACGATAAGTACCACCACATTTCCTATACGAATTATAACACCGTGCAGGCTGTTCCCTATGATATGTATGTTCCCGGCTACGGAAACGACGCTGTTTCCGTTCTGAGACTCTGGCAGGCGAAAGCCCCCTCTTTCGACATGGCGATGTTCAATCAGGGCGATTACGCAAAGGCTTTAAGTCAGAATACCGTTGCACAGGCTATTTCAAAAGTTCTTTACCCTAACGACAACCACCTTGAGGGAAAGAGTCTCCGCCTCCGTCAGCAGTATTTCATGTGTGCCGCTTCCGTGGGCGATATTGTCGACAGGCACATGAGAGTTTACGGAACTCTTGACAACCTCCACGAGAAAGTCGCTATCCATATAAACGATACCCACCCCACACTTGCCATTCCAGAACTTATGAGAATACTTCTTGACGACTGCGGCTACAGCTGGACAAAGGCATGGCATATCGTTACAAATACATTTGCATACACGAACCACACTGTTCTTGCAGAAGCTCTGGAGAAGTGGGACGTCAACCTTGTAAAGCAGATAATCCCAAGAATTTTCTCCATTATCGTTGAAATTAACAACCGCTACTGCGCAGACCTTATGGAACGTATCGGCGACAGTGCGAAAGTCACCAGAATGTCCATTATCCAGAATAATCAGATACACATGGCTCTGCTCTGCGTTTGCGCTTCCCACAGCATAAACGGCGTTTCAAAACTTCATTCGGATATTATCAAGAAAGATGTTTTCAAGAACGAGTACGCAGATACGCCTTATAAGTTCAAGAACGTTACCAACGGTATCGCTTACAGACGCTGGCTGTTACAGTCAAACCCGGGACTTACCAAGCTTCTGGAAGATACCATCGGCGACGGCTTCAAGAAGAATGCGGGAGAACTTATCAACCTGAATAAGTTCGAGAACGACAAGAGCGTTATTTCCCGCCTTGCCGACATCAAGAAGCAGAACAAAGAGCGTTTTGCAAAATATGTCAAGAGCAATTTCGGAACAGTCCTCAACACCGACGCTATCTTTGACGTTCAGGTAAAACGTCTCCACGAATACAAGAGACAGCACCTGAATGTTCTGAATATCATCGCGGAATATAACAAGCTTCTTGAAGATCCCGATATGGAGTTTATCCCCAAGACATATATTTTCGCGGCAAAAGCTGCCCCGGGATATTACCTTGCAAAGCAGATCATCAAGATGATCTGGGCATTGGGCGAGGAGATCAAGAAGAATCCCAAGATCAACGAGAAATTGCAGGTGTTCTTCCTTGAAGACTACCGCGTGTCCCTTTCCGAACTGCTTATGCCCGCCGCGGAAGTTTCCGAGCAGATCTCCCTTGCGGGTAAAGAAGCGTCGGGAACGGGAAATATGAAGCTTATGCTTAATGGCGCCCTTACCCTCGGAACGCTTGACGGCGCGAACATTGAAATTAAGGATCAGGTCGGAATTGACAATATCTTTATTTTCGGAATGACCGCCGACGAAGTTCTTGCAAAACAGGCGCAGGGCTATCACCCCGAGGAATACTGCGCGAATAACGATGTTATCGACAAGGCTATAAACAAGATGTATCACGGAATAAACGGCTGCACATTTGAGGAAGTTGCAAATTCCCTGAAATTCAAGGATCCGTACATGGTTCTTGCGGATTTTGACGCATACCAGAGTGCGCAGCAGTATGTTTCCGAATGTTACAAGGACGTTTCCAAGTGGAACAAGATGTCGCTGCACAACATAGCGGGCGCGGGAATATTCTCCGCAGACAGAGCGGTAGAAGATTATGCCCGTGACATCTGGAAACTGAAATAAAAAATTTGCCCCCGCCGTTTTCGGCGGGGGCAGGCTGAGCCTGCACGCTTTCAGGGTTTGCTTTGTGATTTTCAACTTAACGTATATCGTGCATGACACAAAGCGCAGTCTGCAAACAATGATCCCGCCCATATGGGCGGGAATTATTGTCAATAAGCGTTACTGTAATATCTCAACTCTTAACTCTCAAAACTCCAATTCAGATTGCACTTTGCCTTGCCACACATTATACTTAGGCAGAGGATAGCAAAACTTTGCCTGCATGGGTCAAGGCTTCAGCCTTGCTTAATAAAAAGATTGCATATTTTTTATCCAAAAACTACT
>CANRFB010000034.1 GCA_947629785.1 uncultured Clostridia bacterium | reverse complement strand
TCCTCTTCAAGGCGGGCAATTTCCTTTTCAAGCTCTTTTACCCGATTCCGCTTTTTTGCATCGGCGGCGCGCTGTTCTTTGGAACGGTATGCTTTTACGTTCTTTTCCTCAGCAGCCTGACGGGCTTTTTCCTGTTTGATGGTGTCTGCTTCCTGCTGCGCCGCAAGCTGTTTCTCGCGCTTGACGGTGATGTAATCGTCAAAACCGCCGTTGTAGCTTTCGATGGAATTTTCGGTGATTTCAATAATTCTCGTGGCAATTTTATTCAGCAGATAGCGGTCATGGGAAACAAAAATTACCGTTCCCGTGTATTCTTCAAGCGCCTGTTCGAGGACTTCCTTTGTGTCAATATCAAGGTGGTTGGTGGGTTCGTCCAGAATAAGCACGTTGCCCCGTTCAAGCATCATAATTGCAAAGCATAACTTTGCACGTTCGCCGCCGCTGATAACTCCCACTTTTTTGAAAACATTCTCTCCCACAAGACGGACGCAGCCAAGCAGGGAACGTATTTCCACCTCGTTCATGGTCCTGTATCGGGAATGTACTTCGTCCATAACGGTCTTGTTCATGTCAAGCTGAGCGTTTTCCTGATCAAAGTATGAAATTTTAACATTCTTTGTCCATTCGATACTTCCGTGACTGCACGGAAGTTTATGCTGGATTATCTTTAAAAGTGTGGATTTGCCTATGCCGTTTGAACCGATTATCGCAAGCTTTTCGCCGCGTTTCACATCAAAAGAAACAGATTCAACAAGAGTTTTCCTGTCGGTGGCAGTTCCCACGGAAACGTCAATATTTTTCACCGTCAGAAGGTCAAAGGGCGGTTCGATGTCGTATTCAAATTTTATTTTTGCGGACTTTTCGTAAAGTACGGGCTTTTCGATAAGCTCCATTGATTCCAGTTTTTTGATACGGCTTTTCGCCATGCTTGAAGTAGTGGCTCGGACAAGATTTCTGTCCACAAAATCCTGCAATTTGGCAATTTCCTGCTGCTGCGCTTCATATTCTTTCAGCTGACGGGCAACGTCCGCCTTTTTCCGGACGGTAAAGGCGGAGTAATTTCCCTTGTAGCGTTTAAGAACGCCCCGCTCTATTTCGCATATGGAAGTTGTCAGTTTGTCAAGGAAATATCTGTCATGGGAAACTATCAGCAGCGCGCCCTTGTATTCCTGCAAGTAATCTTCAAGCCACATGACCGTTTCAAAATCCAGATGGTTTGTAGGCTCGTCCAGAATAAGCAGGCGGGGGTTTTCCAGAAGCAGTCTTGCAAGGGCAAGGCGGGTCTTTTCGCCGCCGCTGAGGGTGGAAATTATTCTGTCGTATGTTTCAGGGGGAAATCCCATGCCGTTAAGGACTTTAGTTATATTGACGTTCATAAGATAGCCGTCGTTTGCTTCAAAATATGCTGTTTTTCGGGAATACTCGGCGGAAATTTCCGAAAAGCGCTTTTCATCTTTGCGAATTTCGGGTTCAGCCATAAGCTGTTCAAGCTCCCTCATTCTGTCGGAAACTGCAATAAGTTCCGCGAACACCGAGCGCATTTCCTCGATTATGGTGCTTGAACGGTCAAGCCCGCTGTTCTGTTCCAGAAAGCCGATGGTCATTCCCTTTGTGCGGGAAATATTGGCAACGTAAGGCTCGGGCTGGGTTTCGGGGTCCTCGCGCCCCGTGATTATTTTCAGGAGCGTGGATTTTCCGCAGCCGTTTATGCCGATAAGACCTATGCGGTCGTTGTCCTCAACGGTAAGGGAAATGTTTTTAAGTATCTGATTCCCGTTATAGAACTTGCTTATATTTTCAAGAGAAATTATCATAATATCACCATATTTTTAAGAATACTATTTTATTATATAGAAATTTTCCGCGTTTTTAAGAATACCATTTTATTATATAGAAATTTTCCGCTGTTGTCAAGGCTTGACTTTTATGTAAATATATGATATAATCAAGAAAATTCTTTTGGAGATGTTATTATGAATGTGGTTTGCTTCCATAATCCCAATGAGGAAAACGGTTATCTGAGCAACTGGTATCTTTCGGATTTTACCGCGGACGGGGTAAAATTTTCCTCAATGGAACAGTATATGATGTACCGCAAAGCCGTTGTTTTCAATGATAAGGAAATTGCAAAGCAGATACTTGAAACTTCGGACGTTGCTAAAATAAAGGATCTGGGGCGCGCAGTGAAGAATTATAACAATACCGTCTGGAACGGTCTGCGCCAGCCTGTGGTCTGCATGGGTCTGTATGAAAAATTCCGCCAGAACGAGGATCTGAAGAAAAAACTCCTCGATACTTACGGAATGCTTGCGGAATGTGCCGTCAGCGACAAAATATGGGGAATAGGACTTTCCATGAGCGACAAACGGAGATTTGACATTAACTGCTGGCAGGGACAGAACCTGCTGGGATTTTCCATGATGACCGTCAGGGAACTTTTAAGGAAAGAATAAAGCAAACGGCAGGAAATTTCACGTTCCTGCTGTTTCAGTCTGCTGAAAAAGTATTATAATTTTGCGCGAAGCGCAAAATTCATAAAAAGTTCGCCAGCCTTTCAAGGCTGCGGGGTCTGAGGGAAAAACGAACTATGTTCGTTTGAGCCCCTCGCCGCAAACGAACGAAGTTCGTTTTTCGCAGAACGGCGGAACTCCCCCATACGTTAAAAGCTCCGCAAGGGGTGAATTGCCGCCTACGGCGGCAAGAGGGGGCTGCCCTACGTAGAGGGCGCCCCCTTGAAATAAACAAGTTATTTATCTTTTTGCTTTTTGAAACAGTCCGGTGGACTGTTTCAAAACAAACTTAACATATGTTTTAAATATGTTTTTCGACAGACAAACGGCAGGAAATTTCACGTTCCTGCCGTTTGAAATATGCAAAATATTAATTACTTGCAGCAGCATTCGCCGACGGGAGTTGTCCACTTGTGAGTGTCCTCGATCTTGCCCCACTGAATTCCCGTGAGGGTGTCGTAAAGCTTCTGTGAGATAGGACCGATCTCGCCGTTATTGATAGGCATTACTATGTCGCCGTATTTCAGTTCGCCGATGGGAGAAATTACCGCCGCTGTGCCTGTTCCGAAAGCCTCGTCAAATTTGCCGTTCTTGTAAGCGTCTACAAGTTCGTCAATGGAAATATCCCTTTCGGAAACCTTGTAATTCATGGAGCGGAGAAGTTCAAGGCAGGATTTTCTTGTGATACCGCCGAGAATAGAACCTCTTTCAAGGCTCGGAGTGATAACTTCGCCGTCAACAACGAAGAATACGTTCATTGCGCCTACTTCGTCGATATATTTCCTGTGAACGCCGTCCAGCCAGAGTACCTGCGCGTAGCCCTGTTTTTCCGCTTCTTCCTGCGCTTTGAGGGAAATAGCATAGTTAGCGGCTGCCTTTGTGAAACCTGTTCCGCCTGTTACCGCTCTTACATAATTTTCCTCAACGTAGATCTTTACAGGAGCAAGTCCCGCCGCGTAATATGCGCCTACGGGGGACATGATTATGGCGAAAATAAGGTGCTTTGCGGGGTGAACTCCAAGCATGGGGTCAACAGCAAAGATATACGGACGGATATAAAGAGATGTTCCGTCTGAATGGGGAACCCAGTCCTCGTCTACTTTTACAAGGGTCTTGATGGCTTCAATGCCGAAAGCCTCGTCTATTTTAGGAATACAAAGACGTTCGTTTGAAACGTTTAAACGCGCCATGTTCTGGTCGGGGCGGAAAAGCTGTATTCTTCCGCTTGCGGTCCTGTAGGCTTTCAGACCCTCAAAGTCCGCCTGTCCGTAGTGGAGGCACATCGCCGCAGGTTCCATGGGAATAGGACCGTAAGGAACTATCCTTGCATCATGCCAGCCCTGACCCTCGTCATAATTCATCAGAAACATATGGTCGGTAAAAATTTTGCCGAATCCGAGTTTGCTTTCGTCCGCAGGCTTAGCCTTGGGCGAAGTGGTTCTGGTTACTTTTATTTCCATCATCTGGAACGCTTCCTTTCGTAAAGTCAACACCGCACAAAGATCATCGTGCATATGTGCATCAAAGCCGCAGGGCGACCTTTGTGCGGTGTTGCCTAAAATAAAAATACAAGATAATTATATCACGGTAATATTTAATTTTCAAGAAAATTTACACATTTTTTTATGACTTTTTGCATAAATTTTCATTCGGACTTGCAAGAATATTCTGCGAAGTGTTCCGAATGCATGATTCCGGAAAATAAAAGTTTGTTTATAATTACAATAAATCAGTGAAAAAATTGTGCGGAATGACGGTTTAAAAAGATGTAAAACTTTTTCTGTTGACTATGTTAATAAATTGTTGTAAAATAATTTTGTATGCACATTGAAACATTGATGTTCCGAAAGGCTGTCTGTGGCTTTTATGAAAAATAATACAGGTGAGAGAAAACTGTTCCGCCTGCAGGATATAATTCCCATCGTTATAATGCTTGCCGTGCCGATAGTGTATTTCCTTGCCGCTTCGGGAAAGGACGGCGCGTATGCGGAAATTTCCCGTGACGGTGAAGTTATTGCAGCCGTTCCCCTTGACAGTGACGGCGTGTATTCCTATCCGCAGACGGGGGAAATGGAGTTTACCGTTTCGGGCGGCGGGATAACGGTCAGCAAAAGCGATTGCCCCGATAAGATCTGTATGGAAACAGGAAAGCTTTGCCGCGCGGGAGATACGGCGGTATGCGTTCCCAACAGGGTGGTAGTTACGGTTTACGGAGAAAGCGGCGGAGATGTTGACGGAGTGGTGAGATAATGACGGGATTCAGACCGAAAGGAATGTCCTTTTCCCGATATATAGCCGTTATGGGTATACTTTTCGCGGCGGCGGCTGTACTGAATCTGCTGGACAGCGCGTTTTCGGCGTTCCTGCCTGCGGGAATAAGAGCGGGACTTTCAAATATAGTTATAATGACGGCAATTCTTGGCATAAACCTGCCCTCGGCGTTCCTGCTGACGCTGCTGAAAGCGCTTCTTGTGCTTGTGACAAGAGGTTTCACGGCGGGGGTAATGTCATTCTGCGGCGGAACTGCCGCATTTGCGGTGACAGCGCTTCTTTTCGGGAAAACCAAGGCGACCTACATTCTTGTAAGCGTTTTCGGGGCAATATTCCATTCTCTGGGACAGCTTGCGGCGGCGGCGGTTCTTCTGGAAACGGCGTCGGTGTTTGCGTATTTTGCGCTTCTGTCGGTAAGTTCCGTCATTACGGGAATATGTACGGGCGCGGCACTGAAAGCCGTTATGCCGGGCGTTCTGAAAATAATTTCTAAAAAATAACAAATCTTCAGGGAGGATCAATATGAATAAATTGAACGGAATAAAACTGCGGCACGATAAAGGCACAAAAGACTGCGAGACCGCGGAATTTCCGCTTCCGAAAAGCGTGATAGTGCCTATGTCCCAGCACATGGGCGCACCCTGTGAATGTATCGTGCAGAAAGGCGATACGGTCACTGTGGGTCAGAAAATAGGCGATACGGACGCGTTTATGTCCGCGCCTATACATTCGCCTGTTTCGGGAACGGTCTCGGATATTACGGACTTCCTGCTTGCAAACGGTGCGTCCTGCAAGGCGGTGGAAATTACTTCCGACGGGAATCAGACAGTCTGCCCCGATATTGCGCCGCCTGAGATAACCGACCGTCAGTCGCTTATTGCCGCTGTCAGGGAAAGCGGTCTTACGGGACTGGGCGGAGCGGGTTTCCCGACGCATATAAAACTGAATTACGATACGGTGAAAACTCCCGTTGACACGCTTATCATCAACGGCGCGGAATGCGAACCTTACATAACCAGCGACTATCGGGAAATGATGGAATCCCCCACGGATATTATAGAGGGTATACTCCTTGTTCAGAAGTATCTCGGAATTCCTCTTTGTAAAATCTGTATCGAGGACAACAAGCCCGAAGCAATAAAGCTTTTGCAGGCAAAAACCGAGGATATGAACTCCATAGACGTTATTCCCCTGAAATCTTCCTATCCGCAGGGCGCGGAAAAGGTAATAGTTTACTCCGCAACGGGACGTATCGTAGCGGAGGGAGAACTTCCCGTACATCAGGGTGCAATGGTGATGAATATTTCCACCGTGGCGAGCATTTACCGCTATTCGAGAACGGGTATGCCCCTTATCAGCAGGAGAATTACCGTTGCGGGAGACGCCGTTACAAAAAATGCGGGGAATTACTTTGTTCCCATAGGAACGCGGGTCTCGGAGATTCTTGAATTCTGCGGTGCGGCTGAGGCGAAAAAGGTGCTTTACGGCGGTCCTATGATGGGTATCTGCCTTTACGACACCGATCAGCCTATAATCAAGAACAACAACGCGGTGCTGGCTTTCAAAGAGGGAAAAATGCCCGAAACAACGGCTTGCATACGCTGCGGGAAATGCGTCCGCACCTGCCCCTTCAACCTTATGCCCCTTGCAATAGAAAGCGCATATAAGGCGGGAGACGTGGAGGAGTTGAAACGGCTGAAAGTTATGCTCTGCATGAACTGCGGCTGCTGTTCATACGCCTGTCCCGCACACCGTCCGCTTGCCGAGATAAATCAGCTTGCTAAGACGCTTATCCCCAGAAAATAAGAATACAAAGGACTTGATGATTTGAAAGGTTTATATGTTTCGCCGTCGCCACACCGCGCCTCGGACAATTCCACGGCAAAGGTAATGCTGATGGTAATAATTGCCCTTATGCCTGCGGCAATGGCGGGCTGCGTGTTTTTCGGACCGCGGGCGGCTCTGATAATGGCTGTCTGCGTGGTTTCCTGCGTGGTATTTGAAGCGCTCTGCCGTATTGTAATGAAAAAGGAACAGACGGTTTCCGACCTGTCGGCAATAGTTACGGGGCTTCTTTTCGGAATGAATCTTCCCGCCACCGCGCCCGTTTACGTTGCGGTAATAGGCAGTTTTGTGGCAATCGTTATAGTAAAACAGCTTTTCGGCGGTATCGGTCAGAATTTTGCAAATCCTGCAATTGCGGCAAGAATCGTGGTAATGCTTTCATTTACTTCGCAAATGTCGGGCTGGGTAAAACCCTACTGGTACAGTGATTTCGTTGATGCGGAAACAAGCGCAACGCCTCTTGCGGCGGAATGGCTCACATTTTCCGAAAACGGGGCAAATTATAAGATGGCGCCTTTTACTCTCGGTGAGATGTTCTTCGGGGAAACAGGCGGCTGCATCGGGGAAACTTGCGCGGCGGCGCTTATTGCAGGCGGAATTTTCCTGATGATAGTAAAGGTAATTTCTCCTGCAACGCCTGTTGCGTTCATAGGTTCATTTGCGCTGCTTACGTTTATTTATACGGGAAGTCCCGTTGAAACGCTGTACGGCGTTCTTGCAGGCGGGCTTATGATAGGCGCGTTCTTTATGGCGACCGACTATGCCACCACGCCTATCACCGCAAAGGGCAAGATAATTTTCGGAATAGGCTGCGGCGTGATAACCTTTGTAATAAGGACTTTCGGAAGTTATCCCGAGGGCGTTTCGTTCTCGATACTTATTATGAATCTGCTTACTCCCTACATAGATAAGCTTACAAGAACAGTTCCTTTCGGGGCTAAAAAAGCGGAAAGGAGCGGTAACTGATGTTTAACGAAAGAATTAAGCCGCCTCTGGTGCTTACGCTGATATGTATCATAACCTGCGGGCTTTTAGTGGCGGCATATCAGGCTACTTATGTGGATAATACAGGCGTTATCACCGATGAACTGAAGTCGGGTCTTACCGAACTGTACGGTTCGGCGGATGGCTTTGAAATGCTTAAAAACGCCGACGGCAGCGTTGTTACATACGAGGGTGTGGATTCGGTCATCTCAAACGGCGAAAACACCGCTTTTGAAGTTACCGCCGACGGCTATTCAACGGACGGAATACACGTTCTTATAGGAATTGACCAAAGCGGCAGTGTAAGCGGAATTTCCATACTTTCCCTCGGTGAAACCCCGGGACTGGGCTCAAGAGTTCAGGAAGAAAGCTTTTTAAATCAGTTCAGGGGCGTTACAAAGGAAATGACCGTTGCCGAAGAGGGCGGCGAGCCGATAAAGGCAAAAGCCGTCTGGGGAACGCGGAAAAGGATAAACGAACTTGAATTTGACAAGGAAATTTCAGGCGGCAGCGGCAGCGGATTTGCCCTTGACGCCATTTCCGGAGCAACATTTTCCTCAAGGGGAATGTACAGCGCCGTCCGTACTGCGCTTAATGCTTACGGCGAAATGAAAGGGGCTGAGGACAATGGCTGAGAAATCCAATAAAAAGGGTATGCTTACAGAACTTACCAAAGGCATTATAAAGGAAAATCCTACCCTTGTCACTCTGCTGGGAATGTGTCCTACGCTTGCGGTAACGGTAATGGCTTCAAACGGCATAGGCATGGGACTTGCCACGACTTTCGTGCTTATCTGCTCGAATCTGGTAATTTCACTGCTTAAAAACGTTATCCCCAAAGCCGTAAGACTGCCCTGCTTCATAGTAATAATCGCAAGTTTCGTAACGCTTATAGAATTCCTGATGAAAGGCTATCTTCCCGAACTTTACGATTCGCTTGGATTGTACCTTTCGCTTATTACCGTAAACTGCATAATTCTCGGCAGAGCGGAAGCGTTTGCTTCCAAAAACGGCGTGTTCGCGTCGGTGCTTGACGCCGTGGGAATGGGTCTGGGATTTACCCTCGCGCTGTTTGCCATGGGAAGTATACGCGAGATAATCGGTACGGGCAAATGGTTCGGCATAGACCTGCATCTTCCCGTAACAATGACGCTTTTCATAATGTCCGCAGGCGGTTTCTTCACCCTTGGCGTGATAATCGCGCTGGTAAACAAGATAGCGGGCAGAAGCGCTCCCGCCGAAGTGGGCTGCGCGGCTTGTCCAAATGCGGAGAACTGCCCGTCCTATAACAAGAAAGAGGGCAAAAAGGAGGCTGCGGCTGAATGACGCTTATTGTAATTCTTCTGAACGCCATACTTGTGGATAACTTCGTTCTTTCAAAATTCATGGGAATATGTCCGTTCCTCGGCGTTTCCAAAAAGCTTGACAGCGCGGCGGGAATGGGCGCGGCGGTAACTTTCGTAATGGTCTGCGCCACACTCTGCACATATCCGATATATACGTTCATTCTTGTGCCGATGGGTCTGGAATACCTGAAAACCATTGCGTTTATACTGATAATCGCGCTGTTCGTTCAGCTTGTGGAAATGGTTCTGAAAAAGAAAGTCCAGTCCCTTTACAATGCGCTGGGCGTGTATCTGCCGTTAATAACCACAAACTGCGCCGTTCTGGGCGTTACCATACTGAACGTTGACAAGGAGTACGGATTTGCACAGTCGCTGGTAAATTCTCTGGGCGGCGGTCTGGGATTCACTCTGGCGCTGATAATTTTCAGCGGTGTGCGTTCAAGGGTGAACAGTGCGGACGTTCCCGAAATGTTCAAGGGCGTTCCTGCAACGCTGATAGCGGCGTCCATAGTTTCGGTGAGCTTTATGGGATTTTCGGGACTGTTCGGGTAAATTCCCGCGAAAGGAATGATTTGAAATGTCAACATACATATTGCCGATGCTTGTTTTCGGCGGAATAGGTCTTGCGGCGGGAATTCTCCTCACGGTCTGCTCAAAGATATTCGAGGTCAAGACCGATGAACGCATCGAGGCGGTAAACGAGATACTTCCGCAGGTAAACTGCGGTTCCTGCGGATTTTCGGGCTGCGCAGACTATGCGAAAGCCATTGTTCAGAACGGCGTTCCCACAAATATGTGCAAGCCGGGCGGTGCGGAAGCGGCGGTGAAAATTTCCGCGCTTATGGGAATTGCCGAAATGACCATGGTCCCGCAGGTGGCAGTGATAAAATGCAGCGGAAACTGCAATATTGCCGAGGAAAAGTTCAATTTTCAGGGAGTGCAGTCCTGCAAGGCGGCGAACCGTTTCTACAACGGCTCCAAAGCCTGCGCATACGGCTGTCTGGGATTCGGCGACTGCGCAAAAGTCTGTCCGCAGGGAGCAATTTCCGTAAAGGACGGGCTTGCAAGGGTGGACAAATCCAAATGTATCGGCTGCGGACTCTGCGCAAAGGCTTGTCCCGATAAACTTATTGTTATCCGCGGGGTTGACAAGACCGTGGACGTCTGCTGTTCCTCAAAGGACGCGGGAAAAATTGTCCGCGCGGTGTGCAAAAGTGGCTGTCTCGGCTGTAAAATGTGCGAGAAAAAGTGTCCGAACGGCGCAATTCACGTTGAGGATAACCTTGCGGTCATAGACTATGATAAATGCACTTCCTGCGGCACCTGCGTTTCGGTATGCCCTGCAAAGGTCATTCGCAAGTGCGATGAGGTCTACGAGTAAGAGAGGAAAATTTATGCAGTTTATATGTTACCCCAAATGCACCACCTGCGTGAAAGCGCGGAAATGGTTGGAAGAAAACAAAATTCCCTTTGAGGAAAGAAATATAAAGGAAAATAATCCCACCTATGAGGAACTTTCCACACTTTACAAAAAGAGCGGACTGCCCCTGCGGAAGTTTTTCAACACAAGCGGTATTCTTTACCGTGAAATGGACCTGAAAAACAAGCTGAACAGTATGTCCGAGGAGGAAATGCTCCGCCTGCTTGCCGCGGACGGAATGCTTGTTAAACGTCCTATTGCCGCGGACGGCGATACCGTCCTTGTAGGATTCAAGGAGACAGACTGGGAAAAGCTTTTGAAATAATAGGGAAGTGATAAAATGCCGATAAATATTGCTATGGACGGTCCTGCGGGAGCGGGAAAAAGCACCGTTGCCAAAGCTGCCGCCAAGACTCTGGGATTTATTTACGTTGATACGGGGGCGCTGTACCGTTCGGTGGCGTACTATGCGCTTTCAAAAGGCGCGGACTGCAAAAACGCCGTCGAAGTCGTTCCTCTGCTTGCGGAAATTACTCCCGAACTGAAATTCATTGACGGGGCGCAGAGAGTGTTCCTGAACGGCGAGGACGTTTCGGACAGGATCCGCACGCCTGAAATTTCCATGGGCGCTTCAAACGTTTCGGCAATTCCCGAAGTGCGGAAGTTCCTGTTTGAACTGCAAAGGAAAATTGCCGCGGAGAACAACGTTATTATGGACGGTCGGGACATAGGAACGGTAGTTCTTCCCGACGCGGATCTGAAAATTTTCTTTACCGCTTCCCCCGAAGAACGAGCCCGCCGCCGCCACAATGAACTTACCGAAAAGGGCGAATGTGTGACTTTCGCTTCGGTGCTGGCAGAGGTAAACGAGCGGGATTACAACGATTCTCACAGGGAAATTGCTCCGCTCCGGCAAGCCGAGGACGCGGTGCTTTGCGACAACACGGAACTGAATTTCGATCAGTCCGTGGAAAAGGTGGTTTCCATGATAAGGGAAACGATTTCGCGGAAAGAACAGCAAATGAGGTGATGTCTTGAACGCTTTCGTAAGATATGTCACAATGGGAGTTTACAAGCTTTTCTATAATTTTCATATTGAGGGAGCCGAAAACATTCCGCAGGATAAACCGCTGGTTATGGCTTCAAATCACAGGAGTTACGCCGACCCTGTAATTCTCACAATGCCCATGAAACTTCCCGTAACTTATATGGCAAAGGAGGAGCTTTTTCAGAAGAATAAGCTTTTCGCGTGGTTCATAACCAAGCTGGGAGCTTTTCCCGTAAAGCGCGGGGCAGGGGATATGAAAGTCATTGACGACGCGGTGGATATTCTGAATTCGGGGAAACATCTTGTAATTTTCCCCGAGGGAACGCGTTCCAAGGACGGAAAAGTGGGAAAGGGAAAAACAGGTGTTGCCCTTATTGCCGCAAAGTCGGGCGCGGACGTTCTGCCCTGCGGCATAATCTTCGAGGGGGAAAAACTGCACTTCCGCTCGAAACTTACGCTCCGTTTCGGAAAGGTCATTCCCGCATCGGAAATTGCCGTTTCGGAGGCTTCACCCAAGGAACTTAAAGCCGTGAAAACTCGCATAATGGATTCCATAAGAGAACTTGTTGAGGGAAATTCCGAAAACGAGGGTCAAATTGTTAATGAAAACTGAAATTATTGTTGCAAAAAATGCAGGTTTCTGTTTTGGTGTTGACAGAGCCGTAAAAATCGTGTATAATATATTAAATACGGGAAAAAAAGTTGTTACCTATGGCGAAATTATCCATAATAAGGACGTTACCGCCGAGCTTTCCCGCAAAGGCGTCCGTATCGCCGAAAGTCTGAAAGATCTTGAAGATCTTACGGACGAAACGGTGGTAATACGTTCCCATGGCGCGGAAAAGCAGGTCTTTGAGTTTCTGGAAGAGCATGGTATTTCCTATGAGGACGGTACCTGCCCATTCGTAAAGAAGATACATAATATAGTTTCCGAAAAATCGGCGGACGGGTATGACATCATCATAATGGGCGACAGGGAACATCCGGAAGTGCGGGGAATTGTAAGTTATTGCCGGAATCTGTCAGATATTTGTGCCGACGACACCGCGCTTGAAAATTTTTTGAAAAAAAATTATACAAAAATCAAAAAAAAGGTTGCAATTGTTGCGCAAACAACGTATAATATATCTATATGGGAAAGATGCAAAATTATTGCACAGTCAGTATGTCCGCAGACAGAGGTGATAAACACCATCTGCAGCGCTACCTCCGACAGGCAGCAAAGCGCGGTCAGACTGGCGGATAAAGCCGACCTGATGTTGGTTATCGGCGGAAAACACAGTTCCAATACGGTGAAGCTTGCCGATATATGCGGCAGCCACTGTAAAAACTGCATTCATATAGAAAATGCGGACGAGCTTGATTTCCCCTTTATCAAAGGTCTGCTGAAAAATAACGGCGGTGAAAAATTTATCATCGGCGTTACTGCCGGCGCATCGACTCCGGCATATATAATCAAGGAGGTCATAAACCAGATGAGTGAAAAATTACAGAATATGGACGAGGACTTTAACTTTGAGGAGGCGCTTGACGCGTCTTTCAAAAAAATATATACCGGTCAGAGGGTGAAAGGTTACATAACCGCTGTAAACGATGCAGAGGCTATTGTTGATGTCGGAACAAAGCACACGGGTTATGTTTCATTGGACGAGCTTACAAACGATCCGTCCCTTAAACCTGCAGACGTTGTAAAGCCCGGCGATGAGGTGGAGCTTATCGTTATAAAGGTAAACGATGCTGACGGTATTGTTACGCTTTCCAAAAAGAGAGTTGACGCGCTTTTAGGTTTTGATAAAATTCTTAAAGCCAAGGAGGAGGACGCTGTTCTGGAAGGAACCGTTTCCGGCGTTGTAAAGGGCGGCGTTAATATCATCTATGAGGGAACAAGAGTGTTTATCCCCGCTTCCCATGCTACTGCGCACAGGGACGACAAGCTTGAAGATCTTGTGAAGAAAACAGTTAAGTTCAAGATCATTGACGTTGACGAACGCAGAGGCAAAGCCGTCGGTTCTATAAGAATTGCCCTCAATGCCGCTAAGGACGCTGCAAAGGCTAAATTCTGGGAAACCGTTCAGGTGGGCGATGTGTTCAAGGGCGAAGTAAAATCCCTTACAAGCTACGGTGCGTTTGTTGATCTCGGCGGTATTGACGGAATGGTCCACATTTCCGAACTCAGCTGGAACAGGATCAAGCACCCCTCGGAAGTTGTCAATGTGGGCGATGTTATTGAAGTCTTTGTCAAAGACCTTGACAGGGAAGCCGACAGAATTTCACTGGGCTATAAGAAAGAAGCCGATAATCCTTGGGTAAAATTCGAGGCTGAATACCATGTGGGCGATGTTATCAAGACAAAGATCGTTTCCATCACGCCTTTTGGCGCTTTCGCTCAGATAGTTCCGGGAATTGACGGTCTTATCCATATTTCTCAGATCGCAGATAAGAAAGTTTCCAACATAAAGGACGTTCTTTCAGTGGGTGATGAGGTGGAAGCTAAGATCACCGAAATTGATTCCGACAAGAAGCGTATAAGCCTTTCTATCCGCGCACTTTTAGAGGAAAAGGCTGAAGAAGCTTCCGACGCTGAATAATTGATTTCAAGTAAAATGGGTATTGCAGATGCAGTACCCATTTTTTGTAATTTTACTTGTCATTTTCCAGTAATTATGAACGGAATATTTATCTATTAAGCGTATTGCGGAAAATGAGGTTTTACGGTATAATAGTTATAACGAAATTTTATGTTCGGGAATGGGCATTCCGCCATATTTGGGAACATAGTCTGAAAGGAAGAACATTATGCTTGAAAACGCACTTACGGACAAAGGCAAGTCTACGGACTACAAAGAACTTACCGCGGAACTGGAAAAGAACCTTTCCGCTTTGCAGCAGAAAATTCGTGAGAAAAAACTTCCCGTTATAATTCTTTTAGAGGGCTGGGGCGCTTCCGGAAAGGGTACGCTTATTGCCGATATGATAAAACTGCTTGACCCGAGGTTTTTCAAGGTATTTTCCACAATGCCCGCCACCGAGTCGGAACGCCGTTACCCGCTTATGAAACGCTACTGGGAAAATATTCCCGAATACGGCACTATTTCCGTTCTGGACAGAAGCTGGTATCAGGAACTTGCAATTGCCAAGATGGAAGAGGGCATTTCCGATGCCGAATATTCGGAGAGAGTTGACACGGTGAATACCTTTGAACGGCAGCTTACCGACGACGGCTATCTTATTATAAAATTTTTCCTGCACATTTCCAGAAAAGAGCAGAAAAAGCGTTTCCTCAAACTGAAAGAGGACAGTGCCACAAAGTGGCGGGTCACCGAACTTGACAAAAAGCGCCACAAGAATTACGATGCCTATTACAAGCAGTTTGACGATATGCTTGAAAAGACAAGCACTTCCTATTGCCCGTGGCGGGTAATTGACACCACCGACAGGAGATTTACACGTTTTCAGGTTTTCAATATTCTGGTAAGTCAGATAACCAACGCTATAAATTCCGAACGTACATATCCTAAGCCCACGGCGGCGGAAATGAGCCGTTTCCCGCTTTCGCCATGCCCTGCGCTTGCGGACGTCAAGCTTGAAAATAAAGTTCTCCAGCCTACAAAATACGACGAGGAACTGAAAAAAGCCCGCAAGGAACTTGCAAGACTTCACGGAAAAATTTACAAGCGGAAAATTCCCGTTATCATGGTTTTCGAGGGTTGGGACGCCGCGGGAAAAGGCGGAGCCATAAAGCGAATTTCCTATGCTCTTGACCCCCGTGGTTATGAAGCCGTTCCCATAGCTGCGCCTGATAAAAAGGAACTCAATCATCACTATTTGTGGCGGTTCTGGAATAATCTTCCCAAAACGGGGCATATAACCATTTTCGACCGTTCATGGTACGGCAGGGTAATGGTAGAGCGGATAGAGGGATTTACGCCCAAAGAACGCTGCGACATGGCATATCGTGAGATAAACGAGTTTGAAGCGGAACTTGTCCGCGGCGGGGCAATTATCCTGAAATTCTGGCTGCATATCGACAAGGACGAACAGCTGAAACGTTTCAACGACCGCGCGAATAATCCTCTCAAACAGTGGAAGATAACCGATGAGGACTGGCGGAACCGCGAAAAATGGGACGCTTATGAAACTGCCGTCAACGAGATGATAGCAAAAACTTCCACCAAAGCCGCGCCTTGGAACATTATTGAAGCAAACGATAAGCTTTTTGCGCGCATAAAGGTAATGAACATCGTAATTGACGCCCTTTCCGAGCGCATAAAACAATAAAACAGGTTAAAAAGAAGCCGTTCCGCAATTGCAGCGGAACGGCTTCTTTATTGGAAATTTATTCTGTTTCGTACTCGTCAAGAGCGTCCTTTATTTCGCGGTAGGAATATCCCTGCCGAAGAAGCGCGCTTTTGACCTTTTTGATCCCCTTTTCGTCGGAAAGGTAACGGCTGTACTTTTTCTCTATCAGTTCTTGCAGTCGTGAAAGAGTTTCTTCATCGTCGGAATAGGGTTCCACAGCTTCTTCAATAATGCTTTCTGAAAGTCCGCGCCGTTTCATTTCAAGCTTTGCGCGGTACATTCCCAGACGTTTCACCTCGAAAAGCTGACGGGCAAGGTTTTCCGCGTAACGCCTGTCGTTGATAAGCTTTGAAGCCGCCAGTTCCTTGCAGACTTGCAGGCAGATTTCCTCGGAATAGTTCGGCTCAAGCTTTTTATACATTTCAATAAAACTGTAGTCGCGCCCGTCTAAGAGATACAGCGCGCGTTCACGGGCGCGGCGGTGGTCATTGGCGGCGGTTATTTCCTCAACTGCCGCTTCGGGAATGTTCATTCCCTCTTTAAGATGATATTCCGCAAGTATGCTGTCATGTATGTAAATACGGCTTTCATCGTCAAAGATCACACACATGGTGCTGCCCTTGAACTTGGAAATTTCTGTTATTTTCATTATTCATCACTTGTGGGGTTGAATTCTTCAAAATCATCGTCCGCGCTTATGGAGACGTCCACGTTTTTCTTGCGGGGTCTGCCTCTTGCGGGTTTCGGCTGTGGTGCGGGCTCGGGAACGGCTTCTTCGGCGGCTTCCTCGGGGATTTCGGCAGCTTCGGAAACTTCCTCTGCCGATTCTTCCGCTGCTTCGCCTGCCGCCTCCTCGGCTGCTTCCTGCAAAGCGGCGTCCTTTTTGCCTTTCTTGGAAGTGAGAACGAGTTCATCGGATTTCTGTTTTATAAGTTCCTCGATTTCTTTCATGGTATCGGGGTTATTTTTGAGCCAATTCTTGGTATTTTCACGTCCCTGACCGACTTTCTCGCCGTTATAGGAAAACCATGCGCCGCTTTTGTGGATAATATCCAGATCCACGGCAAGGTCAACGACTTCGCCCGTTCTGGAAACACCCTGTCCGAACAGCAGGTCAAATTCACATTCTTTGAACGGCGGTGAGACCTTGTTCTTGACGACTTTGCACTTTGTTCTGTTTCCGATGATCTCCGAACCGTTCTTGATAGCTTCGCCTTTGCGGACGTCGATACGGACGGAACTGTAGAATTTCAAAGCGCGTCCGCCGGGAGTGGTTTCGGGATTTCCGTAGATAACGCCGATCTTTTCGCGGATCTGGTTTATGAAGATCGCCACGCAGTTGGATTTGGAAATTACAGATGTAAGCTTTCTCATAGCCTGTGACATAAGTCTTGCAAGCTGTCCCACGTGTGTGTCGCCCATTTCGCCGTCTATTTCGGCTTTTGTTACCATGGCGGCTACCGAGTCCAGAACGATAACGTCCAGCGCGCCCGAACGCACAAGTGCTTCGGCAATTTCAAGCGCCTGTTCGCCGCTGTCAGGCTGGGAAACCAGCATATTGTCGATGTCAACGCCGAGAGCCTTTGCGTAAACCGGATCAAGGGCGTGTTCCACGTCTACGAAAGCCGCGTTTCCGCCAAGTTTCTGCGCTTCGGCAACGATCTGGAGGGCAACTGTGGTTTTTCCGGAGCTTTCAGGTCCGAAGATCTCGACTATTCTTCCTCTCGGAACGCCGCCTATTCCCAGCGCCATGTCGAGAGTCATGGAACCTGTTGGGATAGCGTCGACATTATAGTCGGCTGCCTGTCCCAACCGCATTACCGCGCCTTTTCCGTACTGCTTTTCTATATGCTGGATAGCAGCTTCGAGGGCTTTTTTCTTTTCTTCCGCGCTTGTGAGCTTTACTACAGCTTCCTTTTTGGAATCGTTTTTCTTCTTTGAATCTGCCATAAGTATCCTCCCATAAAATCGAACATTCTTTCTCTATTTTAACATTTTTTTTCCCGTTCGTCAATAGCAATTTGCAGAAATTTCTGAAAATTTGCAAAAAATTCAGACCTCCCGCTTTTGCGGCAGGAGGTCTTTGTGCGGTGTTGCCTTAATCCTGAGTCATTACGAAAATATCATAGATGGCTTTTACAGCCGCTTCAAAATCTTCCTCGCTTACGCCGATAATTATGTTAAGCTCGGAAGAACCCTGATCTATCATCTTGACGTTTATTTTTGCGTGGGCGAGAGCGGAGAATATTCTGCCCGCAGTACCGCGGTTCTTTCTCATGCCGCGTCCCACAACGGCGATAAGCGCAAGATCGTCCTCAACGTAAAGGTGATCCGGATGAACGCGGAAAGTTATCTCGTCCAGAACGCTCTGCTGAACGGGCTTTAACGCATCTGTTGCAACAATAACGCTCATTGTGTCGATACCCGAGGGCATATGCTCGAAGCTTACGCCGTTCTTTTCAAGGGCGCGGAGAACGTTTCTGCCGAAACCGAGTTCGCTGTTCATCATGTCTTTTTCTATGTTTATAACGGAAAGTCCCTTTTTGCCCGCAATGCCCGTTATGACATACTTGCTTGATTCATCGGAAGCGGCAACGATCATGGTGCCTCTGTCCTCGGGCTTGTTTGTGTTCCTGATGTTTATGGGAATACCCGCGGTGCGCACGGGGAAAATGGCGTCCTCGTGGAGAACGCCCGCCCCCATATAGGAAAGCTCACGGAGTTCCTGATAGGTAATGGTGGTGATAGGCGCGGGATTGTCGATAATTCTCGGGTCGCAGATAAGGAATCCCGAAACGTCCGTCCAGTTTTCGTAGATCTTTGCATTTACCGCTCTTGCAACGATAGAGCCCGTAACGTCCGAACCGCCGCGGGAGAATGTTCTTATTGTATCGTTTGGCATTGAACCGTAAAATCCCGGCACAACGGCGTGTTCGCTTTCTGTAAGTCTGGGGCGGAGGAGCATTATTGTAGTGTCAAGGTCGAAAGTGCCGTTTTCCTTGAATTTTATATATCCCGCGGGGTCAATGAAGTCAAATTTCAGATAAGCCGCAAGCACTTTGCTGTTGAGGTATTCACCTCTTGAAGCGGCATAGTCGCGTCCTGCCATATGTTCAAATGAATCCTTTATCCGCTTGAAATCCTTTTCAAGGGAAAGGCTTACTCCAAGCTCGGAAATAATATCATTGTAACGCTTTTCAATAGCGGAGAAATCCGCTTCAAAATCCTCGCCCTTTGCCGCTTTTTCGTAGCAGGCGTAAAGCATATCGGTAACTTTTATATCTTCCTTGAAACGCTTTCCCGGCGCGGAAGCCACAACATAGCGCCTTTCCGGATCGGAAAGGATAATATCTGCTACTTTTCTGAACTGTCCTGCATCGGCGAGGGAACTTCCGCCGAACTTTACTACTTTACAATCACTCATAACAATATTCCTTTCAAAATAACATATACATTAATTATAAATAAAATTCCCCCAATAATCAATAGTTATATAAGACAAATTTTCACAAAAAAAAATTGTCCGTTTGCGGCAAACTGCTGTATCTGCACGGCGGACATGATTTCCCGCAAAAAAACTTGATTTTTAGGAAACGATGTGGTATAATTTTAAAAAAGACGCAGGTAACGGGAGGAGAAGAAATGATGTTAAATACTGTAAGTCCGTTAACGGGAAACGTTTCGGTAAATACATATCTCATTATTGTTATTATCGCGGCAGTCGTGGTCGCGGCAGCTGTCATAGCAGGCGTAATATCCAAGAAAAAGAAAAAATAACAAAATTTGTGGAGGTAACTGTTATGTTAGTTGAAATCCGTACTGGATCTCAGATTACATTGCCAAAAGAAATAGTTGACTCACTCGGCTTGAATGAAGGAGATAAACTTTATGTCAGCGAAAAGGACGGTATTATTTTTATGACTCCGGTGACGGTCTATAAATACCTTGACGAACTGCAAAGTGAGCTTTCTGAATTAAAGAGAAATATAAGTGAGGGAAAGCCCGTTTTGGATAGAATTGATGCACTTATTGAAAAACTTGAGAATGACTGATTTTACCATATTCTGAAAAATTGCCCGAAAAATACAAAGCCTATGCCGTCAGCGCCGCGGTAGAAGCCGAATATTTCCATGGGTTCGGGGCTTATGATGTTGTAGGAATTCACATACGCAACCATAAATCCCGCAGTGAATACAGCCGTAAGAAGCACCGCAGTAATGCTGTAAAGTATTATCCTGCGGTCTTTTTCCTTTCTTGTGGAAACTATATGGAAATTAAAGGGATTCATTTTAACATCTTCCTTTGGAGTTTATGTAAAACATTCCGAAAGGGCTTTTCCGATAAGTTCGCCGCTGTAAACTGCCTGTTCTATGCTGTTTGCGTGTCCGCCCACTTCTATCAACAGCGAACCCGTCGTCATGTCCTGATTGTACTTCCGATAGTCGAAAAGTACGGGGCGGGTAAGTCCCGGATAGCTGCTTTCCAGCTGCTGTTCAAGCATACAGGCGAAGCGGAAGTTTTTCATGTAGTCGGGCATATTCATAGTCCCGTCGTCGCAGCCGCTGATTATCATTATCTGGGCGGCGTTACGACCGTTTATTCCGGAAACGGGGGCTATCCGTTCGCCGTCTGCGCGTTCTATGGCGTCGCGGTGTATGTCAAGCACTATTTTTATGGACGGATTTTCGTCAAGGATTTTCTGCACGGTAACGCGGCTTCTGTCATAGCTGTCATTGTAGGACGGGTAGTCGTGCATTGTTTTATCGTGGATAACGCCTATGCCTGCGTTTTCAAGCTGTTCGGCAATGGCGTTCCCAACGGCGACCATGTTCATTCGTTCGTCGGTGGTTCGGGAATTGAAGCTGCTGTCGTAAAAATCCCGCTCGTAGGGTTCGTAGCTTTCGGTGGTGTGGGTGTGCATTATAAGTATCTGCGGTTCGCCACTGCGCTCTATTTCAAAATCAGGCGCAAGGCGGCTTTCCGCAAGGAGTTTTTCGTTGGGAATGTCCGTTACGTTCCGCACCTGTCCCGCAATATCAAGGTCGATGTAATCTTCCCCGTCATAATGCCCGTAATGGGTAAGGGTAATTTTCCCGTCTCGGCTTTCGAGACTTTCGGGGTAGGGCTTCGGTCCTGCGTCCACACTGTCGTCTACGCGGCGTTCCTCGTCGGAACTGTTTGGGATAAGCGGCGAACCGTAGGAAAGCATATTGCTGTCGTCCACGGAAAAACCATGCTTGTCCGTTTCAGGCTGAACGATTTCCGCGGGGGCTTCCGCGGCGGCAGCGGTTTGTCTTTCGGGGAAAAAACTTCCTGCCGTAAGGAAAGCCGAGACATTCACCGCAAGGGAAAGGGCTTTTTCCGGCGGTGGAAGTTTTGCGGCGGCTGCGGTAATAAGCGGCATTTCTGCAAGGAAAGCCGCCGTTACCGCCGCCGTTCTGATACGGCTGCTTGTCCGTCTGTTCATAATAACACCTCAAAAGCTTCTGCAATTGGATCTCACTATAATATTATTCCGGAATTTCGGAAAATATACCAAAAAAATGCCGCACCCGAAAGTGCGGCACCGATTTGAGATGTTTACATTATTCCGAAAAATTTCATTGCGCCGTCGAACCATTCGGGGAACTGGTCGCCGTAAAGTTCGTAAAGTTCCCTGTAATCCTCCGGCGAATATTCTTTCATAAACTCCATAAGTTCCGCGCCGTTTGAAATCAGCAGAACAACTACCAGTATCAGGAAAAGGAGAGGTATAACAAGTCCTATCGCGGAAGTGATTATTCCCGCAGTTGACATACCTCTGCCCACCGGCAGGTGCTTGCATTTGAAAACTATTCCCAGAATAAGACCGATTATGGGCAGAAGAAACAGCGGCGGGAAAGCAAACATAAACAGTCCCAGACATATTGAACATATTCCCAGAACCATGGAGGCAACAGCCATGCCGGTGGACATTTTCTGTGCGGGCATATACTGGCGGTACTGCGTTCCGTAAGGGGACTGAACATATCCGCCGTTCTGTGGGATATTCTGGCGGTTATAGACATTCTGCTGATTGTAGGACTGATCATATGGGGAATTTACGTCCTGCATATACTGCCCCTGCTGTTGATTGGGGGTATTGTAAGTATTCTGCATAGGCTGATTGTATGGGTTGCTTCCCTGCGCAGGCTGATTGTATGGATCGTTTCCCTGTGCAGGTTGATTATATGGATCCTGCTGACGGGTGTCCTGCTCGTTGAACGGGTTTTCGCCGTTATTGTTAATATCGCTCATTTTTATATCTCCTTTATGAAAATTAGATTTAATTTAATTATACAAATTTTTTTTACAAATTGCAATAGTTTAGCGAAAAAAAATTAAATTTTTTAATCTTCCTGTTGTTGACACGGATAGGATTTTCATATATAATATTAATATGTATAAAACGATGGGAGGGATATAATGAAAAAGGCTATCCTTGAAGACGATACCCTTACCTTGGAGGAAAAGGAAGAAAAACTGATAAATCAGTATCTTCTTATCGGCTGGACAGCCATTAATGCTATTCTCTTTGTAAGTTATTTTATTGAATGTATAAAAGGCACAAGAACTATAGGGTACTATCTGACATTCTGCGGGATAATCTGGATACCGGAACTTATAATTCTTATAATGTATAAGCTGAAACCCCACAATTTCCTGCTGAAATATGCAATAGTACTTGGGTATATGGTAATGTATACCTTTGTAATGGTAACGGGAAATACCATTCTTGTGTTTACATATATCCTTCCGCTGCTGTCGCTTATGACACTTTACCATAACAAAAAGCTGATACTTTACATGGGGATCGCGGCGGTGGCGTTCAATGGGGCGTTTATTGCGCTGTGGTTCTTCCGCGGGGATATTGCCCTGAATAACAGCCGCGATTATGAAATTCAGATTGCGCTGCTGTTCCTGTGTTTCGGCGGGTGCTATCTTGCTTCGGGCGTTTATGAAAACATCAACAAGACGAACCACCGATACATGAAAAAGCTCAACGACAATTCCGAACAGATAAAGAAGATAACTCTCCAGTCCATAACGGCTATTGTAAATACCATAGACGCCAAGGACGAGTACACAAAAGGTCATTCCCAGCGCGTTGCCGAATATTCATATCTTATCGCCAAGGAACTGGGACTGAACGAAAGCGATGCGGACGAAATACGCTATGTTGCGCTTCTGCATGACATCGGGAAGATAGCCATTCCGGACTCCATTCTTAACAAGGCGGGACGGCTCACCGATGAGGAATATTGTGTGATGAAAACCCATCCGGTAGAGGGTTCGCGGATACTAAGCGGTATTGAACTTATGCCCGGGCTTGACGTGGGCGCAAGGTATCACCATGAACGTTATGACGGAAACGGTTATCCCTGCGGTCTGAAAGGCGATGAGATACCGTTTGTGGCGAGGATAATCTGTATAGCGGATTCCTATGACGCCATGAGCAGCAGCCGCGTTTACCGGAAACGGCTTTCGGACGAGGACATAATCAATGAAGTGGAACGCTGCATAGGCACGCAGTTCGATCCGGAGATCGGCGAAGTATTCCTTACCATGCTGAAAGAAAAACGCGTGAAATTCACGGAACATAAGATATGAAAAAGTCAGCCATTCGGCTGACTTTTTTGGCAGACTAACCCGTTCCGGTCAGTTCCGGAACGGGTTTTTGCTTTCCCCGCAAACTTTAAATCCTTTTGCAAAAGGCAAAGTAAATAATTTTTAAATAAATTTTTGCAATTTTTTCTTTATTGTCTTGACATATTGTTGCCTTTATGCTATACTGATTTATAATATATGTGCAATATGTTCACAATAAGAACTTTGCGCTGTATTTATAATATTATGATGTAGGAGTGTTGTTATGAAATTCAAAAAATTTACAGCGGTTATACTGACAGCCGTTTTGTGTATGTTTATACTGCCTGTCAGTGCATACGCCGCAAACAGTTCGGCAAAGGGGATAAAGCTTAACAAGACAAGTATTTCCATGACTGTCGGAAAGTCATATACCCTTGAACGCACGGTAACAGGCATAAAAAACGCTACAGTCGTATGGAAAAGTTCCGACAGTTCCGTGGCTTCCGTTTCAAAGGGCAAAGTAACCGCCAAAAAAGCGGGAACAGCCGTTATAACCGCCGCCGTTAAGGGTACGGATTACAAAGCGGCCTGCAAAGTCACCGTAAAGGGCAAAACATCAGGCAAAAATAATTCATTTTCTTCGTTCAAAAAATTTGCGGCTTCAGATCTGGACGCACTTAGCTATAAAAATGTTTCCGCAAAGAAAAGCAATACATATGATTTTGTAATGAGTTTTTCCGGCGCGGATTCTCTTTATATGGACGTTGAAACCATAGACGGTTCGGAGTCCATGATGATAGCCTGCGACGCAAACGGCAACATTGCTATGGAATATCTGATAGACGGTGAGGAACTGAAAATAATTTTAAAGAAAAGCACAATATATATGCTTGACCCGTCAACAAAAACAGGATATTCCGTTAAGATAGATGACAGCGAGTTTGAAGAATATGCCGAACAGATGAAAGACAGCTTTGAAGAATTATCTTCTGCAGACAGCAGTCAGATATCCGCAGACGAAAAAATACAAACCTGCAGTGTTGTAATTGCCGATAAAGACTACACTGTTGAAAAAGTAGAGGACAGCTACATGATCTTTGACAAGAATGGCAAGATCTATGGTATCGTAAACAATGATACTGACGCGGAATTGAACGCTTTACTTATAAACGGCTTTTCAAATAAAGTTCCTAAGGGTACTTTCAATGTTCCCAAGGGCTACGATATAGTCGATATGGACGAGCTTTTATAAGAGTTGCAGCCGCTGAATATTCAAATAAAAAAGACCTCGCATCAAAATATGTGAGGTCTTTTCTGTTTGTTAATACAATGTGGAAAGCAGTTTCCGCTTTTCCTGTGCGAACTCGCTTTGAGTGATAACACCGTTATCAAGCATGGATTTAAGCTTCTTCATAGCCGTTTCAAACTCATCCAGCGACATTTCTACGCCGCTCTTTTCAAGAATAGGCTCAGAATCGGATTCAGGCTCGGGTTCGGGAATTATTTCCTGTACCGGCTCGGGCTTAGGCGTAAGCTTCTTGGCAATTTCCTTGGACGGGTCAAGTTCCTCAATGCCCGTCGAACGGAATGAAACCGTAGCTATCTTGGGTTCTTTGATCTCCTGAATTTCCTGTGCTTTTACGGGAATGACAAGTTCTTCAATTTCGGCAGGCTGTTTCTGGAGGATTTCCTCCGGCATAGCCTCTATTGCGGCTTCGTCGGGAACGACTTCAAGATCGTCCATGTAAGATTCGGAAGTGCTTTCCTCAACATGAATACCGAGGAATTCGTCCAGTCCCACAATATCGTCTACGGTTACCGAACCGCTCTTGGGCGGTTCTTCAATGGGCGGAACAGGCTCGGGATAATCATTGGGGTCTGTTTCCGGAAGATCCACGGATCTGATAACACCCGGCTTCCTTATATGTTCAGGGAACGGTATAGGCTCGGAGAAATGTTCCGGCTTCGGTGCGGGCTTCGGCTCGGGTTTTGGAGCGGGAGCGGGCGCAGGCGCGGGTTTCGGCTCGGGCTTTGGAGCAGGAGCGGGCGCAGGCGCGGGTTTCGGCTCCGACAAGCCCGATCTGCGGTTCGGATTCGAGCT
>CANRFB010000033.1 GCA_947629785.1 uncultured Clostridia bacterium | reverse complement strand
TGCCTGCTCTTCGGCACTTCGATTTCTTCTGCTCATAATTAAACCTCCACTGTGGTGTCTCTATTTTACATCACTTTCGAGGTTTACACAAGTTTTGGGAGGGGGTCGCCAGATCCTGCAGTTCGTCTATGCGTTCGCTCAAACGCTCGTCTTCTGTTTCGCTATATCCTCGCTCCAAAGCACTAATTGCTTGGGTGTAATCTCCAAGCTTGGTAAATGCCTCTGTCAAGCCGAGGTAAGCGTCCACATTTTTCGGCTCAATTTCGATGACTTTGTTAAATTCAACGATTGCCTGCTCGTAATTTCCGTCGAGCAGGTATTTTTGACCGAGGTCGAGGCTTGTCTGCCAGTCGGGAGTTTGAGCCTTGGCGCAGGAGGCGAGACTAAATGCTGTTGCCATAATCAATAATATCAAGATTATTCTTTTCATAATTGGCTTTCCTTTACTCAACAATAAATGGAATATTATTTTCTAACGCATACTTTTCTGCATAGGATCCTGACTTGCCATAAATGGTGAGATTTTCGCAGCCAAAAAATGCATCATTCCCTATATTTACCACGTTATCTGGAATATATATTGATGTTAGATTGCGGCAAACATAAAACGCACAATTTCCTATATTTAATACGCTTTCAGGAACAGTTATTGATTTAAGATTGCAGCTATGAAATGCACAATCCGCGATACTTGTAACACCATTCGGTATGCTGTATTGTTCAACATCCTTTTCTGGAGGATAGCCTATCAAAACTGTCGAATCTTCAGAGAATAATACATTATCTATGCTTTTATAGTTCTGATTATCATTTTCCACGATAACTTTTTTAAGCATATAACAGAACGCAAAGGGGTTCCCCTCAATAAATGACACACTACTCGGTATTACTATTTCAGATAATACATCACAATCGCCAAAGGCATCATATCCTATACTTATAACACCATTTGGCATACTTATTGAGGTAAGGCTGTCGCAATTAACAAACGCTTTGGCTTCGATTATCAAAATACTGCTTGGTAGCGATACTGATGTTAGACTATCACATCTGCAAAAAGCACATTCTCCTATGCTTCTGACATTATTAGGAATAATTATTGACTCTAAACTATAACAATCTATGAATGCGCCATATTCGATGTGTGTTATACTCTCCGGCAAATTAACTGATGTACAATAATAGCAACTGTGAAATGCCTCTCTGCTTACGCTCGTAATGCCTTCTTCTACAATTATTTGAAAAATATCATCGCGTTCTTCAAACCAAGGTGCGTGATTAGAAAAATAATCATAGTCCGGCATACTTCCATGTCCGCTGAGTGTCAAAACTCCATTTTCAAGCGTCCAAGCAAAATCTTCAGCAACAGGATCAGGCTCAAAGATAAGCGTAGTTTCTGCATCTGTTGTGATTTCAGCCTCTGTAGTCACTTTAACCTCTGGCGTTGCAGTTGTTTCAGGTTCGGGTTGCACAGCTGCCAGCCCGCGCAGCTCGTTTATTTTATCCTGCAAAGACTGGTTTCCAGTCTCCGCATAGCCCTGTTCCAAAACGGAAATAGCGCTGTCATAGTCGCCTTGAGCGGCGTATACTTCCGCCAAGCCTATGTAAGCTTCAACGTTTTTCGGATCGATTTCGATGACTTTGTTGAACTCAATTATCGCCTGCTCGTAGTTACCGTCGAGAAGGTATTTTTGCCCGAGATCAAGACTTGTCTGCCAGTCAGGAGTTTGAGCCTTGGCGCAAGAAACGAGGGCAAAGGCGAGTAAAATTGTTAAAATGATTGACATAAACTTTTTCATGATTGTCCCTTCTTTGCCGTATTTTAATTGCGAAGCCGTTCTGTATCAAACCGGATATTCAGAGCTTTACGGAACAGCAGTTCGTCCGATTCGTTTCTGAACTCTGTTGCGATCGTATGTATATCCTCGCTTAAAACATCGATTTTTGCAAAAGCAGAAGCATACAGCAAGATTATTTCATCGGATATGATATAATCCGCCGATTCAACAAGCTGCACTCCGTCAATATAAAGATTCTTAAAATACTTTTCCGACTCAGCAGGGATAAAGAATTCTTTATCAATCGCTGCGTTTGCGACATAACTATGTCCGTTATTGACAACATAATATATTGTTACCAAACCGTCGTTCTGCGCATCTGAATAATATGTGTTATCAGGAAGAATAACGTTCTTAAGGGTTAAATACGGTGTGTATTCATATTCATATACCATGCTGTTTGTATAATCTGCGCCGGCACCTGTGCCGGTATATGACAAAGTCAATTTTATTCTGCTCAATTTGCCGTCACTGTCATACTCATATTCGGTCACGTTTTCTGAAGGATAAGCAGACGGAACCATATTGCCGTCTTGGTCGAAATAATACGAATAAGATTTCATGTTGCCCTTGACAAGCTTTTTATTATCATCATATACAGCATTCCAAATACCCTCGTCAGACATGTCCCAGGTGCCTTCGGGATATGAAGGCGCTTCGAAATTGCAGATAACGTTTTTCAGAAGTCCTTTCTCAAAGGAAAATGCATAATTGACCGACGTACCGTTTTCGTATTGAATCGTTGAGCTTTCCGGAAAACCGTTTTCATCATATATAATTTCGAATTTGCTCGAGACTGCGGTGTCTGCATTTACCATATCCACTGTACCGGAAGTCAATCTTCCGCTTTCATCGCGCCCATAACTTTCTGAATAATGTGTATACGAATTACTCAGATTAAAGCCCAGCGCATACATTTGATCTGAAAACTCAAATTCGGCAGATGATTCATCCATCTTAAAATCAACCACCAAATTTCCGGCGTCATTATAATACAGTCGTTCAGCTTCGACTTTGTTTTGATCGAAATATAATAATTGATTGACAAAATAATTGCCAACAGATGACAGAGAATAAAAAGTCGCTTTTTCTACTTTTCCGGATTCATCATACGAAAACACAAGTTGATAATACGGGTATGTAAGTGAGCCTGTCAGCCAGACAACACATCTTCCATATTCATCATAGGTATATCGCTCATATCCGTTTGCGGAAAAGAAAGTCTTTTCCCACTCAGGCTCGGTCGGAAAATCCGCAACCGTTTCGGGCGCGTCGGTGACTTCAAAATCAACGGTTTCAGATTGCTCTGTCTGTGTAGCCGCCAACCCACGCAGCTCGTTTATTTTATCCTGTAATGACTGGTTATCGGTCTCTGCATAGCCTTGCTCCAAAACAGAAATCGCGCTTTCATAGTCGCCCTGTGCGGCGTATACTTCCGCCAAGCCTATGTAAGCTTCAACGTTTTTCGGATCGATTTCGATGACTTTGTTGAACTCGATTATCGCCTGCTCATAGTTGCCGTCGAGAAGGTATTTCTGCCCGAGGTCAAGGCTTGTCTGCCAGTCGGGCTTTTGAGCCTTGGCGCAAGAGGCAAGAGCGAGTATCGTCACAAAAACCAACATAATTGAAATAATCTTTTTCATACTTTTCTCCTTTATTTTACCTTTTCCCCGTATTCTTCCTTGAGCTTTTTTCTGAGCCTGCGGCGGGAGCCGGACATAACTATCACCACGATAAGCGCTGCGATCAGCGTTATCGCCATTCCCGCTATTCCTCCGTAAAAGAGCATTTCTCCCGGCGTAAGTGCTATATTCATAGTTTTCCTCCTAATCTATCCAGTTGTTTTCCTTGAGCTGCCCGATTATCAGCTCAAGCTGCTGCATTTCGGGGTCTGCCTCGCCGGGCTTTACGTTTTTGTTGTAAAGCTCTGCCGCGCTGTCGTAATACATCTTTGTGAGGGCATAGTCGCGAGAGTCGTTTTCGAGCTTCGACTGCTTATCCGCCTCAAGATATGCCTGCCGCATAGGCACGCGGTAGTTGTCGGGAAACTGCCCCGCCATATCTTCAAGGAGCGCCTCGGCCTTTTCATATTGCTCGGTGTACTGATAAAGAATAGCGAGATCCTGCATTATGTGGAACTGCGGAACACCTGTGTTGAGCTCCTCAAACAGCGCTATAGCATTACCGTAGTCCTCTGCGCTTGTATAGGAATCTGCAAGTCTCTCCTTCATTTCGTTTACGCGGTTCAGCGGGATCCTGCCGAGGCTTTCGTTCAATATCTCTATCGATTTTTCGGTCTGACCGAGAAGCCTGTAGGCCTCGTCGATAGTATGATAGGCGCGGTACCTCATATATTCGTCGCCGCTGTCGGTCGCCTTGATAAGATATTCTACCGACTGCTCATAGTCGCGATTTGCAAATGATATTTCTCCGTTTAAAAGGTCAAGGCTTTCGCTGTCGAGCCCGAGGGATTCAGCTTTTGAAATGATATCTTCTGCGCCGTTTATATCGCCCGTTCTCGCAAGACTTACAGCATAGTCTCGGTAGTATATCGGTTCGTCTTTTACATACTTTACCGCGATCTCAAACGCGCTCTTTGCAGACTCGTAATCGGGATCTCCGGGGCGATTGTAATATGTGTTGCCGAGAATATAATAAATATCGCCGTAATCGCCCTGCACTTCCGCCACAGCCTGAAACTCGGCGATATTTCCGAGGTTCGAGAGTATATATTCACGGCAGCCCTCGATATCGCCGTCCTGCCAAAGGCGCTCCGCCATGGCGCGGTAAGGGTCTATCCTGTCCCAGAACATTGAAAGCGCGGCATTATAGGAACTCTGAGGGTCAGAACCGTTGACGATCTCATATACTGCGCTGTAGTAGCGTTCTTCTTTTTCCTGCGCCATCGTGCTATATCCGAATACAGTCGTTCCGGCAAACAACGCAAAGGAAAGCGGCAGAATGATTCCCGCTGCAATCATCTTTGACCGAGCAACACGCCAGCGGGTATCAAGCTTTCTGATATCGGCAAGAGCGTTATAAAGCTGCTGGGTGCTCGGAAAGCGCTTTTGGGGGTCGATTTCGGTACACTGAGTGATTATGCTGACTATGCCCTCGCTGTAATGCCCGAACTTTGAAACAGGTTTAAGTTCGGATGCCTTCTGCGGCGGCTTTACGCCAGTAAGAAGATGGTACATCGTTGCACCAAGGCTGTAGATATCTGAGCGTTTCCAGTCTATCCTGTCGTCGGTCACTGTGGGTACTAGCTCTGTTTTTTCAGGGTCATAGGCTTGCTGCGTTGTGCTGTCGGAAAGAAGCTCAGTTTTTCCGTCATCTGTGAGCAATTCCGTTTTGTCGCCTTCTGCAAGCAATTCCGTTTTGTCGCCGTCGAAGGTATTTGACGTTCCTGCTATAACGGATGGGTTGCCGTAAACTATGGGAGCACTGCGCTTATTTTTATAGCGCTCATATATATCATACTGTTCTGGAGAAGCATAACCTAAGCTACGGCTTATAAGGCGGACATCGTTGCCGTTGATAAGGGCCGCATTAAAGTCAATAAGGCAAACATCACCGCTCGGAAGAAGCATGATGTTTGCCGGTTTTATGTCTCTGTGACAGATATTTTTCTTATGTATAACAGATAGTGCTGAAGCAAGTTGTGAAAACCATTTTACTACCTGCGGCTGTGAAAATTTTTGTCCCCGTTCAAGGGCTTTGTCGAGGCTTTCTCCCTCGACAAATTCCATTACAGTAAACACTCTGCCGCCTTCGCTGATAAAATCTATTACTTGCGGTAGATATGCGCTTTTTACATTCTTTAAGGCGTCGACTTCGTTGCGCTGTGCCTCAATATTGGCTGCGGAGCTGCTTTTTAGCTCTTTGATAACAACATATTTTTGCAGGCGAGTATGCCACGCCTTATATACAATTCCGCCGCCGCCGTAGCCGAGCTCGGATTCGATTCTGTATGTCGGGTCGATGAAATTTCTGATATCGTTCATTGTTTCCTCTCAATAAATAACTGTCATTAAAAAGGCTTACCGCCCGGGTCCCTTCAGGATATGCTGATAGCACACAGGGACCCGGGCATTCGGTCGTTTTATAGATTTACTTTATTCTGATCATTTTTTCTTTGCTGCAACTGCAACGACAGCTGCAAGAACGAGAGCGGCAAATCCGAAAGCAATACCCGTGGCGGGGTTATCCGAGGGCTCTGTCTCGGAAGGCTTTTCTTCCTTCGGCTCAGCGGAATCTGAAGCTTCTTCCTCTTTTTCTTCCGAAGATTCGCCATCGGTATCCTGAACCGTGCCCTCCTGCGGGATCTCAACTTCAGACTTCGCTCCAAGAAGCGTCAGGCTGTTTCCGCTGTATTCAACGGTAAGCTCGATAGTCTGACCTATTTCGGCTGTCAATATATTTCCGTCGAGCGCTGTACCGAAACCTGACACGATGGTGAATGTTTTCGAAGGTCCGAAGCTTAATGCGGAATTCATTACATAAAGAATATGGCGTCCGAATTCAACGGAATCAAATACCGCAGTGCCGTCTGCGCCGGTAGTTGCGTATTTTACGACAGAATGTAATTCAAGATTCAGACCGGGAACCGGGTCTCCGTTTGTATCCACGACTTTTACCTTAACTGCCACTGCCTCAAACGAAGGAAGCTGGGAACCGGTGTTGCCTGCCGAAGGATTCTGCCAACCGGGGGTCGTGCCGCCGGGAGTTGTACCGCCGGTACCCGGAGTCGGGTTCTGATTATTCTGCTCAATATAATCAAGATACACGTTCTGCGCGGAACGTTTAAGTTCGCTTTCTTCATTTCTGAATTCTGCGGCAAGGGTATGCGCAATATCTTTGTCGCTGATTCCAATATGACTGAATGTCTCGGCGAGGACTGTGATCTTCGTAGAGCCTTCTTCGGCAGTGTAATCTACGCCTTCGGCAAGCTCTATACCGTCAATGTAAAACGCCCGGAATTCGCCGGTGTAGGAGCCCTCGGAGCGGAACAGGTCGCTGTCGATCTCTACCCTGTCTATAACCGGAAGTCCGTTTGCATCAAGCGAAGTATAGTAAATAGTTACATATTTGGATACTCTGTCGGTGAGCTCATAACCTTGATCGTCGGTATTGACGGCGTCAACGTTTTCGTCGGTGTTGTCGGCAATATGCATTACATATTCGCGGGAATCGGTATAATCGTCGCCGCTGTTCTTTGCTATAGTGCCGGTATATTTTGCCTGAACAGTGAATGTAAAATCACCGATCTCGGTAGGAATTCCGTAAAGTTCGCCGTTTGGAAGAAGCTTAATACCGTTCGGGAGCTTGCCTTTAATGACACTGAATTCCATAGCGTCGGTTTCATACATACTGTTAGTCATGATAACGCTGGAATACGGAACATATTTAACGCCGTCGTAAACCTTGTCGGTAACGATCCTCGGGGTACCGGCAATACCGGTGAGCTTTATGACAACGTCTTCCTGTCCGTCAGCTGAAATCGTCAGAGTGCCGGATATTTCGCTGAAGTTTTCATCCACGGGATTGAGCCTGATTTTAGCGATATTGGGCAATTCGCCATCAAAGTATATATAATGTTTGTTTTCGTCTCTGATATATGATTTATATGTTGTGCTCGTAAACGGCGCAAGAGCTTTTACTCCGTCTTCGAGAACGGTCCAGTACGGGTCGAGCTCAATTCCCTTCGCATCGCTCAGAGTTACCTTTATACCCGTCATATCCTCATCGCCAACATTCGCAAAGAGAATATCATGATGATTATTATAATAGGAATTGAGGAATACCTCTCTTACCGGTATGTTCAGCTCTTTGTCGTAATGGTCGGGGTTGTTGGTGGCGTTGACAAACAGCTTGGAGCCGCCCTGATAAGGAGTTATAAAGGTTACCCAATAATTTTTGAGGTGAGTACCGCTTTCGGAAGCCGCCGAATACTGAATAGCCTGACCATTTGTAAATGTAACGGGCGATTCGCCGGAGATCTGCTGACGGTTTGTTCCGGTCTCACCGGTTGCATCGAGACCGTTGAAAATCTTTGTGGTATCATCGGTGCTGAACGTAGGATAAATAACAGTCCCGTCAGCAACAGGGGTTGCATTATCGTTGCCAAGTACAAACAGCGTTCTGTAACCGTTGCGATAATAGCTGTCGTCGCTGCTTCTTATCCTGTAAGCCTTCAGCTGATCACTATACGAATCAGAACCTTTTACAGTTAAGGCGCCGCTTACATTAAAGGAAGTATCATCGGAAGCAACTTCTCCTATACAGTAACGGAAGCTGCAATGATATACTATACCGTATTTATCGATCACGGTAAATTCAACGGTTTTAAGCTGTACTTCTACAATTTCGCCGCCATACAGTATATATGCGGTCTGAGCTTCGCCCTTTGTGCAGTCTAATTTATAATACGGCGCTTCGTCTTTGAATATCATAGAAGCAATATTTTCGGCGCCTGCGGCTGCAGCCTCTTCTTCGGAAGCAAAGCTGCCCTCATAAGCCGAGACAACGCTGTCATATTCATAGCCGTTGCCAAATCCGTAGTCATCACCAATATAGTCATAATATCTGCCCTTTACCGTAACATTAAGGCTGTCAAAGCTGCCATTCTTAATAAAAGTAGCAGTACCTATAGCGGTGTCGTAATAAATATCAGGGCTCTCATAAACGGTTACAGTATTTAAATTATTACCGCTGGAGATATCCACGTAATTATTATAACTTGTCAGCTGGAGATATAAAGGGATGACAACTGTTCTGCCATTTTGCGTAATTACAAATGTAAAGGTTTCAGCCCAATCATTTCTGTATAAATAGTTGCTGTTTGTTTTTCTGATCCGATACGGTTCGCCGCCTGTCAGCGCATCGGTTATATCGGCATTTTCATCAATTTCGCTTGCAGAAGTGAATATTCCGGCATATATACGGATATCGGATGTAAATCCTTCCGGAAGCTTCAGGCTTACTTTGACCTCTTCATCGGCATCTACATTCTGGCTCGAGGTTAAATACTGTTTTCCCCGATGGTAGATGTTATTATAACCGCGTACAGTGAAGTAATAATCGAACTTAGAATCTATCGGGCGGTTATCTTTTCCGAAGAACTCTGCCTCGACCCCGTCAAGAAAGTCCGCCGCTATGTCGGTATAATTTGCAGTTACCTTTATCCTCTTGAAACTTGTGTCGGTTTTAAGACCGTCATCGACAGTAAACTCAAAGCTCTGAGTGCCGGACAGCGTGACAACGGTCGTGTCCTCCTGCGTTACTTCCTGCCAATAATCATAATATCCATATTCGCCCTGATAAAAGCCGTATCCTTTATAGTGAAGTTTGATCGTGCCGTTATATTTTGGGCTTTCGGCAGTGATCAATCCCTTTTCAAGCAGGACATCATCGATAAGCTCGCTTATCAGAACCGTGCCGGCAGGCTCGTTGATAACCTCTTCGGGAATATTTTCGGTGCGGTCTATCGTTACACCGGCTGAAATGTAAGAAGTTACATAAACCCAAAGGTGAATCTTTATATTTTTCGGGTTCAGTTGGTCGCCGTCTCCGAGTATAAAATAATATGAATTGCCGGACGAATACTCCGTTTCGTTGATCAGATCGTTCCAGCCCACGCTGACATAGTCATTGTCGTTGGTGGAATAAACGATCGTACCTTTATACTCGGTATCTTCGGCTGCCATTATGCCTTTCTCGACAAGAAAATCTTTAAGCACTTCATAGACATATACAGAGCCCGACGCTTTATCAGCCAGTTCATAAGGATACTTTTCGGTTCTGTCGACAGTTACGCTGCCGTCGTAATACTCGAGCGGGAGCAGACTCATAGGAGCTATGCCAGCATCGCCTGCGCCGGTTCCTGTCCAATCGAATGTCGTTTCCGCTGCGGGAGCCTGTTCAGGCTCGGTTGAAAGTTCTTCCGCCCACACCGACTGCGTCAGCAGGGAGAGAACCATAGCAACGGTAAGAATAATTGCCAAAATCTTTTTGGTTTTCATTTTCATCAAAAACCGTCCTTTCAATATAGTTGTGAATCTATAAACTAAGCTTTCGCTTAATTACCGTAGTTTTTCGCCTTTTCCCTCAGCTCGTCGAGGCTGTAAATAGGCGAAGTCTTTATATTCCCGCCGGGGAAATCGTAAATCAGTCTGCCGCCGCTTATGTCGCACAGGTTCGGGAGGATAGCGATCTCACCGCAGTCCTGATCCATCAGCACCCCGTAGAAGCTGCCGTCGGTCTGAACGTATTGAGCTATAATATAGCCTTCGGCCTCGGTGATATAGGTGAGATAATCCCCCGACCTCAGCTCGGCGACCTTTTTACTGCTCTTTTTGCTTATTACCTCGGGGACACCATGGAGCGGCGAGTTTATAATATAGTTTTCGGTTTCAAACTGCTCGTCGAGGCTCTCGTCGGGAGGCGGGACCTCGGACTCGGAGATTACTTTCCCGTCCTTTGCCGAGTAGTTCACTACCCTGCCGCTGTAATATGTAACTTCGAGATAATCGCCGTCGTGGCGGTATTGCTGGTCGTAAATTTTATCGCTGTCGGGGAGTTCGACCCTTATGCGCAGGCTGCCGTCGGAGTTCAGAATCGTGAAGTCCTTAATGCTGAAAAGCATCACCGAACCGTCGGAAGAAAGCCTTGCTTCGCTGTGCTCAATGCGCGGGTCGTAGTCCAAAAGCTTTGCGCCGCCGTAATCCTTGAGCTTCAGAAGCTCGATAATATCGGAATTGCGGTTTGCAAGGATCACATAATCGCCCACAGAAAGCACAAAATCGGGCGCGATCTCGCGGCTTTCCGACTGTATGAGCCCCGCTCCGAGACCGAACACCGAAAATCCTTCGCCGGTTGCCGAAACGGCGTATTTTTCCGAGACGTCAAAGGCAGTGACGTTTTTATTTTCGGTATAAGCCGCAGGAGACTGCTCAAAAGTCCGCGCGTCGATTTTTACGACGGTATCGTTCTGCGAGATATATATTTTGCCGTCAAAAATTTTAACCGAAATAGGCGTTTCAGCGCTCAGTTCACCGAGCTTACTGCTTGTTTTAACGTCCACCATTCCGAAAACGGATTTGTTCCCATAGGCTGAATAGGCGAAAATGCTGCCTAGAAATTCACCGTCGAAAGAGGTGAAGTCAGAGGATTCGTAGATATAGAGATCGTTAAATTTGTTATAAATGTCTAAGACCCAAAGCGATCCGCCGTTCATACTTACCGCGCAAAGGCTGCCGTCTTCATTCAGCTCGAAAACGTCGCGCATAGCGTCGGCAAATCTGTCGTTTTCTGGGATATTGAGATGCCCGTCGAGCTCGCGGTAAGAAATCAGCTCGCCTGTTGCAGCATCATAAAAGTTGATCCTGCTTTCGTTTCGGCAGATAGTCGCTGCAACCGTTTTGTCGCCCGAAACAGCTATTGCCGTCGCGGGGTCGGCTGTCCAGAGAGTCTTGCCCGACGAAATATCGTAGGCGGTAAGACCCTCTGCGCCGGCGTATAAAATTTCACTCTCACTCAGGAATTCCACCTCGCACAGTGCCGAATCGAGCGTAGGCAAGGCAGCGATGAGCTCTCCGGTCTTAATGTCGTAAATCGCGAGCTCATAAGCGTAGGTTGCAATGAGTTTGGTCTCATCGGGAGTTTTAACGATCCTGAACGGCGTGGAGGGAAGTTCAACCGCTGCATAAGGCTTAAAGCTGTCGGAAAGGTCGTAGACCCCGAGAGCGTTAGTCAGAGCAAGCTGAGCTTCGGGCGTGTAGGGAATATCAAACGCGCCGGGGTTTTCGACAAGAGCCGACATCGCTTTATCCAAAGCCGCACGCACATCGCCGGCGGCGAGCGCTTCGGCTGAATTTGCAGCCAAAACCTGCGCGGTCTGCAAACGCTCCATCTGACGGAGCCCTGCAAATATTGTCAGTCCTCCGAGCAAAAACATCGCCGAAAGAATAACCGTTCCCGCTATGAGCCGATGCTTTTGGCGCAGAACGCGCGGATCTTTGCTCCATAAGCCGTAAAACGCCTGAAGCATTTCGTCGGCGGACTGAAATCTTAGGTCGGGATTCGGGTTCATTGCCTTTGTGATTATATCTACCAAAGGCGCGGAAAAATCGGACTTTGAAAGCGGCTCGACCTCTTTGGCGTCCTTAGCGGGGCGTCTGCCCGAAAGAAGATGATACAGGGTTGCACCGAGGCTGTAGATATCTGAGCGCGCGTCGGGGATGATTATTCTTTTTGCCGAAGTATACGAATAGCTCACCCGACTTTTTTCATCGGAAAGAAGCTCGGTTTTGTCATCGAGCAGTTCCGTTTTTTCGATGTCTGCCCTTTTTCCGAGCGACGAATAATCATAGCCGTAATGCTCAGGCGAAGAATATCCCTCGCTTCTGCCGACTGCGGTTTCTATTCCGATAGCGAGGGATATGTTAAAGTCGATAAGGCATACGTCGCCGCTCGGGCGCAGCATTATATTGGCGGGCTTTATATCGCTGTGCACATATCCGCGCGGCGGGTTGCCGTGCGTAGGGCTGTGAAGATATGAAAGCGCGTCAAGGATCTGCATTGCCCAGCGAATCACTTCGGGCTGAGAAAAACTTCTTTTACGCTCCAAGGCTATGTCGAGGCTTTCGCCGTCAACATAATCCATAACGGTATATGATACTCCGTCCTCTATAAAGTAATCATAAACCTGCGGGATATATGTATGGCGAAGCTCTTTTAAAACATCGACCTCACGCCGAAGAGCTTCTTCCTTAACGGATATGTCTCTTTTGTCGGCTTTGATTACAACTCTTTTTTTGAGGTTAAGATGATTGGCAAGGTAAACTTTACCGCCGCCGCCTTCTCCGAGCTGACCGATTATTTCATATAACGAACCTATTATCCTAGCCATATTCCTCACCTGCCGCGCTTAGCGCCGTATTCTTCCGTAAGCTTCTTTTTAAGCTTTGAGGACAGGAAAAAATGGAAAGCATAGAAAACAGCCGCAGATACCAGCGCGATGCAAATGATTATAATTCCTGAAGATAACAACAAGCTTCCGGTCATAGATATTTCAGCACTTTCCAACATAATTTTCTGTTAAAATTCCTTTTACCAATACAGCCATTTCGGCAGATTGTTAGCTTCAGTATAGGAATCTTCCTGTGCTTTTTTATATATTGACGCACATTTTCTCAGACCGTCGCTGAAATTTTCCAGCGAAATTTTTAATTTATAAGATGTTGAATTTTTCCCATCAACGCCTTCCCATTTATAGTCAAACACTTGGGCATCATACCCCGCCCAATCAGAACTAAGCATTGATTTTATGTCAGCATCTGCAGACCGCATTTCTCGATCCTGAGCAGAGCAATACAAATCAATGGCATCGGCTACCTCAATCAGTATTCTATGATTAACCTCTACTACAGCCATTATCTCACCTCATTTAAATTTATCCGCAAGAGTAGTATTAACATCCTCTGTGTTAATGTAACCAAGTTTTACCTGCTGGTCAAGCAAGTTAATATAGTTGCTTAAAACCTTTGACCTATCAACACCATCTTGCATAATCTTTTCCAAAACTGATTTCGCAACATCAGCGGTTCGGCTTTTCCAGTTACTTTCCAATTTGTCGGTTTTTCTTTTCATGTTACTGAATGCAGTATCTATGGCGTTGTTTGTATTTCGCAGCCTTTCCGCAGATAATGCTATTCGTTCCGTATTTACAACTTGCTTTTCCATCTTATTGCCTCGCTATCTTCCGTTATTAACCCATTCTGCCAAACGATTTTGGTTTACCATGTTAAGCCGAGATAAAACTCCACTGTACTTATCGGATATCTTTTCTATGCAGTTTGCACATAATTGCTCACCGATTCCGTTAAAATCGTGCCTTACACCCCATTCTATATCTTGAAGTTCGCTTACTATAGAGCGGAGTTCTCGTCTGCATTCATTAAGCGTCATATTTAATCCTCCATATATCTTCGTGCTTGGTTGTCAGCGTTATCTATTCTGTCTGCTGTATTATTTAAATAATTTTTTACCTGGTTTAACGTCGGACTGCCGCTTGTAATCAAATTCTCACATAATATCTTCCAAAGGTCTAAAAAGCCAACTTGCCAATAAAGACTTCTCATAGAACTATCAAGGCTTCTCAGTCTTGAATTAACACGGCTAATTCGTATAGCATAGTTTCTTAACTTGTCCGTATTGGCTTTAAAATATGGATTGTTTGCCACATATTTCACACCAGCATTGAAATTGTTATGGAGCCATTCTTTGATGGACTTAACGGCTTCCTTGAAGGAATTAAACAATTTAACAACTCGTTCCTTTACATCGTTTGCAATATCCGTTAAGCCTTTTACGACATTTACTACCGCGTCTATCAAAGGCTCAGCATACTCAACAAATTCCTTGAACCATTCTTGATCAAACAACCAAGCTGTTGCAACCGCAGATAGCATAAATCCGCAAACTGCAAAAGGAGCCGCGCTCATAGCTACACCTAAAACGACATCTAAATGATATTCATGCAGTATTGCACTTATTTCTTCCGGATGGGTAAGAGCGTTTTTTACAATAAGCGGCCAAACATCAACTACAGCACTTGGAATTTTGGACCAGTTGGGTTGTATTTGCCCATTTTCAAACGACACTGCTTCCAAAATCCCATTAATTACTTGTTCACGTTCATCATAAGGCAGCTTGTTTATGCCTTCAATCAAATTTGCTATCGATTCAGCAACCTGTTCGCTCATACCCCATTCTTGCAATACAGGGACTATCAGTTCTGGAGTATCCGCTAAAATATCGATTAAAAGGGGTCCAAGCATTGCCTTAAATTCGTTAAAATCTGCTTCCGACATGCAAGAGCGAATCTCTTCCCCGCTTCCAAGGAAATCTTCGCAAATCATCATAGTAAGTTCAGCTGCCCGCGCCTGCTTTTCAGGCGGAAGTTTGTTAATCTTATTTACAGAATTTACTATGAATTTTCTCAAAGCACTATCATTTTCAACAAAATGAATGTGCCCATTTTCGTCAACCAGTCCGTTTGCTCCGTGAAAAGCCCCAAAATCAAATCCTTTACCAGTGTAATCCAAAAACCTAACATGGTCTTCGTCGTAAACACGCTCCTGACCTAATGCACTTACATAATCATTTTCACCTATGTATTGCCATATTTTTTCTCTGCGTTTTTCATATATTTCTTTGCCCTTGCTCTTGATATAATTTGTTAAATAAGCAGTTGAAAAACCTGGACCGTCCATAGATATACAGCCTTCGATATAATCGCCGTAAGTTTCTGATTCAAGCGTGACATACTGAGCCATGTTTCCGCCCTGAGAATGTCCTGAAACATATAATTTGGCGCCGCCTTTTGGATTATAGTTTTTGGCTACAGTATCTTCAAAATACATTGCAGCCCATTCTTGCATTCTTGACGGCTGAGGATTATCACTGTATGCAACTGCATTATATCGCCAGTTGCCGTCACCTGTTCCATAAAAGTGTACATAAATATTTCCGTCAGGATCTTTAACGGTTATTGCTTTAATATAAGGCTCCTCAAACGGAATACTGGAATCATGTCCGGGAATACTGTACTCCCCGGCAGGAACTGTGAAATAGTTGGTCTCTAATATAGAATAATTATTCAAGCCCAGGTCTTTCAAACTGTCTCCGGGATGAAGATTGTTCAGTTTGTCATGATAATACTCAAGCTTAGCAGCTACTTCAGCATTGCTATCAAATTGTGCCACGGCATTATTCCTCCTCCAACCATCTTATTTCATAATCACTTTTATCTCCCGTAATTTTTGCGCAGTGAATATAGTTCCCGCTCCTCATCCTGTCCTTCATATCATCATAATCCGATAAGCCGTATTCATTATCGGCGACAAAAACTACCGAAGCGTAATAACATCCGCTATTATCTTTGAAAATGTCAGCTAAAGCAGTTATCTTTTCTGCTGATTCGTAGTCACTTTCTTTAATCTCAATAATCGGATGAATCTCAGCCGACGGATCAGAAAAATATGTTTCAAATGAAGAATCCGGCAGCAGATTCGAAGAAAGCGGCGATATACTTACTTCCATAAATACATTTGCATCGCTATAAACAGAAGAGGCTTTTTCCTTAAGCCAATCTTTTACATCAATCCTATACTTGACAGCCAAAAAATTGTCATAGAACTCTTTTTCTTTTTTCTTGTAATTATCTATTTTAACCAATATATTTTGGTTTGGGTAATTTTCATTCTTTACCAGCAGCTGATGTGAACCTGTGGTGCTGTCGCCATACGGTGATGAATATTCAAACTCTTCACCATATTTGTCCTTCATATAGTCAAGTGCCAAATCATTTATGTTTTTACTGGGATATTTAAACATACATCCTGTTCCCCCTATTACTGTTACGATAATAATTAAAATTACTGCCAGTTTTTTCATGGAGTTACCTCCTGCTTGATGAGCGTACATCCTGCGCCTCTGCCTCAAAAGCAGAGGCGCAGTAAAGTACAGGTCACTTAAATGCGTCAGCTAGCTGGGTATTTATCTGTTCAACCTGCTCATACTGAGTGGCAACGTTGTTACGCAGGAATTTTACATACTGCTCAAGAACGTCGTGATACTGCTGGAAGAATTTGCCTGAGAAGCTCTCGTAAGAAGCCCTCGTTTCATCAGCGGCCTTTCCCTGCCAATAGGAAGAAAGGGCGTCGACTGTTGCCTTACTTTCCTGAAGCAGTTCAAGGAGCTGCTGATTGTCGCTTTCGATTTGTGATGCGATAGCCATTACCTGTTCGGTATCCAAAGTCATCTGTGCCATAATAATCCCCCTTTAATTGGCAAGCTGCTTAACGCCGGTAACATTGTTGTCACGGGTCGTCTCATAGTTGTTTGCCTGCTGTTCGAGTGCCTGAGATGCCTGCTGAAGATGCTCGGTCATTGCCTTTAGATCATCGCAAAAACCGTTGATCTGATCAACAAAAGCAAGATTGTCCTCGGCCTTCCAAGCTTCGCCCATTGTGCTGGCTGTGTTTATAAGGCGATTATACAAAGTTGTATAATCCTCAGACAGCTGGACAAACTTCTGTGACGCCTTGTGCAGTTCCGGTGGGTCTACTACTAATTTCATAGTTTTTTCCTCCTGTGAAATATTTTTATATATTCAACGCTGACGCGCCGAATTCAGGTTAAAATAAGCCTTGAAGAATTGCGTATGCCGGCATCATATACCGTTGAACCGCTATCATAAGTATCTCCGCTGTCGGCATTGATGAGAACGGAATCGGATGTTCCTTTATATTCGCCCGGTGAAAGGGATTCGGATATTCTTATCAATAGGTCGGTAACGTCCTTAATCCGCTTGTTGCTCGGAAGAAAAACATCATAATGCTTTCCTGCCGCTGGAAGATAAACATCAACAAGATATTTTTTCATCGCTGCCCTCCTACTGCAAAAGCTTGACAAGAGTTGCCGAGGCGTTGCTGATAACAAATCCGAAGCTGTCCTCAATATCGGCTGAATATTCAGAAGGCTTCTTATTGATATTCAGCCTGAATTGCGAGCCGATGCCGCTGCCGACCCAAATGCCGTTGTTGCCGTTGATATGGGTCTTATACCAGCCTTCGGCAGTAGACGGAGTCAACGCACCGATGCTCTCTGCAACGATAAACCTAACGTTGTATTCTTTTCTGCATTTTTCCATAGAAATATTCAGGCGGTTGAGCGGAGTATCGTCTGAAGCCTCTTTTTCAGAATCATTGGCTGCTTTGCGAAGCTCAAGGAGATTCCTCAAATGCGCAAACGACTTGATTATAACAACCAAGGGCTCATATTGCGGCAATTCGCCGCCGTCGGCAAGCTTTTCCTTATACTCGTTGTTTCTTTTCAGAACGGTTTCGAATATCTCACTCGCAGTATTTTTACAATTTTCCGCGCCGGAAACGATTTTCAGCTTTTCGCCTGCAAATCTGTTGGCTGCCGGCTCATCGGGAGATATAACGACGGTATCTATCCCGCAGCTTTCAGACATTGCGCTGCCGAGAGCGTCGATAAAGCCCTCCCATTCCTGGTTTGTCGAAAGGACTAAAGTTACTACGCTTTGGTTAAAGTTATAATAAGATATATCGAGCGTGGATTTTTCAACGCCTATCGGGAATCCGGAAAGATTTCCCTTGCGAATATACGGAGCTATAAACTCACCCGAAACCGTATCCGGCAAAACAGGGACGCGTACTGCTTTTTCGCCTTTATATTTGTTTGCCAAACCATCGGAAAAGCTGCGTATATAATCATACGAAGGGGCTTCATCGGTAACATGAGCAATTTGAAATTCAAACAAAGTGTCTTTATCTGCTCTGAAAATTCCCCTGCCTTCAAACTTGCTCGGATACAGACCTCCCGTTTTTCCCACAACGGTAGAATAATCGTCAGTATTGTTGAGCTGCAGGCAATATGTACGTTTAAAATTCTGGAGCAGACTGAATTTTACATTGTTCACGCCCGTACAGGTAAGTATGAAATAAATACCGTATTTTGTTCCTTCTCGCGTTAAATAACCGACATCGGCGATTCTGTCTTCAAAAATCTCGTTGAATGCAGCGTAGTTATTTATTATTACGACCATATTCGGCTCGGGTTTTTCTGCTCTCTGGTTATACTGAACCATATTGCCGCCGAACTTTGAAAGCATTTTCTTTCTTGTTTCCATTTTGCCGATTAAAAGCTTGAACAGGTTATTCACCTTTTCGGTCTCATAGGAAAGGATAACATCGCCGATATGCGGTGCGCCGGAAAACTCAGTAAGAGTCTCGGCGCCGAAGTCGAGAATATAAATGTTTACTTCTTCGGGCGTATGTTCATTCATCAGAGCATAGCAGACCGCTTCGATGAATGCCGCCTTTCCGCTGCCGGCGGAGCCGTAAACTATTGTGTTTCCGTCTTCAGTTATCGGAAGAGTTAAAAGCCCCTGAGCCTGATGCGAAGGATCGTCGTATTCTCCGACAACCGGGTTCAAAACAAACCTTTCCGTCTTGAAATCATACTTTTCGGCAAGCACATCAACATATATACGCGGCGGTATAGGATCGAGCCACATTTTCCACCTCACTATTTTTTCGGATTCGCAGTATTTGCTTATATAGTCGGTGATGACATCTATCTGCTTGGGGGGATCTTTAACGGCGGCAAAGCGGTTTGTGTTCGCTTCGGCGATCACTCTTCCGTTTGTGTCGATTACCGAGACAGAATCGTCCAAATCCTTAATTACCTTCTGAGAAGGATAATAAGGCGCGCCTGCCCAAGCGGACTGTCCCATCTCAAAGATTTCGTTGTAACCAACCTGCAGATAGAATCTGCCGGTATCTACGAGCGCGGCGGCGTCGGGACGTCCGAGCATTTCAACGCTGTCGCCGCTGTCCTGAACCTTAAGACATACCTTGAATCGGCTGTTTGAACGTATCTGATCATCAACAACGCCGCCGGGTTTTTGAGTTGCAAGGATAAGATGCACCCCAAGACTGCGCCCTACACGCGCTGTACTTGTAAGCTCGGTCATAAAATCGGGCTGTTCTTTTTTTAGCTCGGCAAACTCATCGGAAATGATAAAGAGATGCGGCAAAGGCTCGTTTACATTTCCGTCGCGATAGAGCTTCTGATACTTGTAAATATCAATGTTGCTGACGTTATGCTTAAGAGATGTATCTCTGAATATTCTTTCGCGGCGATGAAGCTCACTTCTCATTGAAGCAAGCGAACGCTGTATCCCGTTGCCGTCAAGGTTGGTTATTATACCTGCGGTATGCGGAATATTTTCAAAGGACTTTGCCATTCCTCCGCCTTTATAATCGATAAGTATAAAGGCGACTTCGTAAGGATGGAAAGACGCTGCCATAGAAAGTATATACGAAATAATGAACTCGCTCTTGCCGGAGCCCGTCATACCCGCGACAAGCCCATGAGGTCCGTGCGCGCGTTCATGAAGGTCGAGCCTGAACGGCTCTCCGTATTTGTCTATACCTACGGTTGCAGCCAATGACTTGGTGGGATCGTGCATCGACCAGCTTTCGGCGAGATTGAAATGTTCGATCATCCCTATGTCGAGCATCTCCATAAAGGTATATTTTTTCGGCAGAACATAGTCGGAACCGCTCAGATTCACAAATGTATTTGAAAGAACGCCTGCGATGCGCCTGATGTCTATCCGCTGCGGCTTGTCGATATCGAACGATACCGGCGGGTCGCTTACATCGCTTATGAATGTTACGGCTCCTATTCCCGAGTTAAGCTCAACAACAGCCTGGCATTCCTTAGGAAGATCGACCAGCCTTTCATACATCGATACGACCGAAAACTTAATGTTCTTTTTCAGTTCCAATATGCGGCGCACGCATTCGGTCCTTGCGGCCAGCTCTTTATCAAGGCAGAATATCACAAAATACGGCTGTTCGTCTTCGAGCTTGCTGTCGCTCATCTCTTTGCGGCTCTCTATAATTCCGTCGAGAGAATTTGAAAGGATCTTTGCCTCCTCGGAATCGGTGGCGATATAGCGCACGGTTTTTTCGTTGTTCATTGTATGAGGGAGCCACCTTACAAAATCGAAGCTTTTCTCGTCGCTCTCATCATAAATCATAACAAGCTTTACTTCATCGTAGCTATGCAGCGAGACTATCTGCAGAATGAGGTTTCTTGAGTAAGAATACAGAACGCTCTTATCGGCATAAATGCCGCTTATAAATCTTGAAACAAGCGGAAGCCTGATAGGGACATCGTTAAGCCAGCGCTCCGTTTCGCAGAATTCATACATCTTTTCGGTAAGATTGTCCTGTTCGATAGAAAATCTGCGCTCGGAATATTTAATATCCGCCTTAAGAGGCAACCTTCCCTTGCCGAGCCTTAGACAGAGAAAATCGGAATGCTTCGGAGTCCTTTCCCATATCTGCGGGCTGTCGGAAAGGATTCTTCCCGCGCATATGGCGATATCTACGTCGTTTTCTCTTAATATGCGCTCCTGTTTCTTTGTTTCCTCTGCAAGAGTCTGCTCCAGATTCGCAATATATGCGGAATAAGTTTCCTGGCGTTTTGCCTCTTTGCGCTTTTTCAGCCTTTTCTGATAGGTTTTTGTTATAAGGGGCCACATAAGCGTTCCGAGAAGCATGCTGCAGCACATGATCATCGACGGAATCGCAGAAGTGATATCGCCCCTCCCCATTGCGCTCGTAACAGCAAACACGCCGCTCGCAGCTGCTGCCATGCCCATCGTCATTGAAGGTCCGATGACCATTACCATCGGCATTTCATCGTTATCCTGATTATCCGGCGGAGGGTCTACCTTAAGCTCAAACGTATCTATATCATGCTTAAAGCGCGGCGCCCTGTAGTAATACTCCGTAGGAACTTCCTCAAATTCTTCGTCTTCCTGAACGGCTGCAGTTTGAGGAGTATGGTATTCACGCAAAGCGCTGCTATTGACATTTACGCTGTCGTCGGGATTGTTGATAAAAATACCCCGCCCCGTTATTATTATCTGCATTCCGAGAATGTAGACAACGTCGCCGATACCGAGAGACTGCTCAGATACGGTCTTTCCGTTTACATAAGTATTATTTGTGCTGTTAAGATCGCGCAGCATTATGCCGCTTTTTGAAAAGCACAGTTCAGCGTGATAACCTGATACAAATCTGTTGGTATAACAAATATTGTTATCCTTCTCGCGACCGATCTTTATTTTTACTTCGTCGCCTAAAACATCATACCCTCTGTAAGTACGGCGGTCGAGAGTAACGGGCTCGGTATAAAGCGTATATTTTATTCTCTTGTCTGCGCTCTGTATGCGGTACAGTTCGAGCGTATCGAGCATAACGCCGGAAACGGCGCTGTTTTCGCTGCCGATGATCTCGTATCGGCGGTTAGACTTCATCGCCCAGTGATCCGCAGTGCCTTCCTTAACCGAGCGGACAGCATCTATGCATACTATATCCGAAATCTTCCCGTCTGTATTCCAGCCGCGCAGCCAATAATGCCCCGCTATCTTCTGAGGCAGAGTAAGCGTTGTATATTCACTCTTGGATAATAAAGTCAGCTTCATATGCTCTTATTTCCTCCGAACTTATTCAGTATTCTGTACAGGACGGCATTTATAAAGGAAACGTCAACAAGTATAACCGAAACATTATCTCTGCCGCCGTTTTTCAGCGCCGTTTCAAGCAATGCGTCTGCAGCCGCGGAAGTATTCTTATAATCTTGCAGTATTTTTTCTATCTGATCTTCGGGAACCATATCCGTAAGACCGTCAGAACATATCAGCACTCTGCTCTTTTTTCTGAAAAGCGAATACCCTTCGGCAATGTGGTCACTGCCGATCCCGATGCATTTTGTAAGCTTATGGCGGTCGCTGTCAAAAGCGGCTTCCGACTCAGTGATTATCCCGCACCTGACTTTATCCGCAGAAAAAGTGTGGTCGTTTGTTACCCTCTGCAGTCCGGATTTTTTAAGCCTGTAGATTCTGGAATCTCCGAGATTGAAGCACCTGACTCCCTTGTCAGTAATAACTGCCAACGCAAGCGTAGTGCCTATGCGCCTGTCGGTGCCGCTGCACAGCTCCTGAATGTTTTCGTTCACTTTGTTTATATATTTCTGAACGCTTTTCTGCGTATTTTTCTGCGCCGCGCGGATTATATCAACAGACGACTCTTTTAAAATATCGGCAGCAATCAGCGACGCCTTTTCTCCGCTGTCCTCGCCGCCCATTCCGTCGCACACGGCAAAAACGGCAGGCTTTTCAGAATAGCCGTCGATAATAAAAGGATAATTTCGGCTTACTGAACCAGCATATATACCGTTTACAAAAAGATTGTCCTCGTTTTTTTCCCTTACAAATCCGACATGCGAGCGCGCGGAATAGACCAGCCTCATTTCAGCGCCTCAGAACAGCGATTCCGTATCGCTCTTGCGGTTTTGTTCAACCGGCTCAATACGGTCAGGCGCCTTTCCGACCGACTGTATATAGTCTACTCTCAATACCTCACGGCCGAATTTCAACGAATCGCCGGGATTTAATTTTACCGTTCCGTCTATATCCCTGCCGTTCAGCAAAGTTCTGTTAGTCTGACTCAGATTGACCAGTGCAAGACCCTGCCCGTCATTTACGATTTTGCACTGTTCGCGCGAAACGCTCTTGTCGTCAAGGCATACCGCGCAGTCGGAAGACCTTCCGATGAGGACTTCTCCTTCAACGGGAATAGTCCAGCCGCCCGACGGATTCCTTAGGCTGCTGAGCTTGATAATGCAGCATGCGCCTCCGCTGTAAGCGCTGCCGATAAACTCGGTTTTTTCTTCCTTATTATCGGTCTCGCGGTTCAGAACCGTCCTGACATTCTGTGCTGTTTTTTCTTTTCCGGAATGTTTGCTTACTTTAATAATTATAAGAATTACTGCCACTAGCAAAATTACAGCTGCCGCAGCAGCTGCGGCGATAATGATTATTTTTATGTTCACTGAACCGGTCACTGCGGCACTGCCGTCCGCAGGCTCGCTTGAAGCCGGCTCGGTAACGACGGAAACCTGCTCGGGCGGCTCGGGGGAAACTTCTTCGAAAGACATGTCAAATACCGGCACCTTGATATCGAACTGCAAACTTACAGATCCGTCCGTTATATCGACCTGCCTTATTGAACCGTCAAGAAGCTGCGAAGGCGCCTCCGCCTCGATCCAGAAAATATTTTCTGCATTGATCGAATCGGCAATGGCGCTGCTGTCAGAGTCGGGAACCAGGTCCGAATAAACTCCGCCGCTGATCCTTGCGAGCGCAGACAGATCTTTCTTCGGCTCTTTGGGCTGTTCCTTACTTACCGCTATAACGTTAACCGGGTATGATTCATCCTGAAGCTTCAAAAACAGCTCTTCCTTGGTCATTCCGCTTGAAGCTACATCTACACCGTCGGAAATAACTACCGTACGGTAAAAGCAGGGTTGACCATCGACGGGCTGAATCTGAGGAACGGTATTGTAAACCGCGTCGTATATCATTGACTTCAGCGCGCTGAACTCTATTTTCTTTGCGCCGTTTGCCAAATCATAGCGGTCTGAGGTAAAGTCCTGAAGGATTTCAAGCTGCTCACCGAACGTTACTATTCTGAACTGCTCGTTTGTATTCAGATTCTCAATCAGATAATTTATAACCTCTATTATTTTATCTCTGGCTTCGGTCGGGACTGAAGTGGATACATCGACCAGGATCGTTGTATATATCTGCAATTCTGACTCGGCAATGCTTCCGCAGTTTTTTATGATTCCCGACTGATTGGATATTTTTATACTCAGATCATCTTTTCGAAATTCAGACTGTGTAAAAACGTCTATTATATTTTCGAAAACATATGCCTGGGAAACAGAGGCGTTTTCAGAGGCATAACAGGTAAAAGTCAGCAGATTTAATGCAAAAAGCAAGGGTAAAATCGCAGGCATAATTCTTTTTACGGTCATTATTGAGGTCTCCTTAAATACATATAAAACGTTTTTACGCGGAAAAATACCGTGTGCAGTCAATATGTTTACATAAATGTGTACATTTTTGTAAAGGAAAATTTGTGTAAATTTTTCGACACATCTGTCAAAAAATCGCTTGTTCTCACTTGATTTTTTAAAATTTATGTAGTATAATACACACATATATTTTTTGGCTTGTATTTACAAAAAAGTACACATTGTTGTAAAAACGGTCTGCTACAAAATAGCAGACTTTTTGTAAATTTCTGCCCTGTATCTGAACGTCGAAAGTGGCATATTACAGGCTTTTGCGGCTTCCGTGCCGGTAATTTTGCCCGCCCGCCACCGTTGATAGTTGCTGTAAAAGTTCTCGGGCAGCGGCTCGGGCGGTCTGCCGAAGCGTACCCCGCGAGCTTTTGCCGCCGCAATTCCCTCGGCTTGCCTCTGCCTGATGTTTGTGCGCTCGTTCTCCGCGACGAATGATAGCACTTGTAAAACGATGTCGCTTAAAAAAGTTCCAACAAGGTCTTTTCCACGCCTTGTGTCGAGCAGCGGCATATCAATCACACAGATGTCCACGCCCTTATCTTTCGTGATGAGCCGCCACTGCTGCTGAATCTCCTCGTAGTTCCTGCCTAGGCGGTCAATGCTCTTGATATAAAGCACATCATCGCGCTTGAGCTTGCGGAGTAGCTTTTTATAGTTTGGTCTGTTGAAGTCCTTTCCTGACTGCTTATCCATAAAAATGTTTTCGGGCGGGACGTTCGCTTGATTCATTGCTATTAACTGCCGATCCTCGTTTTGCTCTTTTGTGCTTACTCTTATATATCCGTAAATTGCCATATTGTAATCCTCCTGTCATATTTTCTGATTTTTATAGTATAAAATACAAAATCCCCGACCGATACCCTAAGATACCGGTCGGGGATTGAAATGTGTTGTTTTTGACCTTTTTTCTTACATAAAACTGCTTTTCAGCCTTATAATGAAATTTCCAGAATGCCTCACAGCGCAGATTTTTCCCGATTTCCGACACATATCGCGACAGTAAAACTTCATTGATGTTCAATCACAACGCCTCCTGTTCCATAGCTTTTGCCTCCCCTTGCGTTTCCTCCTTGTATAATATAGTAGGTAGTTTTTAGTGACCCATTCAAAGGTCATGTGCTACAATGTAAGGGATGCTGT
>CANRFB010000032.1 GCA_947629785.1 uncultured Clostridia bacterium | reverse complement strand
CTACTCCATATGTTGAGCATTGGCTTGAATCAAAACATTCAGCAAGAAAATCATAAAATTCATTATTTCTTTCTTCGCTCCATGTCCGGATTTTATCACCGTCAACCACTTTCATCATAATATGTTTCTGAGAATTTTCACAGTCAATATCTTCAATAGGAAGAATTATCACAGGCTCAAATACAACATTACTGCTCCTGTCGTTTGTATCCCAATGTTCATTAGTACCGTTGTCTTTAAATATACCTGAAATAACAGCATTTATTTCCCCTGTTTTTTCTCTGTCAAAATTATATGTGTTAAGGGAAATGTTATCTCCGACTTTTGCTCTTATTCCCATATTTTCAAGTGCAAGTTCCGATATTGCTATTTCTCCGGATCTTATAGGCATATTTCCTGAAACAAAATTTGATCCTGCCATTTCTGCCGAATGTTCGTCCGGATATGCACCCGCGGTATAATTATAATTATCCGTGCCAATATACCCGATAGTATAGACATATCCATATTCAGACACAATATCGTTCCTGTTAAGCTGAGGTATATCAATATTCTGAACATCATAAAGTATAAAATTATAATTGCCGGCAGAACTATTAATATATTCTGTTCCTTCACTGCGGGTATAAAAAGATTCATAATATATCCGCTGCAATTCCGTGCGGACCATGCTGAACGAAATAAATAAGTAGGATATAAGAATAACAAGTATTGTCAAAAATGATATTGACTGTCGTTTGTGTTTGCTCCAATATGCAAAAATTAATTTCAGATCATATTTCACTATTAAAACCTCCTGCTTTTTTAACGACACTTACGTTCTTAAATTATAATTACCATTTATCACAAATATCATTCCCTCCCGTGTTCATTCATCTGCAAAATGATACTTTCGCCTTTATTTTTATTAAGCATAAAATATGACATAACCGCTGTCATTATCAGAAGTATACAGCTTAAAATTATCATCGGAATTACAATATCGGCATTGTGAATTTCATATTCTAACAGATAAACACTGTTCAAATCGTTTACCATTCTATATACTTCTGCCGATGCGCTAAGCAGATCAAATTCCGGATAGCCGAAAGCATTAAGCGCCTGCTCATATTTAAATTTTAATAAAGCCCGCAAAGCATAGACAAGTCCCGTTCCGATAATACAAGAAATAAAAGTATTTAAAATATTGTGCATTAAAAATGTTTTTCCGTACTTTTTATCCGATAGTCCCAATGCGCGCAGAATTGCAATTTTAGGTTTTCCGATCTGCAATTTCATTGAAATAATGCTGTGATAACCTACAACAGCCATTAAAATCAATATTAAAAACAACAAAACCACGCTTGCAAAACGTTTTATATAACTGCTGCGATATGCTTCATCACATTCCTTAATTGTTTTTATATTTACACGCATTGACGAATCAAGTAATGCTTTTATCTGCGATGTTACACCGTCGATATTTGTGTCCTCATCAAGAATAATATAACTCCGATCGTATTTATACTTATATGTTTCGGCAAATACGGCATTTTCCTGCGGCGCTGCAAAAGTCATTCCCATACTGTCATATATTGTATATATTATCGGATCGTTATCACGCGCAGTTTCCGGAATTACGGCAATTGCTTCAATTATCCACTCCGTATCGTGAGCACAGTGGGCTATGCCGCCGTCATTAGCTATTGAATTCACCTTATCGCCTATTTTGTAAGGATAATTTTTTATTCCGTCGCGTTCGTAAAATACCATTGTCAGACCGTTTTTATATGTTCCGATCTTTCCGTCAATTACATATTCCGACAAACGTTTGATAGCAGTATCACTTCCGAATACCGCACCTGTAATATAATATTTTCTTTCGTCGGGGTGAATTATTTCATCGGCGTTATCCGCAAGCGGAGCGTAAAATTCTGTAATTTTTGAGGGAACATCTTTTGCATCTTCAGGATAAAATATATTAAATGCTCCGTTTATATCATAACCCTCTGCACTGCTTACTCCTTCAATTTCCGAGATCTTGTCAAGCGTTTCTGACGGCAATCCGCGATCCTCCACAACAGACAATCCGAATGTACTTACACCACCGTTGACATATACGGATATATCTACTCCCGAATCACGCATATTTATCCCCGCATCGGTATAATACCTATCGCCTTTAAGTTCTTCATCGGTGAAATATCCGCTGCCTTTTCCGTTTATTGTAAAATATGAATAGCACATTACTGCCGCAAATAATACAAGCGCAAGTGACAATATCTGCATTGTATTTGCAAAAGAATTTCCAGAAATTTTTATAAGTATTTTATTTAGCGAACGAATTTTTCTGCCTTTTATCTGTTGTTTTTTTCTAAATATAAAACGTACAAAATAAATTACGTATCCGAGAGCAAACATACATACCGAACATAAAACAGCGGATAAAAACGGATCGTTCGTTACCTGTAAAACTGCCCATTCCGGAGCATATCCGCGCAGATAAGAAAGTCCCATAAAACTCTGTATAAATAAAATCAATTCATATAATGCGATTCCGATAATGCTGCCTGCAGCAATTCCGCATATTAAAAGGAACAGCCATTCCATAAAAATTATTGCTGCCGTCCTGCGTTTTGAACAGCCGATATTCCTCAAAAGCTCAAGCGACTTCATTCTTTCCGGCATTACCGAAAACAATATGCCAAAAAGCGAAATTGCAGAAATTATAACAGAAATTACGCTGAAATAATTTATCACCGTCATTGTATCGGAGTTATATATCCGTGTACTGACTTTTTCGCTGCCGATACTGAAATTTGTAACTGTTCTTGCCGCAGTGAGTATTCCGCCGCTGCTGAAAGGCGCGATACGGTATTTTTCATTATATTTTACCAGAAAATCATTGAATTCTTTATCCGATTGTTCCTGCGTCTGAATATCGGAACCAAACAGCTTTACTATTGTATAAATGCAGGTATTATCGGTAATTTCACAATTATCTTTAAACAGATAAATTACGGGTGTAGATTTTGTTTTCAGATCACCCGCCCCAATAAAACCCGAACTTGTTTCCTTTTCATTTCTGAAATATCCTCCGTCAATTATACCTACTATTTTTAATTCGATATTTCCGACACATTCGCCTGCTGCATTGCCTATGCCAAAATCATATTTTGAAAATGTTATATTTTTGCCTATGTAGTTTTCCGGATCGGAAGTAAAAAAACGATCTTCAAGAACATGATCGTAAAGCGTGACTTCGCCGGTCGCAGATGGAAATCTTCCGGCAGTAAGCTTTAAATGTTCCAGTTCTTCCGCCCGATCGTCAATATATGCGCCGTATGTATATTGCTGATATCCATCTCCAAGCTTGCCGCAAACTGCAATACTTCCCATATCCTGAACGAGATTATCTGACTGCATTTCGTCAAGAATTTCTTCGGAAAGATCAAGATATGTATAGCTGCCGGTTCCGTAATGGAACAGCATTTCCTCAAAAGTACGGCGGCATTCGGTGCGTTCCATAAGAATTGCCGCAAGTATCAGAACGGTCAATATAACTACCGGAATTAACATTTTTACAAATTGTGATCTGTTTGCTTTCCAATACTTATAGATAAGAAAAATATTTGTTTTCAATTTATTGTCTCCTTTTAATATAAATATTTACCTATTTTAAGTATAACATTTGCAATTTTAAAAGTCAAAAACAAAACGGTTACAATATGGTTACAAAGCGGTTACAGATTTCGTAAAAAGGTTACAAATCGGTTACAAACTCGCATAAAAGTTACAAAAGGGTTACAAAACCCCTTGATACGATCAACATAAACAGGTAAAAAATAAACCACCCAAACTGATTTTAAATTTCAGTGTAAGTGGTTTTGAAATATTAACGTATTACTGCAAAAAAACTTATTATCAAGCATAAAATACAAGTTTTGCGCTGCCTTAAAAATATTTTTGGAAACAATTCACAAAAACTATTGCATTTTAAGGAAAATAGTGCTATAATAACATTAATTATATTTTGAAACGAGGTTTTTCTATTGAAATTACTTGATAAACTCGAACGAAAGTTCGGGCGGTATTATATAAGCAGCCTTATGCTTTATATCGTTATCGGAACGGGTCTGGTCTTTGCGTTTCAGTATCTGTTCCCTACCCTGCCTATATACTCGCTGCTTACCTTTGACAGAAGCGCAATCTTCCGAGGGCAGGTGTGGCGGCTGATAAGCTTCATATTTATCCCCGAAAGCACTAACCCCATAGGAATGTTGTTCTGGCTGTATCTCTACTGGATATTCGGTTCAAATCTGGAAAGCTTCTGGGGAAGTTTCCGATTCAACGTTTACTATTTTTCCGGAGTGCTGTTTGCAATAATTGCAGGGCTGATTACCGGATATGCTTCAAACGAATATCTGAACCTGTCACTGTTCCTTGCAATTGCAATACTTGACCCGAACCGTCAGCTGCTGCTGTTCTTTTTCATTCCCATAAAAATGAAATGGTTTGCATGGTTCTACCTTGCTATGATGATATATGATTTTGTTCCGCTGTATGCAGTTTCTTATGCAATAAGCGCGCATCTGCCATTCGGAATGACGCTCAGAATGTTGAATTCTTTCTGGGACATACGGCTGTTTATGATAATTTCCATGCTGAATATCGTCCTGTTTTTCGGCGGTGACTTTTTCGGGAAAATACGTGACAAATTCCGATACCGGAAAGTCCGCAGGAATTTCAAGAAAAACATTAAAATGACAAATTACAAAGATGATGAATAACAAAAACCGCCGCTTCATTATGAGAATGCGGCGGTTTTCCGTTAAAGGAACAAAAGCAGGCTCCCGAAATTCGGGAACCTGCAAATCATCTTATAAAACTTTTTTCTCAAAGATAACTGCGGAAGCAGCCAGAGCCGCGATAACTACAGCAGCTGTTATAGGAGCGGCAGCCGATGCGGAAGCCGTTCTTGTTGTTTCATCAGCGGAAATTCCTGCCGCCGCGGAAACATCTTCGCCGTATGCTTCCTTGTCAAATACGATAACGTAATCGGAAGCGTGAGTCATTGTGAAGTCTGCAATTCCGCTTTCAACCTTGGAGCTGCCTATGAAATCAAACTTTCCGTCATGGAACCAATACAGGTTTGCATACTGTCCGTTATACTTCTTGTTAACGGGAATATTTACAACAGCCTTGAATCCGAAATCGCCATTGTGGTTAAGCGAGAACTGGAATGTGTTCTTACCGTCGGCAACGGTTTTAAGCTGCTTTGAATCAGCTGTCTTTGTATTGAGAGTAATTCCCAGATCCATGCCCTCAACGTCGGCAACGTCTTTGCCGTCAATTACCCAAGAAGCGCCGTTTGAAAGCTCAAATTCAACGGAATCCTTTCCGGAAACCCTTTCAATAACAGCCTTGGAAACCTTTGTTGACTTCTTTAAAGAAACCGATGTTCCATTGCCCTTAGCGGTCTCGGAAGCTTCTGTTGAAGCAGCTTCGCTGTCAGCCGCACTTGAACTATTGCTGCCAACCGTAGCCGCAGGAACTTCAATAGGCTTGTGCAGAGGAGCAGAAGGCGCGGAAGGCTCTGAGGGAGTCGGATCTGCGGGTCCTTCGGGAGTTACTGTGCTGCTTCCGGATTTGAGCAGATCAACGGATTTAACAACGATACCATTTCCCTGTATTGCCAGACCTTTCTGTTTAAGGACAGCAACATCTTTTTCTGCAATTGTTATCTTGTATTCAGTTACACCATCATCAAGATTTACAGTATCTACTTCATTAGACATTGTAAAGCAGCAATCGCCTGACCATTCACCGTCTACAACTTTAAGCTGTCTGCCTGTGCCATCTGCCGCAAGTGTAATTGTAATAACATCATTTGCAGTTAAATCAGCAAATTTACTTCCTTCAATTTTAATAAAATTGGGATCGGAACTCCAATCTATTGCAAGCGAACCGGTCCATAAATTTGTGCCGGCGGTCGGTTTTTCCGGTTCTTCCTGCTTATCTGCGTTGATGGTAACAACATCGCCGATCTTCATTTCATACTCAGGATAATCAGAGTCTTTTATCCAAAATTCAAGACCCATAGAGTCAATAACAGCATCGTCAGAAAGAGTTCCGTCAACTTGAAATTCACTGAAAAATGCTGTAATACTCGTATAACTCATATCTCTGTATAATGTAGCATTGATCACATTTTCTCCATAACTGAATGTTGCTAAAACATTCATGCCTACCTTCTCAGGGTCTACAGTACCTAACGAGCAGTTCTTTAACTCAATACCTGTCAATTTAAACATACTTTCCTTTAATTCCTTGTATGTTGTTGTACCGAAATCTATGCCGGATACTTCGCTCAGCGCCGTTGAATCCCATATTGTGGCAGTTATGTCGGATCCAAAATCTTCCCATGTGCTTGTATCTTCAACAACAAGGTCAAATTTTCCGTCAGGGAAAGCAGCTGTGTAAGTTTTCATACTGTCGTCTCCGTTGATTATGACTAAATCACCGGCACCCATGTCATTTATGCCGTATTTCTCTCCGGTAATAAGTACCTCATAAGAAATTCCTGTTAATACAGCATCTTCACTGAAAGATGCATGATCCTCTTCAGAAAAATCCATAGCCGAGAATTTCACACTTATATCGGAAACCATGTTTCCGTCCCAATAAGCCCTCTCTACTTCGTCACCGGTCACAGTACGCCACATGGTTCTGATATTTATGCCTACCTCAGCCGCCTTAACACCGTCAAGAGAACAATTTTTTAAAGATACACCCGACAGGACTAATCTTGAATTTTTGAGTTCACTAAATTTAGTCGATTCAAAGTCAGCACCATCAACAGAAGCAGAATCAAGATCATACATTCTTGAAACCTGCTTCGTATATCCTTCATTTTTTCCCCAAGGAGCGTCCTCCACGTTGAGAACGATCGGCTCTTGGGTAAAGGGAATCTTAACTATTTCAGCAGCTTTATCTTCATTGACAATAATAGTCTGACCCTCTGTAACACGGTCATAGTAACTTCCATCTAATGAAGCAAAGTAAGCAATGCTTAATAATTTTTCAGAACCGGTAGCTTCATCACCACTGAAATGCCACATAAACTCAGGCGTACCGGGTACTGTCGTAGTCCCATCAAAACTTACTGTAGTTCCATACTGTATTTCGTCCTCAAAATTAAGTACTATTTTTAAAATATATGCTTCCTTACCAAAATTTGCGCTGTCATTATTAAAAACAGGTGCAATAGTAAAAGAATAATTTGAAAGCTCTTCGTAAGTTATATTTTTATCACTTACATTCAATGCCGTCCCTTCTGTTCCGTCAAATCCATATTCATGATCATTAACATCTCCTATCGTGATAGAAAGTTCTTCGGTAGGATTAAAAGGTATTTCAATATTCGTAACGGCAACAGGAACATCATCAGAGATCGGTGCTATACCGTCTTCGGCAGTCTGAACCTCGCTGTCTGTTTCATCGCTGACTTTTTCGGCGTTGTCCTGCGTAGGAACTGTTTCGTTCTCAGAGCCGGAATCCTGCGTTACTGTGCTTGTCGGCTCGGGAGCAGTACTGTCCTCATCGGCAAATGCGGAATATGTCATTGCTGATACTGCCAAGGCTACTGCTGTTATACCCGCAAGCAGTTTTTTAAGTTTCATGAACATTCCTTCTTTCTTAAAATTTGGTATTTACATTTCTATGTAAACCCATATATATTTTTATTATATCACAAAAAAAAAAAAAAAGCAATATATATTTTACACAAAATTCATAAAACAAATTTGTGTAAAATATAGATATTGCATAAAATCAAAAAGCCGCAGGGAAACTATCCTGCGGCTCCGTATTTATTAATTAAATATGGCTTTTCAGCACAATTAAATGTTCAGGTGGACTCACTCCTAACTTTCAGATTTTCAAATATCTCCGAACATTTTTCATAGGTCATTCCTTTCAAAATCGATCATAACAAGCGGACTGACATTTGCTTATGCCATTGGACTCACTCCTTGAAATTCAATATTCCGTAAGGTTGAATTTCCTGCGCATAGGGCAGCAACTCCTTTTTGAAATATATATCAAGCGAATAAGACTTATGCCATCGGACTCACTCCTTAACTATTAATATTCCTTTGGTTCGGTACACCGACTCCTTTTGGAATAATCAACCTATTAAGGCATTTAAGCCGCAAACTATGCCATTGGACTCACTCCTGCATTTTCAGATTTTTTTATAAGAAGCCTTTACTATTACCATATTATATCACTCAATTCTGAGAGTATTTTTTCCGGAATCGGTCAAAACCGTTATGACTGTCCTGTCGGACTCACCTCTTTCAAAAATTATTCAGATATTCAGATCATGGTAAGCATATTCAAGTTTCCTCATATGCGATCCCTTCATTTCATTAGAATTTTTATCCGAAGAAAACTAAACTTTCAGGTGGTCTCACTCCCATCAATTTAATTCATGATATATCTGAAACCTTCATAAACTCCCATCATAGGACATCGCCCCTTAACGGTTGTATTCCGAGCAGGGTATAAAAATCCCCCCATCGAAATATACTTGCATTTTATGTAAAGCCCTTTTAGGGGACGTTCACCTGACAGTCTCACAATGCACCGTATATCAAGCGGAGGTTATTAAAAAACCACACGATCAAGCTTGATTGCTGAATCTGTGCGGCACGTAAATCGTTTTATACTTCAAGAGGAATAAATGCTAATCGCTTTTAAATCCGGAGTGAGGTCTTAAAAAAGACACTTGCATTTAAACTCCGCGTACATTTATCTCAAAGTAAAAGCTGTAAACGAGCCGCTGCGGACTGTCTGAAAAAACTGCTGTTCTGTTACATTCTCCATGGGACTCGCCAACCTTTCCAAGATAAATTTACAGATTCCCGTTATCCGTGATCATCATAGTGAAACTTGATTCAGGAACTGACGTTCGGGATAGTTCATCGGGTCTGACTCTCTGAGATAAAGAATATTTACCGACATTGGGTCAAGAGTTCATCGGAAGTTCGGAAACATCTTTTCGCGGTGTCTGCAAAACCGCAGATATTATCCGACTCATGCAGTCTTAAAACTTAGCTCAGGATCGTGCCCGACCATCGTGGGCAGTGATCAGGTTTTAAAGAACCGACCTCCATGTTCTTGCTTGCCTTATCGTTTCTTTGTCCTTGAGTATAATATACCACACTCTTTGTACAATGTCAATAGTTTTTTATAAAAAATACTCCACAGTATTTGTGCAATATTTTTGTTAATATTTTACCTTGACAAACGTGTATAAAATGTTGTATAATTGAATAGTTGGGTGTTCGGACGCGGAAAAGCGGTATGTCTGTTCCCCCTATACCAAATTTAAGGAGGAAATACTATGCCCGCCGATAATGAAATGGCTGCCGACCTCTACACTCTTGTAGACGAAGACGGCGTTGAACAGCAGTTTGAACTGCTTGATACCATGGACGTCGGAGACGACAGATATTACGCCCTTGTTCCATATTATGCTGACCCCTCACAGGAACTGGGTTCGGACACGGAACTTGTAGTCCTCAAATCCGAATTTGACGAAAACGACGAGGAAACTCTCGTTTCCATTGACAATGACGAGGAATACGAACGGATCGGAAATATGTTCCTTGAAAGGCTTAATAAGCTTTACGACGAATAATTTCCCACGATAATTCAACAAGCGAACCAATTACGAATTATAAAAAATCAGCCGGCTGTGAAATAACACAGCCGACTGTTTTTTATGGCGTTGTTTCCGAAATTACCGGCAGAATTCTTCCGTAATTTTATCCTCTCATTTTGTAATCCTTGTCTTGGTCGATAAGTTCTATCATAATATCGGCATACTTCGGATCAAATTGAGTTCCTCTGCCCTTTATGATCTCCGATCTGACTTTTTCCTGCGGCAGAATGTCACGGTAACTTCTGGTAGAAGTCATTGCGTCGTAGGCGTCGGCAACGCAGATTATCCGTGAAAATTCGGGGATTTCCTCGCCTTTTATGCCGTCTGGATAACCTTTTCCGTCATAGCGTTCATGGTGCCATCTTGCACCCTTTTCAATGCCGGGCATTTCGGTAATATCTTTCAGGATCTTTGCGCCTATGATCGGGTGTTCCTTTATCAGGGCAAATTCTTCATCGGTAAGTCTTGATGTTTTGTTTATCACCGTATCGGGAACGCCTATCTTGCCTATGTCGTGCAGAAGTCCCACAAAATAAATATCGTTCTGATCCGCTTCGCTCATACCTGCTTTTTCGGCTATCATACGCGCATAAGACGCTACACGTTCGGAATGACCGTTGGTGTATTTGTCTTTGGCTTCAACAGCTTTTGCAAGAGACAGAACAGTTTCCCTTGAAAGCCGCTCCATGCGTTCCTGACGTTCCTGCGCGTATTTTGTCTGGCGTTTTACCTCTTTGGCAAGACTGGTCTGCAAACGGTGAAGTTCCAGAATTCTGCCGACCCTTTGGAGCATAATATCGGGAATGAACGGCTTTCTTATAAAATCCATTGCGCCGGCTTTAAAGCCTTCTGTTTCGGCGTTCTGGTCGTCGTCCGCCGTAAGGAATATTACGGGAATGTCTTTAAGCTTGCTGTCGGCTTTCAGCTGTCTGATAACTTCAAATCCGTCCTCTTCGGGCATATGAATGTCAAGCAGTATAAGGTCAATATGCTTTCCGCCCGACAAAAGCATTCCCATGGCTTCTTTTCCCGAAGCAGCCGTTTCGACCGAATATATTTTGCTGAGCAGCTTCCGGGCAACTTTACGGTTCATGGGATCGTCATCTACAACAAGGATATTGGGAATGGTATCCTCGGCGGTTTCCTCGGCTGAATTTCCGCCTGAATTTTCACCGTTTAACGCCGCGCCGATCTTTCCGGTAATTTCCTTGTAGCTTTCCATGAACCGGCGGTGATTTTCTTCGATGAATTTTTCATCGTCCGTTTTCGCCGCATTTTCAAGCGCCTTTGCCTGTTCGGACAAATTTACCGCGCCGATAGACAATGCGGTGCTTTTGACTGCATGAACAAGTATGCGGTAGTTTTTCAGATCTTTTTCTTTATAGAATTTTTCTATCTCATCAAGTTTTGCTTCCGCACGGAACGTCTCAACCATATCGGCATATAATTCTTTATCGCCGCCGCAATAACCCATTCCCTTTTCAATATCAAGGAAATCGCAATTATCGGGGAAATTGCCGTTTGCCGCCGCGGCGGGCGCTTCTGCTTTTTCAATAACAGGCGCCTCGGTTTTCTGTACATTATCCGTATTTTTCCGTACTTCCGTAAAGCGATATGAAACAAGATCTTCGGGAAGATGTTTTTTTAGTTCATCTTCCAATTTATCCGCAACGATGGGTTTTGAAAGATACCCCTCAAATCCATAGGAAAGATAATCGTCCCTTGCCCCCGTGACTGCGTTTGCAGTCATGGCAATAACGGAAGTTCCGTTTCCGATAAGGCTATCGCTGCGAAGCTTTTCAAATGTTTCAATTCCGTCCATATCGGGCATCATGTGATCCATAAAAATTATATGGTACTTGTTTTTCTTTACAAGTTCTATACATTCTTTTCCGCTGAGCGCCGTGTCGGGAACGATACCGTTCCTTTTGAGAAGTCCCGCGGCAACTTTCAGATTCATTTTATTATCATCGACTACAAGAATCCGCGCATCGGGAGCGTAAATATAACGTTCAGGCGTGTTTCTTTTGGTTCCCGCGCGATGATGTATGTCAAACTGACCAAGCTTTTCCTGACCTATGCGCTTCTGGTGAAGAACAAAGCTGAACGTCGATCCCTGCCCGTAAACGCTCTTGACATCAAGGTGACTGTCCATCATAAGAAGCAGATTATGGGTAATGGGAATTCCCAGACCTGTTCCCTCAACATTTCTGTTTTTCTGCTCGTCAATTCTCTGGAAAGAATCGAAAAGTTTTGACATATCTTCCTCATGAATACCGATACCCGTATCACTTACATCAATATAAAGCGTAACATCGTCATTTTCTTCGTTGATCCCGGTCTGTTTTACCGTGAAGCGTATTGCGCCCTTTTCGGTGTATTTTACCGCATTTGTCAGAAGATTTGTAATTATCTGCTTTATGCGGATATCATCGCCGTACATACAAGCAGGAACTTCGGGATCAATGTCAAGTTCAAAAGCAAGTCCCTTTTCCGCGGCTCTTTCTGAAATAATGTTTACAAGATCACTTATCATTGAAGCCGTTTCGTATTTTACGGGAATTATCTCTATCTTGCCGTCCTCAATTCTTGAAAAATCAAGTATCTCATTTATAAGGGCAAGAAGTGTATTTCCCGCGCTGCTGATATTAATACTAATCCCTAATTAAAGTGTAGACAAAAAATCAGCACAAAAACACATATATGCAAGTTTTTGCTTGATTTTTTGTACACTTTTTAATTGGGGATTAGTATAAGAGCATATTCCTCAATGGCGTCGCTCTGATTTTCGCGGAGGATCATTTCATTCATGCCGAGAATGGCATTTATAGGCGTGCGTATCTCATGGCTCATTCTTGCAAGGAAACTGGATTTTGCCTTATCGGCGGCAGCTGCCTTTTTCAGATCCTTGTTTGCTTTTATCTGCCGCTTCATCATATGTTTGATAAGAGTGTTTATCGCAATAATACATATGCTGAAAAGCACTATGTACAGCAGTGCATACGGAACGATACCGCCGTACATTTTCCATGTGTCTTTGAGAACAACAACGCTGAAATCCGACAATTCATCATTTAAAACCAGACACATACGCAGTTTACCGTCATAATCCCTTATGGGCTTTATGATATTTTTACTGTTGGTGTAAACATCATAATAAGGCAGGCTGCTGATATTTACAAAATTGTCGTTATAACCCCGATAATCGGGGCCCGATAGTCGGGATTAGGGTGATCTATGACCTGTCCGTCCTTGTCAACAAGGAACGCATAGCCGTCCGTTGCCTGATTGCTGCTGATTATATTTGTAAGAACATCAAGGTAGAAATCCACCGCAAACACGCCGAGGAATTGTTTGCCGTTGCCTGTATAGACGGCTTTTGAAAATGTAATGCAGTATTCGCCTGTACGTGCATCGTAATACGGTTCGGTTATGTTGTAATCATCGGCGGCAAGGGCGTCAATATACCATTGACGTTCTTCTTCGACATAATCCTCCGCGGGGACCCAGCCGTTATTCATTACCATCGGGTGACCGTGCTTAAATTCGGGATTCGCGATATACGTAGCAGAAATTCCCTTATAATGGCGGGTAATTTCATCAAGATATTTTACCATTCCCTCATAATTGTTGAGCATTTCGGAATTTGCGGATATGGAATTTACAAACATATTCATAATGCTTTCCTGTTCGGTGACCCAGTTGTTTATCTGATAACTGTATTCGCCCGCTTCTTCAAGCATTTTGGAACTTGCGCTCCTTATGTACAGATGTGAGCAAAGGAAGATCGTAGTAAACATTGTAACTAAAAGCATTATAATAATAAGTGTGCGGAAAAAATGCTGTCCTTTATCGGAGAGATCTTTGTGTTTCTTTTCGGACTTGGTTTCCGCGTTTTTTTCGTTCCTTGTGGAAACAATATCCGAATAATACAGGATATTATCCATCATTTCGCCGAGATTGGAAGCTTCAAGGCGGATCATATCCGCCGATTCCGCGGAAGCGCCGCTGTTTTTTATGGAATCGGCATATTCGGCTATTTTATTCAGAGGTGTGCGGAATTTATCGGACATTCTTGAAATGAATTTGTTCTTTGTATTTAACGCTTCCTCGGCGCGGCAGCGTTCTCTGTAGCCCATTACATAGAAAACGGCGATAACAGCCACAAGAGCAACGATTATTACGGAATTGACGATAAACTGCGAATAGGAATCCTTATAAAGTTCAAAGCGGCTGATCTTCAGAAGCAGATACCAGTCGTTTTCCGTACAAGTCCCGAAAATTATCCCGCCGTCATTGCTTTCCGTAACGGCAGGTCCGGAATTTGAGGAAACAAGCAGGAATGCTTCACGATAATCCGCAAACTGATCGGAAATCTTTTCTCCCACAAAAGATTCGTCCGTATACCCCGCAATAGTTCCGTCACTGTTTACGATCATGGCGTCGCCGTAATTTTCCCCGTTCATTTTGGAAATGTAGGACTGAATATCGTTCATATTATAGTCCGGAATTTGCCGCCGTCAAATGAAGCCGCCACCGTAAATCACATTCCGTCCGTCCATGCGTCTTCATATACCGAGGAAATGTATTCCTCATCTCTTGGAGCGGACATAAGCGCCTTGTACCAGTCCCTGTCCTGAAGCACATAATCCGCAGGCGTTTCCATATCGGAAATAAGCACGCGCCCGTCGGGAGTCACGCAGAAGATATTCAGGCAAGTCCTGCCTGTGGAAGCTATCTCCTTTTTCTTTTCCTCCGAAAGGAACTTACGCAGGTCATCTTCGGTATAAGCTGTTCCCATCAGAGCTGACAGGCGGTTTCCTATTTCGTTAAGGGAATCGGTACAAACGCCGAGACGGTTCTGGAGATCGGCTGCGATAAGTTCGATCCTCATGCGTCCCAGTTCCTCTATCTGATCGCTGTTTACTTTTGTCATAATAAAAAGATTGACGATCAGCGCGGCGATGACCGTAACGGCTATAAGCGAAACCGGCAGATATAACGGCTTTTTAGAGCGTTCTTTCATTTAAATATTCCTCCTGTTGGCATACAGATAAGCAGCAAGTAAATTTTATTATACCACATTTTGCCTTATATTTCAAGATATTTTTTAAAAAAATTGCATTGTCGGCATTTTAGTGCAAAAGGCAATATTTTCCTAAGCAGTCAGAAACAATGACGGCTTTCTGTACGTTCAAAAAATAGGGTTGCCGTTACGGCAGCCCTATAAAAATCAGTGGGAATTTGCTTTTTCACGGAGCATCTGAGTATTTGCGTCCAACATTTTCTGAAGTTCGGCAAGTTCTTCATCATGCTTTTTGACCATTTCTCTGATATGTTCAAGCCGTTCCCCGTTTTCTTTGATCGTTTTTCTTAAATCGTCAGCTTTTTCATCAAAAACGGATCTTTGTTTTTTGATCTCGTCGGCAAGTTTTTTGTTTTCAGCATCGATCTCGTTTGCAAAGTCAGTCTTTACAGACTCCGATACATCTTCCAGAGGGAATAAGAGTTCGTTTTCGTCCATAATAATTATCCTTTCTTAATCTTAGTGGGAATCTGCTTTTTCACGGAGCAACTTGCTGTTCTTAGCCAGAATTTCCTTGACTTCTTCAATGCCTTTGTCATTCTGCGCCATCATTTCCTGAAGTTTCAGGATATTCTCCCAGTTTTTGTCGGCTCTCCGATTGAGTTCTGCAAGTTCGGCGGCATTCCGCTTAGTCTGTTCGTCAACGCTCAGATACTTTTTATCAAAAATAGTCTTCTGCGTTTTTATCTCGTTGGCAAGCTGTAGATCTGCGGCTTCAAATTCTTTTGTGATCCCGTCCTTTGCGGAAGCAATCTCATTACTAATATCTTCCATAGGAAACAGAAGCTCTACATCGTTATCCATGATACTACCTCCCGAAGCATAATTTATCGGTCAGCTGCCCGACTGTCCAAAATATCTCACCTTTTTTGTTTACAAAATTATAACATATAGCAGCATACTTGTCAATAGGGCAATTGATTCTTATTCTCCGTCTTTTTCGGATTATGGCACAAATCTTCCGGCTTTTTTGAAAATTTCATGAAACCCCCTTGCAATTCAAGGAAAAAAATTGTATAATATCTGTGAGTGCTTGCACTTTGCAGGAAAATTCGCCCCGCCGCGCTTTTCCGCAGAATTTTACGCGGCGGAGAACGGAGCTTTGTATGTTTAAAGAAATCACGGAAAATACTTTGTCAAAAGCTAAAGAAGAAGTCGTTCTTACACAGTGGCTGGTTGTACTTATCGCTGTTGCGTCTTTCCTGACCGGTCTTATTGTAGGAATACTCTGCGCTTCCGGTTCAAACCGCAGAAAAAACAGAAAGAAATTCAACGCCGATGATTACGTCCGCGACCTCGATTTTGAATATCAGGACGATGACGATGATGACGACGATATTTCAATTGCTTTCTGAAATTATACAGTAAAGGATAATCTATAGTATGAAACTTGGTATGGTAGGTCTCCCTAATGTGGGAAAAAGTACACTTTTCAACGCTCTTACCAATGCGGGCGCAGAATCGGCAAACTACCCTTTCTGCACCATAGAGCCTAATGTGGGAATAGTTTCCGTTCCCGATGAACGCCTTGACAAACTGAAAGAAATGTACCACCCTGACAAATTCACGCCCGCAACGCTGGAATTCGTGGATATTGCAGGTCTGGTAAAGGGCGCGTCCAAGGGCGAGGGACTGGGAAACAAGTTCCTTGCAGATATCCGCGAAGTTGACGCTATCGTTCACGTTGTACGCTGTTTCGAGGATATCGACATCGTTCACGTTGACGGTGAGATAAACCCCCGCCGCGATATTGAAACCATTGAACTGGAACTGATATTCTCCGATATTGAACTTCTGGAACGGCGCATCGACCGCGCTAAAAAAGCCGCCAAAGGCGATAAGAAATTTGCCGCCGAAGCAGAATTCCTCGAGGACCTGAAAAAGCATCTTGAGGACGGACATTCAGCCCGCTCTTACGGTTTCACCGAGGAACAGGAAGAAATCATAAAGTCCACTCCCCTGCTTTCCGCAAAACCCGTCATTTACGCCGCAAACCTCAGCGAGGACGATTTCAAGAACAATATTGAAAATTCCGAACACTACAAGACGGTCTGCGAAATCGCCAAAGAGGAAAAAGCCGCCGTTCTCCCTATCTGCGCGCAGCTTGAAGCGGAAATCGCAGACATGGACGAAGAGGACAAGAAAATGTTCCTTTCCGAACTGGGGCTGGAAGTCTCGGGTCTTGACAGGATAATCAAAGAGGGTTACGAACTGCTGGGGCTTATTTCCTATCTTACCGCAGGACAGCCCGAAGTCCGCGCATGGACTATCAAGAAAGGCACAAAAGCACCCCAAGCGGCAGGAAAGATTCATTCCGATTTTGAAAAGGGCTTTATCCGCGCGGAAGTTGTCAGCTTTGACGACCTTATGACTTGCGGTTCAATGACCGCCGCAAAGGAAAAAGGACTTGTACGTTCCGAAGGCAAGGAGTATGTCATGCAGTCGGGAGACGTGGTTCTGTTCCGTTTCAACGTATAAATTAACGAAAGGTTGTATTTCAATGAGCGAAAAGATTTACGGTATACACATGGGAAAAGCAAAATGCGCCGTTGACCTCGGAGACGGTTCGGAACGCGGCGAGTATGTAAATCAGGACTACATTCTCCACACTCTTGGCAGACCTCACAGAAGCATAAGCCTTATGTACTGCTATTACCCCCTCGATAAAGAATGGCCCGGACGCATTTCCGAAGTTATGAAAGACGCGGAAGTTTCTTTCCAGTGGGACTACCCCTATGACGACTATTTTACATACAAGGGCGGCATAAACGGCAATACCGATGATGAACCGTTCACATACATGAGAGATGTCCGCCGCCACGGTCAGGACGTTACTCTTACTCTAACCGTAGACCCCAATGTTCCGGACGAGCATCTTGTGGCTATTGCAAAAGACCTGCGCACTTTCGGAAGAATGATGCTCCGTATCAACCACGAAGCAACGGGCAACTGGTTCTCTTTCACCAAAAGGACAGATTATCAGGGTGTTGCGGACTTTTTTGTAAAATTCAGCAAAATTATCCACGAATACGCCCCCAATGTCAAGACTATAATCTGCATAGGCGGCGTTGAACACCCCGAAAAGGGCGAAGAAATGGAGAAAGAAAAGGAATTTGCCCAATGTATACCCGAAGCGGACATCTGGTCGGTAGACAAATACATGGCGCTTCACTGGGGCTGGCCCTACGATGTGGCGGAACGTGGCGGAAACTCCCATTCCAGAAGCAAGGTACGGGATATTTACGAACTTACAAAACTCAGTTTTGAACGCTACAAATTCCTCAACGGCGGAACGGCAAAGCCCATGGTAATGTCCGAATTCAACGCTGACGGAGATGTTACCGGCGCATACGACCAAGCGGATATGGTAAAGGAATTCTGCGATATTCTGGACGAGGAAAACGCCGACTGGTTCAGCGGGTTCACGTTCTATCAGTTCCGCGACAGAGGACGTCTTGGCTTGGAGATACAAGACCCCAACAATCCCGATGTGGGTATTCCCCAGCCCGTTCTGAAAACTTACAAGGAAATTATACACAGTGAACGTTTCCTGCCCGAAATGAAACAGGGCGGCGAGATCGAGCTTCCCATAAAACTCCGCTGGGGCGGCGCGGAAGATGCTGACGGAATTGCCATTCCACTGCATTTTGAAAAGAACCCCCACTTCTGCGAGTTATATTTTGACGATGACGACGACGGAAACTATATGTTTGAGATAAACGGGAAATGGTTCTACAGGTCGCCTGCGGCAAAGTGCATAGACCTTATGAGCGCATTTTACGACGCTCCCCTTTCAGGCGAATGTGACATGACATTAAAGATGTTCGCGCCGCCTGCAAGCGGTGAAAACGACCCGTCGCAGGGTGACGACTGGGCGGAGAATTACTACTACACCGTTAAGAAACTTCCCAGAATACGCATTTTCTGCGAACCGATAGTCACAAAAAGTTAAGAGCAGGCTAAGCCTTGCAATAGAGTTGAGAGTTAAGATATTGCAGTAACGCTTATATCTTGGCTCTCAATGCTTTTGTAGATTTAACTTTGCTTTACTTCACGGCAGGCAATAAATTAGAAATTACTAAGTGAAGCCTGAAAATGCCTGCGGGGGCTTCCCCGCCTCAGCCTGCTCTCAACTCTCAACTCTTAACTCTCAACTCTATAACACTTGATCCTGTAAAATAAAGATTTCTTTATAAAAACTATTGAAATTTGCAAGATAAAATGGTAAAATATTATATGTATTATGATTCGGGAAAGGACAGAGCAAATGGATTTTTTATATAAAATGGACTCGTATGTAAACAGTATCCTGCCTATTGAATTCTGGGATATTGTGGATATTGCCGTTCTGGCGTTCCTTATATACAAGGGAATACTTATCGTCAAGGAGATCCGCGCAGGCGGGCTTATAAAGGGTATAGTGCTTATTTTCGCAGTGTACCTTATAATGAGTTTCGTAAGAATGAAAGTTATGGCATACCTGTTAAGAAGCGTTTTTGATATAGGACTTCTGGCGGTAGTGGTGCTGTTCCAGCCCGAACTGCGGCGTTTCCTCGAAAAAATGGGACATTCAAAAGTTTCAAAACTGCCTGTTTTTTCCTCCCTTGCAAGCGATAATTCCGACCTGCTTTCGCAGAAATGGAGCAACGCCATTGAAGCTATCTGCGACGCCTGCGAGGACCTTTCCGCAACGACCACAGGCGCGCTTATCGTTATTGAACAGGAAACCAAACTCGGCGAACAGATAGACACGGGTACTATTATTAATGCAGAACCATCAAAGGAACTTTTCGGGAATATCTTTTACCCAAAGACTCCGCTCCATGACGGCGCGGTCATAATGCGCGACGGGATAATTCTTGCCGCCGCCTGCTTTCTGCCAAAACCCCAGAAAGAGGAGACCATAAACAAAGCTCTCGGTTCAAGGCACAGAGCCGCTATCGGCATGAGCGAAAATTCCGACGCGGTAATTGTGGTGGTTTCCGAGGAAACGGGTACAATTTCAATTGCGGAAAACGGAGAACTTACACGAAACCTTACAAGAGACAGCCTGAAAAAATACCTCCGCACAAGAATTCTTCCCGAAAAGGACAAAAAGCCTGCCAAGCCGCCCAAATCAAGCGGCTCGGACGAGGATAATTCAGCCGAAAAGCCCAAAAGCGGTTTCATGGACTTCTTTAAAAAGAAAAAATTTACCGATAAAATTTAACAAGGAGCAGAATTAAAGATATGTTCGACGCTGTAAAAAATGTTTTCAACAATATAGGGCTTTTCTTTGCCCGACTTTTTGAAAAAGACCTTTTTATAAAAATAGGTTCGATAATTGCGGCAATACTTATATGGTTCGGCGTTTCAATAAGCGAATATCCGTCTATAAGCAAGGTCATATACAATGTTCCCGTGGAGATAAATTTCGAGGGAACTTACGCACAGGCAAACGGCTACGAAGCCCTTGACAAATCGGACGAAACGGTGACGGTCTATATAAAAGGCGAACGCGGCGAAATAGGAAATCTTGAAGCGGATGAACTTGTCGCTTCCGCTTCCGCCGAAGACGTTATGTACGCCACCGACTACAAACTTCCCATAGAAATAGTCTGCACCACGGGAAAAACTTTTGAAATTGAAAAGATAGAACCCGCGGTAATAGATGTAAATTTCGACAAAATAATTACCAAGGAAGTGACCCTTACTCCCGAACTTTCAGGCGTAAAAACTTCCGACGGGTATATTATGGGCGACGAGGAAGATATTGTTATTGTTCCGAATACCTTAAATATCACAGGTCCTGCGCAAATTCTGGAAAATATCACAAACGCCGCGGCAGTGGTAAATGAAAATGCTTCGCTGACAAGCACAACGGATTTCAGAACGACTTCAATAAAGCTTATGAACGGTTCTACGGCAATTGCCGACGAAAACGAAAAACTTACCTTTGACAAATCCGAATTTACCGTCCATGTTCCCGTTTATACCAAAGGAACGGTCTCGCTTAATGTTCAGATAACCAACGCGCCGGAAAGCTTTGACGCTGACGCGTTCAAGGAAAAATTGGAACTTTCCGTTTCCGAACTGGAAGTTGCCGTTCTTGGCGACAGTTCCGTTGATTCGCTTGATATAGGAACCATTGATATGCGTGAAGTGGACATCGGAAGTGAATTTTCCTTTGCAACGGAAGATTTCCTGCCGGAGGGTTATCAGGACTTGAATGAAGTCCACACCGTCACGGTGAAATGCCCGTCCGAGGGACTGGTACAGCGTTCGATTCATTTTACAAATTCGTCCATTCAGCTTGTAAATGCTCCGTCGCAGTATGATTTCAACATTGTAACTTCCGGAGTTACGCCTATTTTTGTAGGTCCTGCGGAATCAATGGAGCAGCTGAGCAGTATTGATATTATAGCTAAGATAGACATACTGAACGGTTTCAACATTGAGGACGGCGAGGGCTACTGCAAACTGCCGATAACATTCAGCATACCGTCCCACAGCGATATATGGTGCATAGGTTCGGACGGCGACCTTTCGCCTCGGGCAACCATAGTTGCAACTCTTAAAAACAACTGATAGGGAAAATTTATGGCAATAATAATTTCTCAGGTAAAAACCGATATTTCCGCGGATAATAACGAAATTATCAAAAAGGCGTTCAGGCTTATAGGTATAGACAGAAATAACGCCATACGTTCGGGAATACACAAAACTTCTCTTGACGCCCGCGACAACAGCAGAATTCGCCTTGTTTCCTCGGTCTGGGCGGAACTTGAAAACGGCGCGGAAGAGGAATTTCTCTGCAAAAAATTTCCGTTCTGTTCAAAAACGGAACGGAATATTTCCCTGCAGGTAAAACCCAAAAATAAGGACAGGAAAGTCGTAATAGCGGGTTTCGGACCTGCGGGAATGTTTGCAGGACTTGTTCTGGCGGAATACGGATATTCCCCCGTAATATTGGAACGGGGCGGAGATGTGGACAGCAGAACAGAAGCCGTGGAAAATTTTATAAAAAACGCCGTGCTTGACCCCGTGACAAACGTTCAGTTCGGCGAGGGCGGCGCGGGAACATTTTCCGACGGAAAACTTACCACGCGGATAAATGACCCGCTTTGCGGATATGTTCTGGAAAAGCTTGCGGAATTCGGCGCGCCGGAGGAAATTCTCATAAAAGCCAAGCCCCACATCGGAACAGACCTTTTAAGGAACGTCATAAAAGCCGTCCGCGAAAGAATAATAAGCCTTGGCGGAACGGTGAGATTCCGCACAAAGCTTACAGACATCAATTCGGAAAACGGGAAAATAACTTCCGCGGTGCTTGAAAGCGGAGAAATTCTCCCCTGCAACGCGCTTATTCTTGCAATAGGACACAGCGCAAGAGACTCATTTGAAATGCTTCTGAGCAAAAAAATTTTCCTTGAGCCGAAACCCTTTTCGGTCGGCGCAAGGATAGAACATACACAAGAGGCGGTGAACCGTTCCCTTTACGGAAATTATTGGAACAGTCCCCATCTTCCACAGGGAGAATATCAGCTTTCGTACAGGCAAGGCGAGCGGGCGGTATACACATTCTGTATGTGCCCCGGCGGAACTGTAGTTCCCGCGGCAAGCGAAACGGAAACCGTCGTTACCAACGGAATGAGCGTTTTTGCGCGGGACGGCAGGAACGCCAACTCGGCAATTGCCGTTTCTGTATCGCCGGAAGATTTCGGAAACTCCCCTCTTGACGGCGTGGAATTTGCCCGAAAAATCGAGCGCAACGCATACATTCTCGGCGGAAATAATTATCACGCCCCTGCTTCAACGGCAGAAAATTTCCTGAACGGAAAAGGCGGACTTTCGGGAGCGAATGTTATTCCCACTTACGGTATCGGAGTAACGGAATGTGACCTGCACGAACTTTTCCCCACATTTGTAACCGATATGCTTAGAATCGGGCTTGAAAAATTTTCCCATAAAATGAAATGTTTCGGAGACGCGGGCGCAGTTCTGACCGCACCGGAAACGCGGACTTCATCGCCTGTAAGAATCACCCGCGGCGAAAGCATGGAGTCGGTTTCGCTGCAAGGGCTTTACCCTATCGGCGAGGGCGCGGGATATGCCGGCGGGATAATGTCCGCGGCTGTTGACGGAGTAAAATGCGCGCTAAAAATTATAGAATAACTCGCATTACCGAAAATTACAAATGCTTTTATAAAAATAAATTTAAATCATATTTTGTGGAAATCATTCATTAAATTACCTGACATAATAGATTTATGACCGTAAATAATACTAAGGCAAACCTCAAAACGCGGTTTACGGTCCGCAGAAATGCGGATAAAATATAAATTTGTTATGTAAGGAGATAATCACAATGAAAGATGTAAATTCTCAAAAGGGTAAAGAAACTATGGAGCGCTTCAAGATGGAAGCTGCAAACGAAGTCGGCGTTAACCTCAAGAACGGTTATAACGGCGACCTTACTTCCAGAGAAGCAGGCTCTATCGGCGGACAGATGGTAAAAACGATTTGTCCCGAACAACAGTGGAATTTTACAAGGAATGACGTTAAGAGAATGAAACATAAACACGACATCACCCTATACGCAGAAATGGTTGTATAACATAATAAGGTTTAAGACTTTACTTGATTAAGTTCAAGTAAAGTCTTTTTTTTTTGCCCACTATGCAAGTGTATGGTGGATATTTTTATTTTAGGAGGAAATAAGATGAACACAACAGGGACAGTAAAAACTGCTGAAAATAGGAACAACATAAACGGTCTTATAGACATACTCAACCGTGATGTGATCTTTATCCCGAAGTCAGTCTTGACACGGGATAACGTGTACGAAGAAAGCAAGCTGATGTTTTCGGTGCTGTTTACCGAATGTATGCAGAATATGGCGCAGGAAAGCGGTCTGCTCATCAGCAAAGCTATGAAAGACAAGCTATATGCGACACCCGACTGGAAGATACAACTTGCTACTGTATGTTCGGAAAGCAAGATCGGCAAGATTCGTTCGGAAGTCCTCTACCTTATCAATCATACCAACATTTCAGAATGTTTGGCAGAAAAGGGGGCGAACTGAATGAACGCTTACAGTCTTTCGTCCATTATCCAACTTCTCAACCCTGACAACACTATTTCCGCTCATAGAATGTTGGCTCACGCGATCGGTATGACCGAAACAATAATATACTCCGCTCTTATCTCCAAGCAAACGTACTATTCGCAGAACGGTATGCTCCACGAGGGCGGTTGGTTCTACTCAACCATATGCGACTTGCAGGAAAGCACTACATACGGAGCAAAGGCTCAGAAAACGGCTATCAATCACCTTGTAGACTACGGACTTATCGAATGTGAATACAAAGGTATGCCTGCAAAACGTTTCTTCCGTATTATCAATGATACGGACAAGTTAATGGAACTGATAGCGGACGGTGTTGCCGTTTCAGAGAAGATAGTCGGAAACTCTAAAGCAAGGATCAGTGAGAAATCCCAACAGCGTACTCAAAGGGAAACAGAAAAGAAAACTTCCGGCGAAACTGTTGAACATCAGCAGGAAGAAATTTCAGAAACATCAGAGAACACTTCCTCCTGTTCCCACCCCACGGCAGGAACTTGTTCCGACCACAAGGCGAGAACTTGTTCCTGCCCCTCGGACAACAAAACTAAAGATAATATAAAACCTAAGAAAGAAAATCCAAAGAAAAATTTTCTTGTGATAGATCAATCGCGCGGAAAAAATGTTGAAAATGTGGAAAGTGTTGAAAAGTCAAAACCAATGACTTTTGCAGACGTTCTTGAAACTATCGGCATTGACTATACACGAATGTCAGCAGGAGTACCTACTTCCGAAAGGTACTTTGAGTTCTGGAACGAGGAAGAAAGGAAAACAAGAACGTGTAAGCTGCCATATGCACTGAAAAAGGACAGCAGAGCTTTCAAGTGGGCGTTAAGGTATCTATGCGGTTACAGTTACTACTTTTCCGAGGGTAATGACGAAAATCTCAGGACTTTTTTTGAAACGCTTATCTGCTCCCTTGCCGAAATGACGGAAAGAGAATACACCGGAATATGCGGACAGGTTATCAATTCCAATGATGTGATAGACAGGCTGAATGACATAATAAGCAGATATTATCTCGGAGAATGTTTCATTTCATTTGAGCAGAAATGGCAGCAGATCACAGAAAACAAAGAAATTGTACACGCGAAAGCGTATCTGAAATCCTGCTTGTGGAACTGGATATGCGATTACGATCTTGAAGATTACGAAAACACCTCTCTTGCTGAAAGGCAGTAAGCTATGCAGCGGGAAAGAAGTCCTCCGTTCTCTCTTGTGTTCGGAACGGTAAAAAAATTTTGAAAATGAAAGGAAAAAAACTATGACTTATTCAGAGCGTATAAACAAGGAGATCAAAACCATTGCCCCAAGAACATTCAAGCCAAAACTTTCAGACGCTGATGTGGTACGTCTTTACGATAAAGCAGGAAGTGCAGGTTTGACACCCGAACAACTTTTCGAGCAGTTTGTAGCAGACCTCGTTGACGGAACATATTCCGGCGAATCAGACAAGCGAGTGATCGTGAACAAATGGTTTGACCGCAGCGACTTTTCCACGACCAGCTATAACACGTTCTGCGCTTATCTTATCAAAGAGAACGAGCTTGAATATTTCTATGATATGTTTGAAACGGTTATCGAATGTCAGGAAGAAATGCTTGAACCAACGACCACTGATGATGAAGCGGAGTATTGTGCCGAATGTATCAAGGAAGCTGATGCAGAGATACAACAGCTATACGCAGATTACTGCAAGCACAACAGAAATCACCGCAAGTATAATGACGAGTTGAAAACCGTATTTGAATACAGCAAGTGTCTTAACGCTAACCTCTCCGAACGAGCAGCGAAGATCGAATGATTTGACGTGCAAGCGATATTCAGAACGGAGGTGAACGTTTGGAACATCTCACAATTGAAAGTGTAAGAGAACTGCCGCGCGATTATCTCACGGCGAAAGAAGCCGCTGCTGTTATGGGAATATCTGTCGTGTCGTTTTACAAATGCCACGGCAAATTTCCGTTCCCAATTCTTAGAGTCGGGCGAAGCTACCGCATTTTGAAAAAGCCGTTTCTCGAATATATGGAAGTCGGCAGGAGCGGCAAGGGGTAAAATTGCCGAAGTCAGGGCGGTCGGGAGGGTTTTCGGCACTAATATAGCAAGCGCAGAAAAGTGGGGACACTTTTCCATATTATGGGATAAATCCCCTAAAACCCCAAATTTAGAAAGGAGCTTTTTATGCCAACAAAAAAAGGAAACAAGATTAAGAAAGTATATTTTTCTCCGCAGGAATGGGAGATAGTTTGCAAGCGCGCGGAGAAATGCGGCAAGCGGACAGGAACATTTA